>NZ_SMJZ01000217.1 GCF_004348345.1 Nonomuraea longispora
CCGCCCACCGGCCGCCCTGTCCCTCGCCCTGTTTGTCGCCCTGTTTGTCGCCCTGTTTGTCGCTCTGTCCGCTTTTCTGCCGGCCCTCCCCGCCGCCGCACCGAGATCGACGCCGGGGCCCGCGTTGAGTGCCAGGCCGGGATCGGGGGCCAGCACCTCACCGAGATCCCCGTCCACCCGTACACCCGTTGCGGCGTGCGTCACGGACGCGGGCGCCAGGTCGGGGGCCGACGCCTCGTGCTCGTCCGCCACGAGCAGGTGCAGGGCCGCGTACACGAGCCAGACCGCGAACATCGTCAGCTGGGCCCGGTGCGCGATCCCCACCCCCTGCCCTGTCACGAGCGCGCCTACCATGAGCACCGTGGCGCACACGCTGAGCCACGTGAACGACCACGCCACCCACGACCGCCACCTCATGCCGAGCAGCACCATCGCGGCCAGCCCGCACACCGTGGACAGCGAGCCGGCCAGCGCGTGCAGCCGGTGCGGCCATGACGGCTCCCGCAGCCCGCACACGGGGTCGCTCAGCACCGCGCAGTCGAGGGGGAACACCGCGGAGGCGGAGGTGAGCAGCCCGAACGCGGCCAGCGCCAGCCAGCCCTGCCACTCGCGCGCCGCCCTCGGCAGGAGCAGCACGCCGGACACGCACGCCAGCCCGGCCAGCCCGTCGCTGACCCGGAACAGGCGCGTCCACGGCTGGTCGCGGGCGGCCAGCTCGCTGACGTACCCGTGGGCTCTGTCGACCGCCGGCGTGGTGAACTGGCCGGTGATCCACGCGCTGCCCAGCACCGCCGCCACGATGAACGCGGATGCTGCGAGCACGAACAATCTTCGCTCCACGTGAGCATTAGATCACCATGGGTGATAGTCGCTCAGGAGCGCCCCTGTCAGAGGCCGGGCGCGCCCCAGACGGGGAACCACCGGCTGAGGTCCTTCTCCAGCGGCAGCTCGCCCTCCAGCGCGCCCCTGGCCTGAAGTTCGAGCGCGTTGTCGCGCCGCTGCCCCGGCAGCGGCGCGAACGGGTAGAAGGTGCCCCGTTTGTACAGGTAGACGACCGCCAGCCGGCGACCGTCGTCCGGTGCGGCGAACGAGGCCAGCGAGCACAGCAGCGAGGGCCCGAACCCGGCCCCCTCCAGGGACGAGTTGACCGCGTGAAGCTCGGTGACCAGGTCGCTGAGGGCGTCGGGCGAGCGGCGTACGAGCAGCCAGGTGTAGCCGTAGCCGTCGTCCGACTCCTCGACGCGCTCGCCCAGCAGCGCCTTGACGTCGCGTTCGAGCGTGGCGAACGCGCCGCCCTCCGCCGCCCTGAACGCCACCGAGCCGAGACCCGTGGGCGTGAGCCCGGTCGCGGCCTGCAGCGTCACGGCCGCGGACGGCAGCGCGAACAGCGCGTCGAGGTTGGGCTTGACCGGTTTCGACCGGCCGAGCAGCGCATCGAGCCAGCCCATACGGGTTCAGCCCCTTCCGAGCTGCTTGGAGATGTTCGTCAGCTGCTCCAGGCGCCGATCGAGCCGCGGATGCGTGGAGAACAGGTTCGCGAGCGTCTCGCCCGGGGCCAGCGCCGGGGCGAAGTAGAAGGCGTTGAACGGCTCGGCCTCGCGCAGATCGCGGGTCGGGATCCTGGCCATGTCACCGCTGATCTTGACCAACGCGCTGGCCAGGGCCGACGGTCGCTGGGTGAGCAGCGCGCCCGCGCGGTCGGCGGCCAGCTCCCGGTAACGCGACAGAGCGCGCGTGAGCAGGAAGCTGACGGCGTACACGATGACGGAGACCAGGACGATGATCAACCCGACCGGTACGCCGCCCTGGCCGCCGTTGCGGCGGCCGCCGAGCCCGGAGAAGAGGGCGAACCTGGTCATGAGCCCCGCCACGATGCCGAGGAACGAGGCGATCGTCATGACGGCCACGTCGCGGTGGGCGACGTGCGAGAGCTCGTGCGCGAGCACGCCTTCGAGCTCCTGCGGCTCAAGGCGGCGCAGGATGCCCGTCGTCACGCAGACGACGGCGTTCTTCTGGTTACGGCCGGTGGCGAAGGCGTTGGGGACGTCGGAATCCGCGATCGCCACCCGCGGTTTGGGCATGTCGGCCAGCGCGCACAGCCGGTCGATCATGCCGTGCAACTCGGGGGCCTCCTGCGGCGAGACCTCCCGCCCTCCCATCGCGAACAACGCGATGCGGTCGGACAGGAAATACTGCACGAGCAGCAGACCCCCTGCCAGCACCAGCACGGTCAGCGCCCGCACGCCCAGGGCGATCAGGACGCCGACGAACACCACGTAGAGCAGCCCGAGCAGGAACATCGTCACGACCATGCGGCCGGTCAGGCCGCGGTCGGGCGCGAACCGGGTGCGCACGGGGGCTCAGCCCGGGATGAGGCCTTGGTCGCCCAGCATCTCCCGGACCTCCTCGATCGAGGCGTCCGCGGGGGGAAGGATCAGCTCTGACGGCTCAAGGCTGTCGTCGGGGAGCGCCTTGCCCACGTGGCGCACCTTGTCGAGCAGTGCGTGCAGCTTGGCGCGGAAGGACGTCTCGTCGCCCGCGTCGATCGCCGCCTCCAGCTCGGTGTCGAGCTCGTTGAGGACCGAGATGTCGTCGGCGGAGATCTCCACCTGACCCTCGCCCATGATCCTGACAATCATGCGCCCTCCCCTGGCTGACGCAACTGCTGGGTCTGGCCGGGCTGCTGCTGGGCCTGCTGAGGAGCCTGCTGCGGCTGCTGCGGCTGCTGCTGCGGCTGGCCCTGCTCGATGGCGCTCTGCGGCGCCGGGCCCTGGCCCAGCTCGGACTTCATCCTGGCCAGCTCGAGCTCGACGTCCATGCCGCCGCCCATGCGGTCGAGCTCGGCCTGGATGTCGTCGCCCTTGGTGCCACCGCTGTAGTCGTCGAGCGCCCCGCTGGCCAGCAGCTCGTCGATGGCGCCCGCGCGGGCCTGCATCGTCGCCGTCTTGTCCTCGGCGCGCTGGATCGCCAGGCCGACGTCGCCCATCTCCTCGGAGATGCCGGAGAACGCCTCGTTGATGCGCGTCTGCGCCTCGGCGGCGGTGTAGGTGGCCTTGATCGTCTCCTTCTTCGTGCGGAAGGAGTCGACCTTGGACTGCAGCCGCTGGGAAGCCGTGGTCAGCTTCTCCTCCTCGGCCTGCAGGTTGTCGTGCTGCACCTTCAGGTCGGCCATCTGCGTCTGCAGATTGGACCTGCGCTGCAGCGCCTCGCGGGCGAGGTCTTCACGCCCCACGGACAGCGCCTTGCGGCCCTGCTCCTCGTAACGCTGTGCCTGCTTCTCCAGGCCGGTGATCTGCAGCTCGACCCTCTTGCGCGACGTGGCGACGTCGGCCACGCCCCTGCGCACCTTCTGCAGCAGCTCCAGTTGCCGCTGATAGGAGTAGTCGAGGGTCTCGCGCGGATCCTCCATCTTGTCCAAAGCCCTGTTGGCCTTGGACTTGAAGATCATCGAAAGTCTCTTCATCACGCTCATGCGCGTCGGCCGTCCCCTTCTAGGTCGTGCTGGTGTTCCCAATGCAGCGCAGCCGCCTTGGGATTACCCTACGCATAACGCGCGAGGGCGTCACTAAGTTGCAGTCCAGGTAGGGTTGACGTCGTGTTGCGACGCCGTTCCCAAACCTCCGTGGACGATACCCCCGCCCCCACTGACGATCCTAAGCCCCAGGGCAAAGGTCGTCCCACACCCAAGCGCCGGGATGCCGAAGGCAAACGGCGCCAGCCGGTCTCCGCGCCCAAGGACCGCAAAGAGGCCTACCGGCAGATGCGGGCCAAGCAGGCCGCCGAACGCGAAAAGGCCCGCAGGGGCATGCTCGCCGGCGACGAACGTTATTTCCCGGCCAGGGACAAGGGCCCCGCGCGCAAGTTCGCGCGCGACTGGGTCGACTCCCGCCGGCTGCCGAGTCAGTATTTTCTGCCGTTCTCGCTACTCATCCTGCTGGCGACGTGGATCCCCTGGCCGATGGAGGTCCGCGCGCAGGTGCTCAACCTCGTCATCGCGGTCGGCTGGCCGATCATGATGATCGGCGTGCTGTTCACCTCCGTCTATGTCGCCTGGAAGGTGAAGCGGGAGGTGGCGCAGAAGATGCCCGGCGAGAGCCTGCGGGGCGTGGGCTTCTACGCGGCCATGCGGGCGCTGCAGATCCGGCGGCTGCGTTTCCCGCCGCCGCAGGTCCTGCCGGGCGGCAAGCCGGTACAGCCAAAGCGGTAACCATTTTTTCCCGATTTTCCGGGAGACTCCGAAAAGTCGGGAAATTATGGGTTGTCGTACGCGGCGTTGTCCCAGCGCAGCACGCCCCGCCTGACCACGGGCCGTCGGCCGTCGATCTCCGCACCCGTCTCCAGGGCGTCGGCCACGGCCCGCATCAGCGCGTGGTAGGACGGCAGCCGGGGCCCTGCGCCCTCCCATCCGACGGCGCCGTCCATGGAGTCGAGCACGGCACGCCTCCCGTCCACGCCGAGGAACGGGATCGCCCGGTCGCTCACGTCCTCGCCCGCGGGGTCGCGTCCTGCGTCGGCGCGCTCCCTGGCGCACTGCGCCCGCCAGGCGTCCCTGATCTGGCGGGCGCCGAGGATCGGCGTCCCGTCCCGCGAGAAGCCGAACGCTCCCGCTCCGCGTGAGCCGTTGTGGCGCAGGAGCGAGGCGCGCAGGTCGTCGGGAAAGTCCATGCCCATCTGCGCCTCGGCGATCGCGATCGTGCGCGCCCTGCCAGGCGCTCCGAGCGTCCGGTACGTACGCGGCGCGTTGGCCTTCAGCCACCGCTCGATCCGCCGCCACTGGCGGTTCACCGCCCGCCTGACCTTCGGGTCGACCGGCCTGACCCTGGCCACGCGTCGTTCGGGGACGCACCCGTCATCGGCCACGGCCCAGGGCTGCGGCTGCGCGCTGGCGAGCATCCGCGCGGTCGACGCGTCCTGTTCCTCCTCGTACGCCCGCCTCCGGGCCGTGGCCGTCTCCTGCGCCTCCGTGGGGGCCAGCGCGGCCACCAGGGTGAGCGCCACGACCGCCGCGATGCCGGCCCACGCCAGGCCCATCCCGGTCCTCCCGGCCGGTCGCGGTCGCGCGGGCGGCGGGGACGGCGTCTCCGGCATGCGGGCGCGGCGGCGCAGCCGGACCACGATGGCGGTCACGACGGCGGCCGTCAGCGCCAGCCGTACGAGCTTCAGCACGTCGCGCACCCTATCCCGAACGGATCACCCCACGTGCTGGGATTAGAGTCGGATGCATGGAATTCCGACACCTCGGTCGCAGCGGCCTCATGGTCAGCGAGATCAGCTACGGCAACTGGCTCACCCACGGCTCCCAGGTCGAGGAGGACGCCGCCAAACAGTGCGTTCAGGCGGCACTCGACGAGGGCATCACCACGTTCGATACGGCCGACGTGTACGCGGCGACGAAGGCCGAGGCAGTGCTCGGCCGGGCGCTCAGGGACGTACGCAGGGAGTCGGTGGAGATCTTCACCAAGGTCTACTGGCCGACCGGCCCCGGCAAGAACGACCGCGGCCTGTCGCGCAAGCACCTCACCGAGTCGATCCACGCCTCGCTGCGGCGGCTGCAGACCGACTACATCGACCTGTACCAGGCTCACCGCTTCGACTACGAGACCCCGCTCGAGGAGACGCTCAAGACCTTCGACGACCTCGTACGCCAGGGCAAGGTCCTCTACGTCGGCGTCAGCGAGTGGAACGCCGAGCAGATCGCCCAGGCCCTCAAGATCGCCGACGAGATGGGCTTCGACCGGATCGTGTCGAACCAGCCCCAGTATTCGATGTTGTGGCGGGTCATCGAGTCCGAGATCGTGCCGCTGAGCGAGAAGGAGGGCGTCGGCCAGATCGTGTGGTCGCCGATCGCCCAGGGAGTGCTCACCGGGAAATACCTGCCGGGGCAGCAGCCGCCGGAGGGTTCGCGGGCGACCGACAAGAGCGGCGGCAGCTCCATGATCGCCCGGTGGATGAGGGACGACGTGCTGACCCGCGTACAGGAGCTCAAGCCGATCGCCGCGGACCTGGGGCTCAGCATGGCGCAACTGGCCATCGCCTGGGTGCTGCAGAACCCGAACGTCTCCAGCGCCATCATCGGGGCCAGCCGTCCCGAGCAGGTGCGTGACAACGTACGGGCGTCGGGCGTCAAGCTGGACGCGGACGTGCTGCGGCGGATCGACGACGTGCTCGGCCAGGTCGTCGAGCGCGACCCCTCCAAGACCGCGAGCCCCCGCACTCGCCCATAACCACACAAACGGCGAAAACCCCTTGAGCCACGAATGCGCTCAAGGGGTTTTCGCCGTTTCTGGCAGTCACTCCGGACGCAATGACATTCCTGCGTATTCGACGCGGTCCTCCTCGAGCAAGGCCACCTGCTCTACCCCGGATTCGAGCAGGTCACGCCAGTTCTCGCCGAGCCAGGACTCCGCGTCCGCCTGGCTCGGAAAAACCTCTCGCGGCAAAGGACGATCCGTTACCTCACCGCCATGTGCATTTTCATAACGCCAACGCCATGTCATGCCATACGCTCCTTTTCCGCCAGTTCGCCGGCGCACCCTCCGCAGGCACTGGAACCCTACTCCCGAGTTCGGAGGTCCATCGATGCCGCGCGCGTTTCGTGTCGCCATCGGAGGCTGCGCGCTGGTGGCCACTCGCCGCCGCACCACGGCGAAGGCGTCCGGCTGACCGCGCCGGCCGTGTCCGTGCCGGCTCTGGAACGTTCCCGGCGGCCACGCCCGTGCCCCGGGGGCGCGGGAGCCGGTGCGGGTTTTGTACGCTCGGCGCGGTGAAGCTCCTTCTCAACGGCACGGCGGGCGGCGCGGGCTGGCCGGAACCCGGGTGTTCGTGCGTCTCGTGCGCCGGGCTGCCCGCCGAGCATCGCCGCCCGTTCGAGCTGGTCGTGGACGGCGTGGCCCGCTACCCCTTCACCGGCCCGCCCAGCGGCTACCGGCCGCTCGCGGGCGGTCTGGGGCTGGCGGGTCCCGACGGAACCATGCTTGTCCACCTGCCCGCGGGACGTACACCGCCGCCGGACGGGCCCGCCCGCTACGACGTCGTGCTGATCGACCTCCTGGACCGTCCGGAGCGGCTCGGCGCACTGCGGCGCGCGGGGCTGGCCGACGACGCGACCCTGGTGGTGGCCGTCGGGCTCGACCACCGGGTGCGGTCGGAGGAGGAACTGGCCAGGCGCCTGCGGCTGTGGAGGGCGATCGCCGTTCCTGACGGCACCGAGCTGGCGTGCCGCCCGGCCGGCCGCTCTCCGGGCGACCTCGCCGATGACGTGACCAGCCGCGCAGGCAACCAGGGAAGCGCCCGTGTGGGCCTGCCGCGGCGGACGCTGCTGCTGGGCGGGGCGCGCTCGGGCAAGTCGGCGGAGGCGGAGCTGCGGCTGGCGGCGGAGCCGTACGTCACTTATGTCGCCACCGGGCCGACCGGCGGGGAGGACGGCGAGTGGGCGGAACGGGTGGGGGCGCACCGGGAGCGGCGGCCCGCGCACTGGGTCACCGCCGAGACCACCGACCTGGCCACCGCCATCACGGGCGCCACCACACCGCTGCTGATCGACGGGCTGGGGACCTGGGTGGCGGCGGTTTTCGACGAGTACGGGGCCTGGGAGGGGGACCGCGCGCCCGTGGTCGCGCGCTGCGACGACCTCGTGGCGGCGTGGCGGCGGGCCCCGGAGCCGATTGTGGCGGTGTCCGACGAGGTGGGGCTGGGCGTGGTGCCCGCCACGGCCGCCGGACGGGCCTTCAGGGACGTGCTGGGACGGCTGAACGAGCGCCTGGCCGCCGAGTCCGAGCATGTGGCGCTGGTGGTCGCCGGGCGCCCGCTGGAGCTCTGACGGCCGTCCAGGACGCCGTCACGAGCGCACTCCGGAACGCTGACGGGGACACGTCCGGGAACGCCGTCACAGGCCCGTGCGGGAGGTCGGACGGGGACACGTCCGAAAGCGCACGCATCGACGCGTGCGGCGATCCTGACGCGGGCCGGGAAGCGGCCGCACGCCCGGGCATGTGTGCCTCGCGGAGAGGGTCAGGCGCGTGCGGCGCGGGCGTACCAGCGGCCGTCCACGCGGTCCACGTGCAGGGAGCGGCCGAAGCAGTCGGAGAGGTTGGCGGGGGTGAGCACGTCGTCCGCCGCGCCCATGGCGAGCACCCGGGCGTCGCGCATCAGCATCGCGTGCGTGGTCGTCGCGGGCACCTCCTCCAGGTGGTGCGTCACGGTCACCGTGGTGAGCACGGGCCTGGTGGCGGCGAGGTCCTCGACGGCGGAGATGAGGTCCTCCCTGGCGGGCAGGTCGAGCCCCGCGAACGGCTCGTCGAGCAGCAGCACCGCCGGGTCGGCCATGAGCGCCCTGGCCACGCGGATCCTCGCCCGCTCCCCCTGCGAGCACACGCGGAACGGCCGCTCCGCCAGTTCCTTGCATCCCAGGTCGGCGAGCAGGCGGTGAGCCCGGTCGCGCTCCACGTCGCCGTACTTGTCCCACAGCGGAACGCTCGTCCCCGTGTGACCGGTGAGCACCACGGTGTGCGCGGTCGCGCCCTCCTCCTCCATCAGCTCCTCGTCGATCAGCCGCTGGCTGGAGGCGACGAGGCCGATGTGCCGGCGCAGCTCGCGCACGTCGACCCGGCCGAGCGGGTGGCCGAGCACCTTGACCGTGCCCTCGCTGGGGTGCCGTACGGCGCCGGCCAGCGAGAGGAGCGTTGTCTTGCCCGCGCCGTTGGGCCCGAGGACGGCCCAGTGGTCGCCGTAGCCGACCTGCCAGTCGATGCCGTCGAGCAGCGCCTTGCCGACAACGCGGACGCCTACGCCTTCGAGTTCAAGCACGTGCATCCCGACAGACTAGTGGGCACCGGGATCGTCCGTTACCGATGTGAAATACGAACGCGTACCGGCGTTACGGTGTCGGCCGGGCACGAGGAGAGGGCGGCGGTCCGGTGAGAGGGTTTGCCAAGGTGGGGCGGCAGGCGGACGGCTGGCGGTTCTCGGCCGGCACGCTGACCGTCTTCCCCGTACGCGTGGAACGGGCGGACCGGAAGGTCGCGGGGCAGGCGATGGTGCTGGCGCCGGCCGTCGGGCTGATGCTCGGGCTCGTCGCCGGGCTGCCGTTGCCGCTCGTTGCGCTGTTGCACGGGCCGCCGCTGCTGGGGGCGGCGCTGGCGGTGGGGGCGCTGGCCGTACTGACCCGGGGGCTGCACCTCGACGGGCTCGCCGACCTCGCCGACGGGCTGGGCAGCGGCAAGCCGGCCGCGCAGGCGCTCGACATCATGAAAAAGTCGGACATCGGGCCGTTCGGGGTGATGACGCTGGTCCTCACGCTGCTCATCCAGGCCGCCGCGGCGGCCGGCGCCGGCTACGCGGCCTTCGTGACCGCCTGCGCGGCGGGACGGCTGGCGCTGGTGTGGGCCTGTCGCGCGGGCGTGCCCGCCGCCAGGCCGGACGGGCTCGGCGCGATGGTCGCGGGCACGGTACGCCCGCCAGCGCCGTGGCTCGTCACCGCGGCCGCCCTGCTCGCCGCCGCCGCGCTCGGCCTGGCCGCGTTTCTCGCGGGCGCCGATTCCCTCACTGTCGTGGATTCCCTCACCGGCGCGGCGACCGCCGCCGGGCCCGCCGCCGGGCCCGCCGCTCCGGGCACGGGGATCGGGACAGCGGGTGTGCTCGTGTTGCCGGCCGGGCTGCTCGCCGGGCTCGGCGCCGCCCTGCTGCTGCTCCGGCACGCCGGGCGGCGGCTCGGCGGGATCACCGGCGACGTGCTGGGCGCGCTCGTGGAGACCGCCACGGCCACGACGCTGGTCGTGTGCGCGCTACTCGGCTGAGCTCCGCGCGTCGGCGGCGACGGGCCGCGCCTCGGCCGGCGGCTCCTGGCGTACGGGGAAGAAGCGGAGCAGCGCCGCGCCGGCCAGTGCGAGGACGACCCAGCCGACCAGGCCGGTCAGCCCGACCAGGAGTTCGTTGGGAGGCGCGGCGTCGTCGCCGAGCAGCAGGACGGGCGGGACGACCGCGTTGAGCGAGCCGTGGGCCACGACCGCGGGCCACACGCTGCCCGTACGCAGCCGCAGCCAGCCGAACAGCACCCCGGCCAGCACGCAGAAGCCGATGAAGAACAGCGCCGCCCACGAGCCCAGGCTCGGGTAGTTGTAGCCGAGCAGGGTGAGCGGCGCGTGCCAGAGGCCCCAGATCGCGCCGGAGAAAAGCAGGCCGGCGAGCACGCCGTTCGTGGAGGTGAGGCGGGGCAGCAGCCAGCCGCGCCACCCCCACTCCTCCCCCAGCGCGGGGATCGCGTTGAGCAGCGGCCCGGCGAGGATCGCCACGACGATCTGCAGTGCCGCGACCGTGCCGAGGTCGGCGGGGATCTCCATGCCGCGCGCCTCGAGGGCCGCCCTGAGCAGGCTGAGCCGGTCGAGGTCGAGCGCGACCAGGCCGGCGGCGGCGCTGAGCCCCATCGCGAGGAACGCCAGCAGCGGCACCCCGAGCCAGGTGACCGCCACGATCAGGCCGGTGCGCTTCCTGCTCCCGCCGAGCGTGAGTCCGGTCGTGCGGGCCCACTCCTTGGAGGGCGTGCGCGTGACGGCCCACACGCCGAGCAGCGCCGCGGTGGGCGTGAACATCATGACCGTGGCCAGCAGGGGCATCAGGGGCGAGCCGAGGCCCCCGCCGAGCCACAAGGGCAGCGCGGCCGCCCAGGACAGCCCGAAGGCGAGGACGATGAAGATGGGGAGAGGTCTGTTCATGGCTCCACTCGCTCCGCGATGAGGGCGTTGATGAGGGATGTGCCGCGTGCGGCGTCGTCGATGCTGACCGCGAGCCGACCGCCGGAACGGTACCTGGTGATCAGGCGCTCCCCGCCGCGCAACATGATGGCGGCGCCGCCGGGGGCCCGCGGAAGCCCCGGCGGGCCCGATGAGAGGCAGCACGCCCACGCCGGCGCCCGTGGCGGCGGCGAGAACGGCCGGCCACGCCAGGCCGGCAGCTGCGCTGCTGTCCGGACAGGTACGTCGAGGTTCGTGTCCAGGACCGGGACGAAGGCGGCGGTCCCCGGCAGGCCCCAGGCCGCGGCGGTGGCTAGCGTGTGGTTCACGTCAACTCCTCCACGATGGCGATGAGGTCGTCACGGTCGTAACCGTGTTTTCTCGCGTCCTCCAGCAGTTCACGCGCCCGCTGCACCAGCAGGGCACGCCCGTCCGCACGGCCCGCGACGCTGACTCCGCGGCCCCTCCTGAACTCCAGCAGTCCCTCGTCCCGCAGGTCACGCAGCGCCCGCAGCACGGTGTTGGCGTTGATGCCGAGCGCCTGGGCCATGTCGCGGGCGGGCGGCAGCCGGTCGCCCGGACGGTAGGAGCCCTCACCGATGGCGCGGCGGATGGCCCCGGCCACCTGCTCGTGCAGGGGCCGGGCGTCATTCAGATCGAGCGTCAGCAGCATGAAGCCAATGACATTATCACCATGTTCTACGAACGCCCATACGACTATTGGTAGGATGAACCCCTGTTTGTGAGTACGGAGAAACCGTGGATAGCATCGGTTTACGTGACCACTGTGCGGCTGAACTCAGCAGATCCCGTCTCCTTCGACACCGACGCGTTGATCGTCGGCTTCAGGTCCGGCCCCGACGGCCCCCGGCCCGTGACGGGCGACGAGTCCCTCGAAACGGCCTTCGGCGGCAAGCTCGCCGCCTCGCTAGAAACAGTCGCCTTCACCGGCAAGACGGGCGAGCTGGCCAAGCTGCCGACGTTCGGCGCCACCGCCGCGCCGCTGCTCGTCGCGGTCGGCCTGGGCGACTCCCCCGACACCGACGGCCTGCGCCGGGCCGCGGGCGCCGCCGTGCGCTCCCTGGCCGGCACCGCGCGCGCCGCGCTCGTCCTGCCCGCGGGCGATCCCGACGAGGCCGAGGCCGTCGCGCTGGGCGCGCTGCTGGGGGCGTACGCGTTCTCCCGCTACCGCACCGACGGCGGGCAGAAGCCCCCCGTCTCCGAGCTCACGGTGGTCTCCGGCCAGCCCGAGGGCGTGGCCGAGCGGGCGAGTGTGCTGGCCGAGTCCGTCGCCCTGGTGCGCGACCTGGTCAACACGCCGCCCTCCGACCTGTGGCCGGCCAAGTTCGCCGAGATCGCCGAGCAGTCGGGCGGCAAGGCGGGGCTGAGCGTCGAGGTGCTCGACGAGAAGGCGCTCAAGGACGGCGGCTACGGCGGCCTCATCGGCGTCGGCCAGGGCTCGGCCAACCCGCCGCGCCTGGTCCGCCTCTCCTACAAGCACCCCGAGGCCGGCAAGACCCTGGCGTTCGTGGGCAAGGGCATCACGTTCGACTCCGGCGGCCTGTCGCTCAAGCCGTCCGCCTCGATGGACTGGATGAAGTCCGACATGGGCGGCGCGGGCGCCGTGCTCGGCGCGCTGATCGGCATCGCCAGGCTCGGCCTGCCCGTCAACGCGATCGGCTACCTCTGCCTGGCGGAGAACCTGCCGAGCGGCACGGCGCAGCGCCCCTCCGACGTCATCCACAGCTACAGCGGCAAGACGGTCGAGGTGCTCGACACCGACGCCGAGGGCCGCCTGGTGCTCATGGACGGCATCGCCAGGGCCGCCGAGGACGAGCCCGACGTGATCGTCGACGTCGCCACCCTCACCGGCGCGCAAATCGTGGCGCTCGGCTGGCGCACCGCGGGCGTCATGGCCAACGACGACGCCGTCAGGGAGCTCGTCCTCGACGCCGCCAAGGCCGCGGGCGAGGGCGCGTGGGGCATGCCGCTGCCCGAGGAGCTGCGCAAGGGGCTCGACTCACCGATCGCCGACCTCGCCAACCTGCAGCCCGAGCGGTGGGGCAGCATGCTGGCGGCGGGTCTCTTTCTGAAGGAGTTCGTGCCCGAAGGGGTGCGCTGGGCCCACATCGACATGGCGGGGCCCGCGTTCAACAAGGGCGAGCCGTACGGTTACATCCCGAAGGGCGGCACCGGTGCGATCACGCGCACGCTCATCGGACTGGCAGAGCGGCACGCAAGCATCTGAAACAAATGAAAAGATGAGGGCATCACAACACCCCGACAAGGAGCCTTCCTGTGGCCTATGACATCGTCGTCCTAGGTGGCGGCAGCGGCGGTTATGCCTGCGCGCTCCGGGCGGCCGAGCTGGGCAAGTCGGTCGTCCTGATCGAAAAGGACAAGATCGGCGGCACCTGCCTCCACAGGGGATGCATCCCCACGAAGGCTCTGCTGCACTCCGCCGAGGTCGCCGACGAGACCCGCGAGAGCGAGTCCTTCGGCGTCAAGGCGAGCTTCGACGGCATCGACGTCCAGGGCGTGCACGCGTTCAAGGACAAGATCGTCACGAGGGCGTGGAAGGGCGTGCAGGGCCTGCTGAAGGGTGCGGGCGTGACGATCGTCGAGGGCGAGGGCCGCCTCGCGGGCCCCGGCAGGGTCCAGGTGGGCTCCGAGGTCTACGAAGGCCGCAACGTCGTCCTGGCCACCGGCTCCGCGCCCAAGACGCTGCCCGGCCTGGAGATCGACGGCGAGCGCGTCATCACCAGCGAGCACACGCTCACGATGGACCACGTGCCGAGCTCGGTGATCGTGCTGGGCGGTGGTGTGATCGGCGTCGAGCTGGCCAGCGTCTACCGCTCGTTCGGAGCCGAGGTCACGATCGTCGAGGCGCTGCCGCACCTGCTGCCCACCGAGGAGGAGTCCAGCTCCAAGCTGCTGGAGCGGGCCTTCCGCCGCCGCGGCATCAAATACGAGCTGGGCGTCTTCTTCGACGGCGCCAAGACCACCGAAACCGGTGTGGTCGTCACGCTCGCCAACGGCAAGACCCTCGACGCCGAGTTGCTGCTCGTCGCGGTCGGCCGCGGCGCCGTCTCCTCGGGCATGGGCTTCGAGGACCAGGGCATCACCATCGAGCGCGGCGCCGTCGTGGTCGACGAGCACTGCCAGACGTCCGTGCCGGGCGTCTACGCCATCGGCGACCTCATCCCGACGCTGCAGCTCGCGCACGCCGGGTTCGCGGAGGGGATCATGGTGGCCGAGCACATCGCCGGCCTCAACCCGCCGCCCATCGACTACGCGGGCGTGCCGCGCATCACCTACTCCGACCCCGAGGTGGCCTCCGTCGGCATCACCTCGGCGCAGGCGGCCGAGCGCGGCATCGAGATCGTCGAGCAGGTTTACGACCTGGCGGGCAACCCCAAGAGCCAGATCCTCGGCACCTCGGGCGCCGTGAAGGTCATCGCCCGGAAGGACGGACCCGTCGTCGGTGTCCACATGGTGGGCAGGCGCATCGGCGAGCTCGTCACGGAAGGCCAGCTGATCTACAACTGGGAGGCGCTGCCCGCAGAGGTCGCCCAGCTCATCCACGCACATCCGACGCAGTCCGAGGCAGTCGGTGAGGCGATGCTGGCCCTGGCCGGCAAGCCGTTGCACGTACACAACTAGTCCAGCCCTCGAGATCAGAACGCGAGAGAAGAATAACGATGCCGGTCTCCGTACAGATGCCCCAGCTCGGCGAGAGCGTGACCGAGGGCACCGTAACCCGTTGGCTGAAGAAGGAGGGCGAGCGCGTCGAGGCTGACGAGCCGCTCCTCGAAGTGTCGACCGACAAGGTCGACACCGAGATCCCGTCGCCGTCCGCGGGCGTCCTCACCAAGATCGTGGTGGCCGAGGACGAGACGGTCGAGGTCGGGGCCGAGCTCGCCGTCATCGACGAGAACGGCCAGGCAGGCGCCACCGCGTCGGCTCCCGAGGCGGCCCCGGCCGCCGAGCCGGCCCCGCAGCCGGCCCCGCAGCCGGCCCCGCAGCCCGAGCCTGAGCCCGAGCCGGCGCCGGCTCCTCC
>NZ_SMJZ01000218.1 GCF_004348345.1 Nonomuraea longispora
GCAGCCCCCCACCGACGAGGACGACCCTGCCCGGCTTGAGATCCTGCGCCGCGAGCGCCGCCAGGAGGACATGCTCAACAGGCCCGTACGCCGCTTCCGCAAGTCCATGCTGGTGGTGATCGCGCTGATCCTGGCCGTCGCGGCGGCGGGCTACCTCGCGTGGTCGTTCGCGCTGCTCGGCCTGGTCGCCGCCGGCGGCGTGGCGGGCATCTGCACGTACGCGCTGGTGCAGGGCGACCGGGCGGTGAAACACCAGGTGCAGGAGCAGCAGGCCGAGGACGAACGCCGACGTCGCCAACGCGACAGGGAGCTGTTCCGCGCACAGGAGGAGCACGCCCAGCGCTACCGCGAGTGGCAGGAGTCGAAGGACCGCCACGACAAGCAGCTCACCTGGTACGCCGTCGCCGTGCCCGACGAGCTCGACCGCATCGACGTGGCGGGCGGCACGTTACCCGGGTGGTCGGCGCTGATCACCCTCCTCGGGGCGACCCGCCTCTACAGCGGCGGCCACCTGACCGTGCTCGACCTGTCGGAGGGCGCGATCGCCAAGGACCTGATCGAGCTGGCCCGCAAGGGCGGCGACGACCCCCTGGTCTGGGTGCTCCCGACCGACCTGCCCAAGCTCGACCTGGGCGCCACGCTCAAGCCCGAGGCGTTCGCCGACGTGCTGGCGCACGTGGTGAGCGTCAGCGAGGAGCACCGCAGCACGCGCGACCTCAGCTTCGACAACGCGATCCTGGAGCGGGTGCTCGAAGTGCTCGGGGAGAACGCCACGATCAGCCAGGTCACCGCCGCGCTGCGGGCGCTGGCGCAGGTGGGCGACCCGCGCGACGACCTGAGGTTCGGGCTGCTCACCGCGACGCAGCTGGAGCGCATCGGCACGTTGTTCGGCCGAGGGGTGAGCGACCGCGTGGTGATCGAGCGGGCCTGGGCGCTGGAGTCGCAGCTGCGCAAGCTGGAGTCGCTCGGCACCGAGGCCGTACGCCTGCCGCCCGCCCGGCTGCGCGTGGTGAGCATGGACCGCCAGGCGGGCGTGTTCGGCAACCGGGTGCTCGGTACGTACGTGGCCACCGCGCTCACCCACATCCTGCGCCAGTCGCCCGCGTCGAACCGGCCCTGGTACCACACGATCATCGTGGCGGGCGCCGACAAGCTCAGGGGCGACGTGCTCGACCGGCTGATGGACGCCTGCGAGACCTCGCGTACGGGGCTCGTGCTGACGTACAGGTCCCTGACGCCGACCGTACGCGAGCGGCTGGGCCGCGGGCACGCGGCGGTGGCCTTCATGCGGCTCGGCAACGCCGAGGACGCCCGCGTCGCCAGCGAGCACGTCGGCACCGAGCACCGGCTGGAGCTGGCCCAGCTCACCGAGACCATCAGCGCCTCGCTGGCGGGGCTCGACGGCGCCTACATCTCCACGGTCGCGCAGGTGGAGGACGACAGGCAGGACCGCGACGAGAGTCACGACCTGGCCGGCGACATCGCGGAGTCCACCGAGTGGGGCAGAACCGCCGACAAGATCTCGGAGAAGGAGCGGGTGCTGCAACGTTCGCGCGAGTTCCTCGTCGAGCCGCACCAGCTCCAGCAGCTGCCCACCACGTCGGTGATCGTCACGGACGCGACCGCCCAGGGCAGGCGGGTCCGGCTCGCCGACGCCAACCCGGCCATCCTGTCCTTCCCCAAGACCACTCTCGGCGAACTGGAGGACGTGCGCGACGCCGTGTTGTCGCTCGACCCGCGCGCCCAGGACGGCGACGGAGAACCCCCTGCGAACCTCGGGCCACCACCGCCACGCCTGGACTGGCGCAAGGGCAGGCAATGACATGGTCAATGTCAAGGCGACGAGCTGACGGTTGGCGGAATTTAACAAAGAACCGTCTGTGGGGGAATGAAATGCAGCCGAGTGTCTCGCTGAGCGGACCCTGGTACCGAATCCAGTCGATCGCAGCGCCCTCGCGAAGTTCGTCGGCGGAATGGGACTTCGTCACCGTGCTTCCCGCGGTGCTCTCGGCGGCGCAGCGCGACCGGCCGTTCGTGATCGGCTGGTTGTCCAGAGGGTCGGGTGCGCCGCTCGAACTCATCACGAACGCGGGGCCGCTCTCGCCGCCGCGCCAACCGCGCAGGTCCACCGACGCGCCCGGCCGGCCGAGCGGGCCGCAACCGCTGTTGTTCCCCGGCGGAGCGCGCGGCGTGCAGCTCGACGAGGAGTACCTCGCCGACCTGGCGGACCTGGTGTGGACGCCGTGCCCGGGGCGGCAGGCTCCGCCGCTGGGCGGCAGGGGGCGGGAGTTCTCCGAGCTGGACCCCGACGAGCTGAAGCGGCCGACGTTGTTCGAGTCGACGCTGGTGACGCTCATGTCGCGGCCCTTCGCGTGGCTGGTGGTGGCCGAGCCGACCGATCTGCTCGACGCCGAGGTGGCGCACCTGCGCACCCAGCTCAACGTGCTCAGGCAGTACGGCGACGCCTCCGAGCGCTCCCGCTTCGACGCCGAGCGCGCCGAGCGCCGCATGCAGGAGCTGGACGCCTTCCGCGAGGCGGGGCTCTGGAACGTGCGCGTGCTGGCCGGCGGCGCCACCGCCGAGGAGCTGCGGCAGATCGCGCCCGTGCTCGTCGGGTCCGTCGAGATGAGTCACCACCCGTACCGGCTGCGCAGCTCGCACGGCGCCGTGCACGCGCTGTCCGAGGCCCTCGCCATCACCATGCAGGACCCGTCCGACGGGGCAGCGGCGCCGTTCGCCGCGACCGCGGGCGCGCTGGCCGCGCTGGCGGGGCTGCCCCGGCGTGAGGTGCCCGGGGTACGGGTGCTCGACTCGGGCTTCTTCGACGTGACGTCCGAGGCCGACGCGGGCGAGCTGGAGCTGGGCGAGATCCTCGACGGCCAGGACAGGGGGGTCGGCACGTTCCAGGTGCCGCTGGCCACGCTCAACCGGCACGCGTTCATCACAGGAGCGACCGGCTCCGGCAAGTCGCAGACCGTCAGGCACCTGCTGGAGCAGCTCAGCAGGGCCCGCATCCCGTGGCTGGCCATCGAACCCGCCAAGTCGGAGTACGCCGCCATGGCCGGCCGGATCGATGACCCCCTCACGGTGATCAACCCGTCGGCGCCCGACGGCGTGCCGTTCAGCATCAACCCGCTCGAACCCGAGCCCGGCTACCCCGTCCAGGCCCACATCGACATGGTCAGGGCGCTGTTCATGGCAGCGTTCGACGCCGAGGAGCCGTTCCCTCAGATCATGTCGCTGGCCCTGCAGCGCGTCTACGAGGCCACCGGCTGGGACGTCGTCACGGGCGGCGCCGTGCCCGGCGCGAACGTCCCGCCCAGCGTCCCCACCCTCGAACAACTCCAGCAGCACGCCATGGACGTCATCAAGGAGATCGGCTACGGCCGCGAGGTCCAGGCCGACGTCGAGGGCTTCATCTCGCTGCGGCTGCGCTCCCTGCGCGTCGGCTCGGCGGGCCGCTTCTTCGAGGGCGGGCATCCCGCCGACATCGGCGGCCTGCTGGAGCGCGACGTCGTCCTGGCCATCGAGGACGTCGCCAACGACGAGGACAAGGCGTTCCTCATGGGCACGCTGATCATCAGGATCGTGGAGCACCTGCGCATGCGGGCCAGACGGGAGAAGTCGCCCGAGCTGCGGCACGTCATCGTGATCGAGGAGGCCCACCGGCTGCTGCGCGACCGCGGCCACGGCCGGGCCTCCACCCACGCGGTCGAGCTGCTGGCCGGCCTGCTCGCCGAGATCAGGGCGTACGGGGAGGGCATCGTGGTCGCCGAGCAGATCCCGACCAAGCTCGTCTCCGACGTCGTCAAGAACACCGCGCTGAAGGTGGTGCACCGGCTGCCGGCCGAGGACGACAGGAGGCTCGTCGGCGCCGCCATGAACCTCAGCGACGAGCAGTCCCGGCACGTCGTCTCGCTGCAGCCGGGCGCGGCCGCCGTCTTCGCGGACGGCATGGACCGGCCGCTGCGGGTGCGCGTGCCGCTGGGGGAGTCGAGGGAGAAGGTCGTGCCGGGACCGCCGCCGCCCATCCGCGGCCGCAGGTCGGCGGCCTGCGGCAAGCAGTGCCGTACCGGGCAGGCGTGCACGCTGGTCGAGCTGCGCGAGGCCGACGTGCTGGCCGACGCGCCTGAGTGGGCCTGGCTGCGCATCTGGTGCGAGACGGTCGTGCTGGCGTTCGTCAGCAACCGGCCGCTGCCCGGCGTGCCGCGCTCCCTGTCGGCCGCCTGGGCCGACCTGCCCGCGCGGCGCAGGGAGTGCCTGCTGGCCACCCTGATCGAGCGCTCGGTGCAGCGGCGGGCCTGGTCGCTGCGGAGCTGGTTCGACCCGGCGCTGCTGACGGAGAAGGCCGCGGAGACGGCCACGCGGCTGCTCGCCGCGCTCGACAACGGCGGCGAACGGCCCGGGGCGGCGTGGGTCATCCCGCAGGTGCGCTGGCTGCACGAGGTGGACCGGCTCTTCCCGTACGGCCGCCCGGCCCCCGACCTGCGCACCTCTGCGCCGCCCATGGAGTACGCCCTCTTCCGCCAGCCGAACGGCAACGGCGTCGGCGACCTCGCGCCCACCGAGCTGCTCGGCCACCGCGCCAAGGCGCTGCGCCACCACCCGCTGTCGATGGAGGTGGCCCGCAACAGGGAGCTGGCCTGGCGGGTGATCCTCGGGGACGACGAGAACGAGTCCGTGCAGCGGGACGTCATGACGGTCGCGATCGGCATCGATGCCTCGGCCCGGCTCCGGCACGTGGGGCAGACGATGGGGGCCGGATGGCTGGAGGGGGTGTTGTCGTGGCCGCGCCGCTTCGTCCTGCCGTTCGACCAAGGCGGCGCTCCGGAGATCACCTTCGCGGAGCCGACGGCGGCGTCCCCCGCCCCGGTTCCGGCGTCCTGAGGGTGACTGCAGGGCCGCGTTTTCCTTCACGTAGGCGGCGAAGGGGTCAACCACGACTAGGATCCATGCACATGACCCAGCTTCCTCTGCGGGCCCAGCTCGCCAGTGCCCTGGGCCGCAGTGCCGCCACGCTGTCCAGGATGACCGGGCGCGGTGACGGCTCGGTGATCGGTGGGCGGGTCGGGCTGATGCTCGAGCCCGATCTGTTGCGCAAGCTGGCCCTCGACCGCAAGCTGGCGCTGATCAGCGCGACCAACGGCAAGACGACCACGACCAGGCTGGTCACTTCGGCGCTCCTGGAACTCGGCGAGGTGGCGACCAACGCGTTCGGGGCCAACATGCCGGCCGGCCACGTCTCGGCGCTGTCCCAGTACAAAGGCGCCCCCTACGGCGTGCTCGAAGTCGACGAGAAATACCTGCCCGAGGTGCTCGACACCACGGGGGCGGGCGTCGTCTGCCTGATGAACCTCAGCCGCGACCAGATGGACCGCGCCGCCGAGATCTGGCTGCTCGCGCAGAAGTGGCGCAGGGCGCTGTCGGGCAAGCCCACCCACGTCATCGCCAACTGCGACGACCCGCTCGTCACCTGGGGCGCCTCCACGGCCGCCAAGGTCACCTGGGTCGCCGGCGGGCAGCGGTGGAAGGAAGACTCCTGGTGCTGCCCCGAGTGCGGCGGCCCTCTCGACCGCAAGGACGCCGACTGGGCGTGCCGCGAGTGCACGTTCCACCGGCCGGAGCCGCAGTGGGCGGTCGACGACGACGTGGCGCTCGACCCCGACGGCGAGCGGTGGCTGCTCGACATCCAGCTGCCCGGCCAGGCCAACCGCTCCAACGCCGTGATGGCGCTGGCGGTGGCGGCGGCCTTCGGGGTGCCGGTCGAGCGGGCGCTGCCCAGGCTGCGCGAGGTCACCTCGGTCGCGGGCCGTTACACCACGGTCGAGCGTGACGGCCGCTACGCGCGGCTGCTGCTGTCGAAGAACCCGGCGGGCTGGCTGGAGGCGTTCGACGTCGCCGACCCGCAGCTGCCCATCATCCTGTCGGTCAACGCCCAGGGTCCCGACGGCCGCGACACGTCGTGGTTGTGGGACGTCGACTACCGCATCCTGCGCGGCCGGCCCGTGTTCGTCACCGGCGAGCGCCGCCTCGACCTGGCGCTCCGGCTCGACGTGGCCGAGGTGCCGTTCACGCTGTGCGACACGTTCACCGAGGCGCTGGCCATGCAGCCGCCCGGCCGGGTCGACGTGATCGCCAACTACACCGCCTTCCAGCAGATCCGATCGGAGTTCGGTCGTGCCGTCTGACAGCGCCCTGCGTATCGTCTGGATCTACCCTGACCTGCTGAGCACCTACGGCGACCAGGGCAACGTGCTCGTCCTGGAGCGGCGGGCGCAGCTGCGGGGCGTCGAGACGGAGACGATCCACGTACGCTCGGCCGATCCGGTGCCGGAGACCGGCGACCTCTACCTCATCGGCGGCGGCGAGGACCGCCCCCAGATCCTGGCCGCCGAGCGCCTGCGCAGGGACGGCGGCCTGCACCGCGCCGTCGCCGGCGGCGCGGTCCTGCTGGCGGTGTGCGCCGGCTACCAGATCATGGGCAGCACGTTCGGCGGCGAGGAGGGCCAGCCGGTCGACGGCATCGGGCTGCTCGACATCTCCAGCTCCCGCGGGGCGGCGCGGGCGGTGGGCGAGCTGGTGGCGGAGGTCGACGCCGCGCTCAACCTGCCCACGCTGACGGGCTTCGAGAACCACATGGGCGTCACCCGCCTCGGCCCCGGGGTCAAGGCGCTGTCCAGGACGATCGTGGGCACCGGCAACGGCAACGGGTTCGAAGGGTGCTACGCGGGTCACGTGGTCGGCACCTACCTCCACGGCCCCGCCCTGGCCCGCAACCCGGCGCTGGCCGACCTGCTGCTGTCGTGGTGCGTCGGCGACCTGGCGCCGCTCGACGACTCCCGCTACGAAGCACTCCGCCAGGAACGCCTCGCGTCCGTTCTGCCCGGCTGACCGGTCGCGAGGCCGGAGAGGCGTACGCCCGTTGACACGCAGCCTTCCGGCTGCCTATCGTAAAAGGCAGCCGGAAGGCTGCATGAATTGGACGGCGGTAGATGGACGAGGTGTTCAAGGCTCTGGCCGACCCCGGCCGGCGCAGGCTGCTGGACAGCCTGAACGCGCGCAGCGGGCAGACTCTTCGCGAGCTGTGCACCGAGCTCGACATGGCCAGGCAGTCGGTCAGCAAGCATCTGGCCGTGCTGGAGGCGGCCAACCTGGTGACCACGGTGTGGCGCGGCAGGGAGAAGCTGCACTACCTCAACGCCGTGCCGATCAACGCCATCGCGGACCGCTGGATCAACAGATACGACCGCCACAGGGCCGGCGCCCTGACCGACCTCAAGACGGCATTGGAGAGCGCTTCCATGACGAGCCACGATTTCGTCTACACGACCTACATCAAAACCACACCAGAACGCCTCTGGCAGGCGTTGACCGACCCCGCATTCACCAAGCGCTACTGGGGCGTGGAGCTCGAGTCCGACTGGACGGCCGGATCGACGGTGACCTGGAAGCAGCTCGGCGTCACGATGGAGGACCCCGAACAGGTCGTGCTGGAGGCCGACCCGCCGCGCCGGCTGGCCTACACGTGGCACACCTTCACACCGGAGTTCGCCGAAAGCGTCGGCCTGAGCGGCGAGACGCGCGCCGCGATGGCCGCGGAGCCCAGATCAACGGTGACCTTCGAGATCGAGCAGGCCGGCGAGACGGTCAAGCTGACCATCGTGCACGGCGGCTTCCCTCCGGACAGCGCCGTGCGCGACGCCGTCAGCGACGGCTGGCCCGAGCTGGTCAGCAGCCTCAAGACCCTGCTGGAGACCGGCGAGCCGCTCCCGGCGGGGGCCGGTCAGTAGACGAGGGCCTGGGCGCCCTCGGCGACCGCCTCCTCCACGAACGCCGGAGCCCCGGCGATGCGCACGCCGTCGATGAGGTCGTCGACGGTGATCTCCCTGCGGGCGGCGCACTGCGTGCAGAGCGTCACCCGCCCCCCGGCCAGCACGGCGTCGAGCAGATCGCCGAGGTCCGCGGCGTGCGGCAGGCTGAACTCCTTGGCCCGCCCCGGCAGCGCGAACCACGACGCCTCGCCGGTCAGCCACAGAGAAACGGGAACACCGCTCGCCAGCGCGGCGGCCGCGACCGTGAACGCCTGGTTGCAGCGCTCGGGCGCGTCGGCTCCCGCGGTCACCTTGATCACCAGAGATCGTGCCATGCCCGTCACCCTAACGCCCCCCCACTACGCTTGGGGAGCATGGAAGAACCTGAGGTGCACACCGACCTGGAGCCGATCGCGTTCCTGCTGGGGCGGTGGGAAGGCGCCGGCGTGGGCGGCTACCCGACGATCGAGAGCTTCAACTTCGGGCAGGAGGTCGAGTTCGGCCACAACGGCAAGCCGTTCCTGACGTACGTCAGCCGCACGTGGCTGCTCGACGACGCCGGCAACCGCGTCAGGCCGCTGGCCACGGAGTCGGGATACTGGCGGCCGCAGCCCGGCAGGCAGGTCGAGGTGGTGCTCGCGCACCCGACCGGCATCGTCGAGATCTACATCGGCGAGGTGGTCTTCCACAAGATCGAGCTGCGCACCGACGTGGTGGCGCGCACGGGCTCCGCGAAGGAGTACACCGCGGGTCACCGGCTCTACGGGCTCGTCAACGGCAACCTCATGTGGGCCTACGAGATGGCCGCCGTCGGACACCCGCTCACCGACCATATGTCGGCGGAGCTGAAGAAGGTAGCGTGAGCCGATGAGCACGCCATTCACTCCCGCCGCCGTCCAGGCGATCAAGAGTCACATGAACGACGACCACCCCGACGACGCGCTGATCATCGTACGCGGGCTCGGGGGCCGGCCGGAGGCGACGACCGCCGTGACGAGCGACGTCGACGCCGAGGGCATCGAGTTCACCGTCGACGGCGGCGAGCGGGTCCGGGTGCCGTGGGGCGAGACGCTGACCGAGCGTTCGCAGGTGCGCATGGCCGTCGTGCGCCTCTATCGCGACGCGTGCGAGAAGCTGGGCATCCCGGCCAGGGGGCAGCACTGACGGGCCGTGTCCGGGCATGAAGAAGGGCCCCGGGCGACGCTCCGCCTGCCGAGCAGACGGGCCGGATGGACCAAGGCCGGGATGACATCCCGCCCTCCGGCTGCCAGGGGCCCCGGTGGTTGCCTCGTATTCGCGAACGCCACGAGACAACGAGTCCGCGGCTCTAGCGGACAACCACCTCGCTAGTCCAACTATGAATCACCATTGTTTGGACCACCTCCTTTCCGCGTACCAACGAAGCTATGTGCTTCCCCGGCGAAGGGGCAAGCGAATATCGTCCGGCCGTCCGGCAGCAGGTCCCGGCCACGCGCCTTACACTCGGGGCATGACGGAGACGCAGTGGCACGAGCAACTCCGTGCCAAGGGCTACCGCGTGACCCCGCAGCGCCAGCTCGTCCTCGAGGCGGTCAAGGAGCTGATGCACGCCACGCCGGAGGAGATCTGCGTCAAGGTCCGTGAGACGGCCCGCGGAGTGAACATCTCGACGGTCTACCGCACGCTGGAGTTGCTCGAAGAGCTCGGCCTGGTCACCCACACCCACCTCGGGCACGGAGCGCCGACCTACCATCTGGCCGCCGAGGCCGACCACGTGCACCTGGTGTGCCGGGGTTGCGACGAGGTGATCGAGGTGCGCCCCGAGATGGCCGACGGCCTGGTCAAGGGCCTGGACGAAGAGCTCGGGTTCGTCGCCGACGTGCACCACCTGACCGTCTTCGGGCGCTGCCGCGACTGCCGATAGCCTGGAGGCATGCGTAGCCCTCTGCTCGACCTTCCCGGTGCCGTCGCCGCCGACGACCCGGACTCCGACGTAGCCGCCCACTACGGCGACCTGTTCGCCGAGCAGCGTGCGCTGGCCAAGGGGGAGGCGGTCGTCGACCGCAGCAACCGCGAGGTGATCCGTGTCGCGGGCGCCGACCGGCTGAAATGGCTCAACGACCTGACCTCGCAGAAGCTCGACACGCTGACCCCCGGCGAGTGGACCCAGACGCTAGACCTGGACCTCCAGGGCCGCGTGCAACACCACATGACGCTGGTCGACGACGGTGAGAGCGTGCTGGCCCACGTCGAGCCGGGCACCGCCCAGAGCCTGGTCGACTATCTCGACCGGATGCGGTTCATGATGCGCGTCGAGGTGTCGCGGGTCGATGACCTGGCGGTGTTGTCCACGGCCGGCGAGGACTTCCTGGTGCCGCGGGCCGAGCTGGGCGAGCACCTGGGCAGACCGATGGCCGGGTTGTGGGCCTACGAAGCACTCCGCATCGAGGCGGGCCGGCCGCGGCTGGGGTTCGAGACCGACCACAAGACCATCCCGCACGAGGTCGGCTGGGTCGGCTCGGCCGTCCACCTGACCAAGGGCTGCTACCGCGGCCAGGAGACCGTGGCGCGCGTGCA
This sequence comes from Nonomuraea longispora, assembly GCF_004348345.1. GTDB lineage: Bacteria > Actinomycetota > Actinomycetes > Streptosporangiales > Streptosporangiaceae > Nonomuraea > Nonomuraea longispora. The sequence goes on from NZ_SMJZ01000218.1 coordinate 10,368, forward strand.
CAACCTGGGGCATCCGCCGCGCCGCCTGGTGTTCCTCCACCTCGACGGCAGCGTCGACACGCTGCCCCCGCACGGCGCTCCGGTGATCTTCGAGAGCCAGGAGGTCGGCGTGGTCGGCACGGCGGCACGCCATCACGAGCTGGGCCCGATCGCCCTGGCCGTGGTCAAGCGGACGGTGCCGGTGGACGCGTCGCTGCTGGCCGGCGGGGTGGCCGCCACGCAGGAGGTCATCGTGGCGCCCGACGCGGGCCGCAACGTCACCATCGACCCGTCGCTTCGCCGCCGGATCCGCTGAGGCCTCAGACCTCCAGGACGAGGGTGATGGGGCCGTCGTTGACGAGCGAGACCTTCATGTCGGCGCCGAACACCCCCGTCTCCACATGGGCGCCCAGCGCGCGCAGCTCGTCCACGACGGCCTCCACCAGCGGTTCGGCGGCCGGTCCCGGGGCCGCGGCCTGCCAGGTGGGCCGGCGGCCCTTACGGGCGTCACCGTAGAGCGTGAACTGGCTGATCACGAGGAGCGGCGCCGAGACGTCGGAGCACGACTTCTCGCCGTGCAGGATGCGCAGGCCCCACAGCTTGGCGGCGAGCCTGGCCGCCTCGGCGCGCGTGTCGGTGTGGGTGACGCCCACCAGGACGAGCAGGCCAGGCTCGGTGACCGCCCCCACCGTCCGCCCGTCGACCTCGACCGATGCCGAACTCACTCGTTGTACGACTGCTCGCATGGACATCCATTCTGGACCAGATGGAACCGTCCGTAGACTCGCCAAGAAAGAGGTCGTGACATGTCGGTGGTTGTGGAAGTCGTCAGGTCGGGGTTCGTGGAATCCACGCACCAGGCCCGCATGCTGACCGTGGACGCCGAGGGGCGCCTGGCCGAGACCAGGGGCGCGGTGCACGTGCCCGCCTCGCCGCGTTCGTCGTTGAAGCCGCTGCAGGCGCTCGGCATGCTCCGTGCCGGCCTGCGGCTTGAGGACGAGCTGCTCGCGCTGGCCTGCGCCTCCCACTCGGGCGAGCCGTTCCATCTCGACGGCGTCAGGAAGATCCTCGCCGGGGCTGGGCTGGAGGAGACGGCCCTGCGCTGCCCCGAGGACCATCCGTTCGACCGGACGGTGACCGAGCGCAGCCGCGTCCACATGAACTGCTCCGGCAAGCACGCCGCCATGCTGGCCACCTGCGTGGCGAACGGCTGGCCGACGGAGACCTACCTGGAGCCCAGGCATCCGCTGCAGCGCACGATCCGCGACACGGTGGAGGAGCTGACGGGGGAGCGGATCGCGGCCACCGGTGCCGACGGGTGCGGGGCGCCGCTGCTGTTCGTGTCGATGCTCGGGGTGGTCAAGGCGTTCCGTGCGTACGCGCTGTCGTCGCCCGACTCGTACGAACGCAAGATCTTCGACGCGATGCGCACCTACCCCGAGTGGACCTCGGGCACCGGGCGACCGGAGGCGGCGCTCATGAGGGCGCTGCCCGGGCTCATGGTGAAGGCGGGTGCGGAGGCGTTCGACGCGTTCGTGTTCGAGGACGGGCGAGCCGGCACCGTCAAGATCGAGGACGGTGCGCAGCGCGCCCGCGTGGCCGTCACCGTGGCGGCGCTGCGCTCCCTCGGCCTCGACGCCCCCGAGCTTGCCGAGCTGGGCGCCCCGCCGGTGCTCGGCGGCGGCCGCCCTGTCGGCGAGCTGCGGGTCCGTCTGCGCTGAGCGGGGCTCGCGTCAGAGGGTGCGGAACTGGCGGCTGGTGGAGATGGCGCCCGAGGTCGTCGTGGTGAACGTGCGCATCGAGCCGGCGAACTTCGACAGGTCCCACTCCGCGGGGCCGTGATACCAGTAGAGGTTGTCCGACTGGTGGCCGTTGCCCGTGACCGAGGCCACCACCCGCGACCAGTGCTCCACCCCGTCGAAGATCACGGCATAGGGGAGATAGCGGGAGAACAGCTCCACCCTGTGCTGCTCGGGCACGTCGCCCAGCTCGCCGGAGAAGAGGAAGTCGCGGAAGTTCATGGTGTGCGCCAGCGCCGCCGAGCCCTTCGCGGTCTTGGCCGGCATGTACTGCCCGCCGACGGCCAGCGCACCACCCGCGATGATCACCGCCAGGCCGAGCAGTCCGTACGTCGTGAACCAGGCCAGCGCGACCGTGGACAGCAGGCCCACGCCGATGAGCACCACGCCGATGGTCGTCCACCGGGTGCGCTCGGTGTCGGGGCGGCGGGCGAACCAGCCCTGCTCGACCACGTCCGCGTAGAGGGCGTCGCGCACCGCGCCCAGGTGGGTGGCGAACGAGCCGGACAACTGCGACAGCAGCACCGCGTCACGGCCGTCGAAGACGGCGTCGTAGAGTGTCCGCTCGTACGGCAGGAGCGTGTTGACGGGCGCGTCGGGCAGCCTGACGAGCATCCAGTCGGGCGCGTCGTACGTCTGGCGGGGCTGCTCGTCGATGCGCAGGTGACCACGGACCGCCAGGTCGACGATCGTGGCCGTCACGTCGACGACGTCGGCCTGTTCGTCCACGAGCGTGCCGATCTGGCCGGGACGTACCCCGTCGGGCGGAGCGAAGTGCCCGTTCTGCACGGGGTTGATCGCGTCCTTGTCGTGGTCGGCGACCCGGGCGTCCCGGCCACGCGTCCAGTAGAGCAGGCCGAACCCGCCGAGCAGCAGGACCAGCAGCGCTGCCAGCGCGCCGCCGGTGACGAGGTCGAGGGTGAACGCGGAGGCCAGTGAGAAACGTCTCTCCAGGATGGGAGTGCCGGTGCTGGAACCCTTCGGGTATCCGACGATCACGGTCAGCGCGTCGCCCGGCGCGATGTTCTCCTGCTCGAACTCGGCCCGGGTGGCCGTGTGGTCCATGGACGCCGAGGTGCAGCCGATCGCCGAGGTCAGTTCGCCGGCGAAGCAGGACAGGTTCTGCACCTGCCCGGGGCCGCTCACCTTGACCGTAGCCTTGGCGACCTGCTGGTTCCAGCCGTTCACGGCGAACCAGCGCAGCTCCTCGATGCCGCCTGACGGCGTCACCGCGCCCTTGACGTCGTACTCGACCGTCCCGCCCGTCACGGTGAGCACGCCGTCGGCGTAGGTGCCGCCTTTGACGTTGGAAATCTGGTAGAGGCGGTCGTTGTCGTCGTCGTGCCGGGTCCTGGTGATGAACGTGCGCTTGAGTCCCCCCGACGCCCCCGTGATCTTCTCGACCACGTGCAGGCTGCCGTCCTTGCCGAGGGTCATCGTCACCTCGTCCGTTATCCCGGCCTGCGCCGCCATGGCGGGGGCTGCGGTCAACGTCAGAGCGGTGGCCGCGAGGGCAGCCATCGTGAGCCTGATACCCATGGCGGCAAATCGTATCGGTTCGGACAGATCAGTCCAGCGTGCTGCACATCGGTCAGCTGGAGACCTGGATGCGGAGGCGGCGGAAACCGCGGCCCTTGCTCTCGATTTTGGCGACCTTGATGTGGCCGATCTGCTTGGTGGAGGCCACGTGGGTGCCGCCGTCGGCCTGGGTGTCGAGGCCGACGATGTCGACGATCCGCACGTCCTGCACGGTCTCGGGCACGAGGTTGGTGGCCGTGCGGATGATGTCGGGAATGGCGAACGCCTCGGCGCGCGGCAGCACCCGCACGTCGATGCGCCGGTCGGCGGCGATCTCGGCGTTGCAGGCGTCTTCGACGGCCTCCTTGAACCCCGCGGGCACCTCGGGCAGGTTGAAGTCCATCCTGGCGGTCAGCTCGTCCATGTTGCCGCCGGTGACGAGGCAGCCGTAGTCACGGAACACCACCCCGCACAGCACGTGCAGCCCCGAATGGGTGCGCATCAGGGCCGAACGCCGCTCGTCGGCCACCGCGGCCTGGACCACCGTGCCGGCCGGCGGGACGGGGTCGCCCTCCGCCGGGATCAGCTGGAGGTCGTCGCCCTTGCGCGCCCCGACGATGCGGGTCTCGACCCCCTGCCAGAGCAGAACTCCCTGATCCGCCGGCTGGCCGCCGCCACCTGGATAGAATGCCGACCTGCTCAGCACGATCCCCTCAGGCGACGACTCCAGCACCACGGCTTCGAAGTCGCGAAGATCCTGGTCTGACAGTTCAAGCCGTTGCGTCCGCCCGTGGAGGTCGTAGGTCATATCGGCAGCCTAGCCCTCAGAGGTGGTCATGCGCGGCCTGACGCGTCGTTCCCGGATCGCGCCGGTTCTCGCGCTGCTGGGCCTGTGCACGGCGTTCCTGTGCGGGTGCAACGCCGGTGCGGAGGCGTCCCCGCCGCTGGTGCCCGCCACGCCCGTCGTGCGGCCGTCCACGCCGGTCGTGATGTTCGTGGGTGACAGCTTCACCGTAGGGTCGGGGCCGGTGCCGCGCTGGGAGACCTACGCCGCGCAGACCGCGCGCCTGCTGAGCTGGCAGC
>NZ_SMJZ01000219.1 GCF_004348345.1 Nonomuraea longispora
AGCCATCCGCGCCGCGAACACCGGCGAACCCTCCAGCAGCTCCACCCCCATACCAAGCCACTGCGACCCCTGACCAGGAAAGACGAACACCGTCTTACCGGCCGAACCGGCCACCCCCTGCACCACGGCCGAGGCAGCGCCTCCGGCCAGCTCACGCAGCCCCGCCACCAACTCGTCGCGATCGCCACCGATCACCACGGCGCGGTGATCGAACACCGACCGCGACACCACCAGCGAATGCGCCACATCCACCGGCCGCGCACCCGCCACCGCCTCGGCCAACCGGCCCGCCTGAGCCCGCAACGCCTCCGCACTACGACCCGACACCACCCACGGCACCACCGAAGGCTCATCCACCGGCTCGGCCTCCGGCTCCGTGGCGGGTCCCTGCTCGATGATCACGTGGGCGTTGGTGCCGCTGATCCCGAAGGAGGAGACGGCGGCCCGGCGGGCGTGCCCGTTCTGCTGCCACGGCTGCGGCTCGGTGAGCAGTTCCACCGCGCCGGCCGACCAGTCCACGTGCGGCGACGGCTCATCCACATGCAACGTCCGCGGCAACACCCCATGACGCAGCGCCATCACCATCTTGATCACACCCGCCACACCCGCAGCCGCCTGCGTATGACCGATGTTCGACTTCACCGACCCCAACCACAACGGCCGCTCACGACCCTGCCCATACGTCGCCAGCACCGCCTGAGCCTCAATCGGATCACCCAACGACGTACCCGTACCATGAGCCTCGACCACATCCACCTCAGCAGCCGACACCCCCGCATTCGCCAACGCCTGACGAATCACCCGCTGCTGCGACGGACCATTCGGAGCCGTCAACCCATTACTCGCACCATCCTGATTCACCGCACTACCACGCACCACCGCCAACACCCGATGCCCATTACGCTCCGCATCCGACAACCGCTCCACCAGCAGCATCCCGACGCCTTCCGACAGCCCGAAGCCGTCGGCCGCGCCGGCGAAGGACTTGCACCGGCCGTTCCTGGCGAGCGCGCCCTGCAGGCTGAACCCGATGAACCCGACGGGGCTGCACATCACGGTCACGCCGCCGGCCAGCGCGAGGTCGCAGTCGCCGTTGCGCAGCGCCTGCACGGCCAGGTGGAGGGCCACCAGCGATGACGAGCAGGCGGTGTCGACCGTCACGGCCGGCCCTTCGAGGCCGAGCGTGTAGGCGACCCGGCCGGACACGATGCTGCTGAGCGTGCCGGTGACGAGGTGTCCCACCGATTCGAGCGGGATCTGGTCGGAGTTGCGGCCGTACTCCTCGTAGGCCGCGCCCACGAACACGCCGGTACGGGTGCCGCGCAACGAGGCGGGCGCGATCCTGCCGTGCTCGATGGCCTCCCACGAGGCTTCGAGCAGGAGCCGCTGCTGCGGGTCCATGGCGAGGGCCTCGCGCGGCGAGATGCCGAAGAACGCCGGGTCGAACTCGCCCGCGTCGTACACGAAGCCGCCCTCGTTCGTGTACGAGGCGAGCGGGGCGTCCGGGTCGGGGTCGTAGATTCCGTCGACGTCCCACCCACGGTTGTCCGGGAGCGGCGAAATGGCGTCCCTGCCCTCGAAGACCAGCCGCCACAGATCGTCGGCGTTGCGCACGCCGCCGGGCATCCGGCAGGCCATCCCGACGATCACGATCGGGTCGTCGGCGACGGGGCCGCCGCCGACGCTCGCGGGCACGATCCCGGCCTGCGTGCCGAGCAGCTCGTCGCGTACGAGGCCGGCGAGCACCTTGACGTTCGGGTAGTCGAAGATCACAGTCGCGGGGAGCCGGACGCCGAGCGCGGCGTTGAGCCGGCCGCGCAGTTCGACGGCCGTGACCGAGTCGAAGCCGAGGTCCTTGAACGCCCGGTCCACCTCGACCTCGGCGGGGGCGTAGCCGAGCACGGCGGCCACCTGTTCGCGTACCTGCTCGACCAGCAGGCGTTCGCGGTCCTCCTCGCTCATCGGCAGGAGCCGGGCGCGCAGTTCCGAGGACTCGGCGGTGGCCTCCGTCTCGTTCTCGCGGGCCGCGAGCGCCTCGGGCACGCCGTCGAGCAGCGGGCGCGGCCGTGAGGCGGTGAACACGGGGCAGAAGCGGGCCCAGTCGACGTCGGCGATGACGAGGTTGCTCTCGCCGTCGTCGAGCGCCTGCCGCAGCCCGTCCACGGCCATCGCGGAGTCCATGAACTTGACGCCGGTCCTGCGGGCGTCCTCCTCGTCGAGGAGGGCGGTCATGCCGCCGCCCGCGGCGTCCCAGAAGCCCCAGGCAATGGCCGTGCCGGCGAGGCCGCGGCCACGGCGGTGGGCGGCGAGCGCGTCGAGGTAGGCGTTGGCGGCGGCGTAGGCTCCGTTGTGCGCGCCGCCCCAGACGCCGGCGCCGGAGGAGAAGAGCACGAAGGCGTCGAGCGGGCCGGTGAGGACGCGGTCCAGGTTGGCCGCTCCGACGATCTTGGCCTGGGTGGCCTGGGCCAGCTCATCCTCGCCGAGCGCGGTGATCGCCTGGATGTGCGGCACGCCCGCCGTGTGGAAGACGGAGCGGATGGTGTCGCCGACGTCCTCGACCTCGCGGACGAGCGCGGCGAGCGCGGCGCCGTCGGCCACGTCGCACTTGGCCACGGTCACCCGCGCGCCGAGCCCTTCCAGCTCGGACACCAGCTCGGCGGCTCCGGGGGCGTCGGCGCCGCGCCTGCTGGTGAGCACCAGGTGCTCGGCGCCGCCGCCGGCGAGCCAGCGCGCGACGTGCGCGCCGAGGCCACCGGTGCCGCCGGTGATGAGCGCGGTGCCGTGCGGCCGCCAGCCCTCGGCGGGGCCGGTGCCCGTTCTTGGCGCTCTGGTGAGCCTGCGGGCGAAGACGCCCGAAGCGCGTACGGCCACCTGGTCCTCGTCGCCGATGCCGGCGAGCACGGCCGCGAGGCGGCCCGCCACGCGCTGGTCGAGCGTCTCGGGCAGGTCGACGTGGCCGCCCCAGCGACCCGGATGCTCCAGGCCGAAGACCCGGGCGAGCCCGGCGACGGCGGCCTGCTCGGGGTCGCGCAGCAGGTCGACCCGGCTGACGCTCTCGCCGCCGTCGGTGGCGATCCAGAGCGGCGCGTCCACTCCGGCGTCGTCCATGGCCTGCATCAGCGCGAGCGTGCCGGCCAGGTCGCCGTAGAGGGAGAGCACGCCGGCCAGCGGGTCGTCGCCGTCGCGCAGCAGCGCGGCGAGCTCCTGCCTGCCGGAGGCGTGGACCGGCTCACAGCGGGCCCCGTGCCGTTCGAGCGCGTCGAGGACGCAGGCCACCGCGTCGTCCGCGGCTCTGTCGGTGGGGACGACGACGCGCCACGTGCCGGACAGTGTGGACGCCGTCCCGCCGGGGACGGTCAGCGGCGCCCAGGTGACGCGGTATCGCCAGGAGTCCAGCACGTCCTGGTCGCGCCTGCGCCGCCGCCAGGACGACAACGCCGGCAGGATCGCGGCCAGCGGGGAGCCGTCCTCGATGCCGAGCGTGGCCGCGAGCGCGCCCACGTCCTCCCGCTCCACCGCCGCCCAGAACTCGGGGTCGACGGAGTCCGCGGCCGGCTGCTCCGCCGCACCGGTGCCCGGCATGTACCAGAAGCGTTTGCGCTGGAAGGCGTACGTGGGCAGGTCGACGCGCCGGGGGCAGGCGTCGGCGAAGTAGGCGTCCCAGTCGATGGTGACGCCCCGGCAGTGCAGGTGGCCGAGCGCCTCGGCGAAGGCGCGGGCCTCGTCGCGGTCCTTGCGCGCGGCGGTGACGAAGCCCGCGGCGTCGTCGCCGTCGAGCGTCTGCCTGGCCAGGCTGGTCAGGGTCCCGTCGGGGCCGAGTTCCACGAAGACCGTGGCGCCGCCGGCCCTGGCGGCGGTGACGGCGTCGGCGAAGCGGACCGCCTGGCGTACGTGGCCGACCCAGTAGCGGGGGTCGGTCAGCTGCCCGGCCTCGGCCTTCCTGCCGGTGACGTCGGAAATGACGGGGATGGCGGGCTCGTGGTACGTCAGCGACGCGGCGACCTGCCCGAACTCCTCCAGCATCGGCTCGACCAGCGGCGAGTGGAAGGCGTGGGAGACGCGCAGCCGCCGGGTGCGCACCTGCCGCCCGGCGAGCACCTCGGCGATCTCGTCGACGTCGGCCGCCGAGCCGGAGACGACGACCGCGTCCGGCGCGTTGACGGCGGCGATGCCGGTCCGGCCGTCGCGGCCCTCCAGCAGCGGCAGCACCTCCTCCTCGGAGGCGGCGACGGCGAGCATGGCGCCGCCCTCGGGCAGGGCCTGCATGAGCCGGGCGCGCGCGGCGACCAGCGTGCATGCGTCGGGGAGCGAGAGCACGCCCGCCACGTGGGCGGCGGCGATCTCGCCGACCGAGTGCCCGGCGAGCACGTCCGCCTCGACGCCGAGCGAGGTGAGCAGCCGGTAGAGCGCCACCTCGAAGGCGAACAGCGCGGGCTGGGTCATGCCCGTCTCGTCCAGCACGCCGTCGGGGTCGGTGAACATGACGTCCCTGATGGGATGCGGCAGCAGGGGGTCGAGGACCTTGCAGACGTCCTCCAGCGCGTCGGCGAACACCGGGAACACCTCGGCCAGCGCGGCGCCCATGCCGACCCGCTGGCTGCCCTGGCCGGCGAACAGGAAGGCGACCTTGCCGCCCGTTCCCGCGCCGGTGACGGTCCCGGGCGCGGCGGCGCCGCCGGCGAGGGCCCGAAGCCCCGCCATGAGCTCGTCCCCGCTCTCCCCCACGATGACGGCGCGCTGGTCCAGCGCGGCCCGGCCGGTCGCGAGCGACCAGCCCACGTCGGCGGGACGCAGGTCCGGCCGCTCGTCCAGCCAGCCGGCCAGCTTCTCGGCCTGCGCGGCGAGCGCCTGCCGGTCGCGGGCGGAGACCGCCCACGGCACCAGCGGCAGGTCAAGCCCGGCGGCCTCGGCCTCGGCCTCGTCCTCGGCCGGCGCCTCCTCGACGATCAGGTGGGCGTTGGTGCCGCTGAAGCCGAACGCGGAGACGGCGGCGCGGCGGGGCGCCTCGCCGGGTTCCCACGGCCGGGGCTCGGTGAGCAGTTCGACTGCGCCGGCCGACCAGTCCACATGCGTGGACGGCTCGTCCACGTGCAGCGTGCGCGGCAGCGTGCCGTTGCGCAGCGCCATCACCATCTTGATGACGCCGCCGACGCCGGCGGCCGCCTGCGCGTGGCCGATGTTCGACTTGAGGGAGCCCAGCCAGAGCGGCCGACCCCCGTCACGGTCCTGCCCGTACGCGGTGAGCAGCGCCTGCGCCTCGATCGGGTCGCCCAGGGTGGTACCGGTGCCGTGCGCCTCGACGGCGTCGACCTGGGAGGCCGACAGTCCCGCGTCGGCCAGCGCCTGCCGGATCACCCGGACCTGGGAGGGCCCGTTGGGCGCGGACAGCCCGTTGGAGGCGCCGTCCTGGTTGACGGCGCTGCCCCGGATCACGGCGAGCACGCGGTGGCCGTTGCGCTGGGCGTCCGACAGCCGCTCGACCAGCAGCACGCCGACGCCCTCGCTCCAGCCGGTGCCGTCGGCGGCGTCGGCGAACGACTTGCACCGGCCGTCGGCGGACAGGCCGCGCTGCTGCGAGAACTCGATGAACGTGTTGGGGGTGGCCATGACGGTGACGCCGCCGGCCAGCGCCAGCGAGCACTCGCCGCGCCGCAGTGCCTGCACGGCGAGGTGCAGGGCCACCAGCGACGACGAGCAGGCCGTGTCGATGGAGACCGCGGGGCCCTCCAGTCCGAGCGCGTACGACACGCGCCCGGAGATGACGCTGCCCAGCGCCTCGGCCCTGAAGTAGTCGTGGTACATGACGCCGGCGTAGACGCCGGTGCGGCTGCCGCGTACCGAGGCCGGATCGATGCCGGCGCGTTCGAACGCCTCCCAGCACGACTCCAGGAACATCCGCTGCTGCGGGTCGGTTCCGAACGCCTCGCGCGGGGAGATGGCGAAGAAGCCGGCGTCGAAGTCGGCGGCATCGTAGACGAAGCCGCCCTTGCGCGCCGTGGTCGTCCCGGGGTTGTCCGGGTCGGGGTGGTAGAGGTTCTCGCTCCAGCCGCGGTCGGTGGGGAACTCGGAGATCGCATCTCCGCCGCCGTCGACGAGCTGCCACAGCTCGTCCGGCGAGGTGACCCCGCCGGGGTAGCGGCAGCTCATGCCGACGATCGCGATCGGCTCGTGCTCCCTGCCCTCGATCTCGCGCAGTTGCTGCCTGGTCTGGTGCAGGTCGGCCGTGACCCGCTTCAGGTAGCCCCGGAGCTTGTCTTCGTTTGCCATCGAACGTAGCCCTTCTCAGCCGCTGCGAATATCAAGAGATCTCAAGCTCGTTGTCGATGAAGGCGAACATCTCGTCGTCGGAGGCCGACTCGATCTGGTCGACGACGTCCGATGTCCCGCCGAGGCCGTTGAGGCCGGACAGGAGCTCCTTGAGGCGCGTGGTGAGCCGGCTGCGCACCGTACTGTCCTCGGCGAGTGTGGTGAGTGATTCTTCGATCTGGTCCAGCTCCGCGAAGAACCGCAGGATGCCGGCCTCCTCGTCCTTCGTCTCGGCGAAGTACCCCATGAGGTGCTCGGTCAGGGTGACCGGCGTGGGGTAGTCGAAGACGGCGGTGGCCGGGAGCCGCAGCCCCGTGGCCCTGCCGAGCTGGTTGCGGAACTCGACCGCGGTCAGCGAGTCGAACCCGAGGTCCTGGAACGGGCGCTGCGGGTCGATCGCCGACGCGTCGGAGAAGCCGAGCACGGTGGCCGCCTGGCCGCGCACGATGTCGGCCAGGGCCGAGCGGCGCTCGTCCGGGTCGAGCGTGGCCAGCCGGTCGGCGAGCCCGTCGCCGCTGCCGGCCCGCCGTACGGAGGTCCTGGCGCTGGTGCGGGCCTGCACGAAGCGGGCGGGGATGAGCAGCGCCTTTCCTGACGGTACGGCGGCGTCGAACAGGCCGAGTCCGTCGGCCGCCGACAGCGGCGCCAGCCCCATCCGCGCCAGCCTGCGCAGGTCGGCCTCGGACAGTTCGCCCGACATGCCGCCCTGCTCCCACAGCCCCCACGCCAGCGACGTCGCCGCCAGCCCTTCGGCGGCCCGCAGTTGCGCGAGCCCGTCGAGGAAGGCGTTGGCCGCCGCGTAGTTGCCCTGGCCGGCGCCTCCGAGCACGCCCGCCATGGACGAGAAGAGCACGAAGGCGGTCAGGTTCCTGTCGCGGGTGAGCTCGTGCAGGTGCCAGGCGGCGTCGGCCTTCGGGCGCAGCACGCGGTCGAGCCGCTCGGCCGACAGCGACGTGATCACGCCGTCGTCGAGGACGCCGGCCGTGTGCACCACTCCCGCCAGCCCGTCCACGCCCTCAAGCAACGTGGCGAGGGCGTCGCGGTCGGCCACGTCACAGGCCGCCACGTCCACCTCGGCGCCCAGCTCCGACAACTCCCCCACCAACTCGGCCGCGCCCGGAGCATCGAGCCCGCGCCGGCTCACCAGCAGCAGCTTCCGAACCTCGTGCTCGCTGACCAGGTGACGCGCCACCAGCGCGCCCAGCCCGCCCGTGCCACCGGTGACCAGCACCGTGCCCTCAGGCCCGAACACCGGACGCGGGTCCGCCGGGTCCGCGGCCTTGCCGAGCCGTGGCGTCAGCAGTTCGCCGCCTCTGATGGCCAGCTGCGCTTCCCCGGTGGCCAGCGCCCGGCCGACGACGGCCGGATCCGGCCGGTCGGTGTCCACGTCCAGCAGCACGAACCGGCCGGGCTGCTCGGCCTGCGCGGCCCTGACGAGCCCGCTCACCGCCGCCTGGGCCAGGTCGGGCCGCTCGCCGGGGGCGGTGGCGACGGCGCCGCGCGTGAGGATGACCAGCCGCGCGGATTCGAGGTGTTCCTCGGCCGGCCAGCTCTGCAGCAGTTCGAGGGTCTCGTGGGTCGCGGCGTGGTGGTCCCCGGCGGGGCAGCGGACCAGTACGGCCTCGGGCAGGTCGGCCGGGTCGTGCAGCGAGCCGAGCGTGGCCGCGTCCGGGTAGGTCGCCGCGCCGGTGCCGAGGTCGTCGGCTCCGAGCAGCGCCCACCGGACCGCCTCCTGCGCGGGCTCGCCGGTGACCGGGGTCCACTCGATCTCGTGGAGCGCGCCTCGGTTCGTGCCGCCGAGCTGCGCGGCGGCCAGAGGGCGCAGGGAGAGGGTGTCGACGACGGCGACCGGTGCGCCGAGTTCGTCGGCGATGGCCAGCGTGATCGCGGACCCGCCGGCGTTGGCGAGCTTGACCCGCAGACTCGTCGCGCCCGCCGCGTGCAGGGACACGCCCGACCACGCGAAGGGCAGGTAGGGCCGCCCGGGCTCCGGCCGGGGCAGCAGGCCGCCCAGCGCGGTGGCGTGCAGTGCGGCGTCCAGCAGCGCGGGGTGCAACCCGAACCGGCCCGCGTCCGCGTGTGCCTCCTCGGGCAGGGCGATCTCGGCGAACACCTCGCCGTTCCGTTCCCAGGCGCCGGTCAGCCCCTGGAACGTCGGCCCGTAGTCGAGCCCGATCGCCACCATGTCGTCGTAGAGGTCCTGGACGGCGACCGGCTGGGCACCCGCGGGCGGCCACTGTGCCAGGTCCACGTCGGGCTCGGGCACGCTCGCCGTGAGCGTGGCCTGGCCGTGCAGGGTCCAGTCGGTGGCGTCCTGCGCCCGCGAGTGGATCGCCAGCGCCCGGCGGCCCGGCTCCTCGGTGGCCGTGGACACCAGCTGCAGTTGCACGCCGCCGTCCTCCGGCACCACCAGCGGGGCCTGCAGGGTGAGCTCATGAAGGTGCGGGCAGCCGCTCTCGTCCCCGGCCCGGATGGCCAGCTCCACCAGCGCCGTGCCCGGCACGATCACGCTGCCGCCGACCACGTGGTCGGCCAGCCAGGGGTGCGTGGCGGCCGACAACCGCCCGCTGAAGACCACCGTCTCGCCGCCGGCCACCTCGGTCGCCGCGCTGAGCAGCGGGTGCTCGACGGCTCCCAGGCCCGCGGTGGTGACGTCGCCGGTGCCCGGTCCGGGCAGGAGCCAGAAGTGCTCGTGCTGGAAGGCGTAGGTGGGCAGGTCCACGCGGGACGGGCGCGCCGCCGCGAAGTACGCCGCCCAGTCGACGGCGACGCCGTGCGCGTGCATCCGGCCCAGCGCCTGGACGAACGTGCGCGCCTCGTGCCGGTCCTTGGCCCTCGTGCTGACGAAGATCTCGTCACCCGTGAGGGTCTGCTGGGCGAGGCCGGTCAGCGTGGTGTCGGGGCCGAGTTCGACGAAGACGGTGGCTCCCGCCGTACGGGCGGCGGCGACGCCGTCGGCGAACCGTACGGCTCCGCGTACGTGCTCGACCCAGTAGGCGGGGTCGGTCAGCCGGCCCGGCTCGGCCAGGCGGCCCGTCACGTTCGAGACGATCGGGATCGTGGGCTCGTGGTAGGTGAGACCGCCGATCACCTCGGCGAACTCCGCCAGCATCGGCTCCATCAACGGCGAATGGAACGCGTGCGAGACCCGCAACCGCCGGGTCCGCGCCTGCGCCCGGCTCCCGATCTCCGCGATCGCCGCCTCGTCACCCGACACCACCACCGCGGCCGGACCATTGACCGCCGCGATCCCGGCGCGGCCCTCGTACCCGTCGAGCAGCGGCAGCACCTCCGCCTCAGGCGCGGCCACCGCCAGCATCGCGCCGCCGGCGGGCAGCGCCTGCATGAGCCGGGCGCGCGCGGCGACCAGCGTGCACGCGTCCTCCAGCGAGAACACCCCGGCCACGTGCGCGGCCGCGATCTCCCCGACCGAGTGCCCGGCGAGCACCGCGGGCGCGACGCCCAGCGATTCCAGCAGCCGGTAGAGGGCCACCTCGAAGGCGAACAGCGCCGGCTGGGTCATGCCGGTCTCGTCCAGCACCTCGGCTGGGCCTCGCGCCATGGTCTCGCGGAGCGGACGCGGCAGCAGCGGGTCGAGCACCCGGCAGATGTCGTCCAGCGCCCGCGCGAAGACGGGGAACGCGCCCGCGAGCTGCTGTCCCATGCCGACCCGCTGACTGCCCTGCCCGGCGAACAACATCGCCGCCTTGGCCCTCGACCGGGCCAGCCCGGTCTCGACCGCCGGCTCGCCGTGCCTGCCGTCGGCCACCGCCGCCAGCGCCTCCAGCAACTCGGCGCGGTCCGCGCCCGCGACAACCGCGCGGTGCTCCAGCACCGCCCGGCCGGTCGCCAGGGACCAGCCGACGTCGGCCACGTCCAGTTCGTCCCCGCGCGACTGCGTCCAGGCGCGCAGTCGCGCCGCCTGCGCCGCCAGCGCCTGCTCGCTCCTGCCCGACAACACCCACGGCACCACGGGCAGCTCGGCCGCCGACCCGGGCGCGGGCTCCGGCTCGGCCGGCGGCTCCTCCAGCACGACGTGCGCGTTGGTGCCGCTGATGCCGAACGAGGAGACGGCGGCGCGGCGGAGCGTCCCGTCGCGCTCCCACGGCCGGGCCTCGCTCAGCAGCCGGACCGCTCCGGCCGACCAGTCCACGTGGGTGGACGGCCGGTCCGCGTGCAGGGTCCGCGGCAGGGTGCCGTTGCGCAGCGCCATGACCATCTTCATGACGCCCGCGACGCCCGCGGCGGCCTGCGCGTGGCCGATGTTCGACTTGATCGAGCCGAGCCACACCGGCCGGTCCTCGGGCCGGTCCTGCCCGTACGTGGCGAGGATGGCCTGCGCCTCGATCGGGTCGCCCAGGGTGGTTCCGGTGCCGTGCGCCTCGACCGCGTCCACGTCGGCCGCCGACAACCCGGCGTTGGCCAGCGCCTGCCGGATCACCCGCTGCTGCGACGGACCGTTCGGGGCGGTCAGGCCGTTGCTGGCGCCGTCCTGGTTGACCGCGGAGCCGCGCACCACGGCAAGCACCTGGTGGCCGTTGCGGCGAGCGTCCGACAGCCGCTCCACCAGCAGCACGCCCGAGCCTTCCGACAGCCCGACGCCGCCTTCCGACTCGGCGAACGCCCGGCACCTGCCGTCGACGGACAGGTTGCGCTGCCGGGAGAACTCGATGAACGTCCACGGCGTCGCCATCACCGTCACACCGCCCGCCAGGGCGAGATCGCAGTCGCCCGAGCGCAGCGCCTGAACAGCCAGGTGCAGCGCCACCAGCGACGACGAGCACGCCGTGTCCACGGTCATCGCCGGGCCTTCGAGCCCGAAGACGTACGACACGCGGCCGGAGGCGACGCTGCCGGAGTTGCCGGTGCCGATCAGCCCTTCGAGCTGGTCGGGCACGGAGGAGAGCTGGCTGGCGTAGTCGTGGTACATCACGCCGGCGAACACGCCGGTCCTGCTGCCGCGCAGCGCGGTCGGATCGATCCCGGCCCGCTCGACGGCCTCCCACGACGTCTCCAGCAGCAGCCGCTGCTGCGGGTCCATGGCGAGCGCCTCGCGCGGGCTGATCCCGAAGAAGCCGGGGTCGAACGCGCCCGCGTCGTGCAGGAAGCCGCCGTGCCTGGAGTAGGAGGTGCCGCGGTTGCCGGGCTCGGGGTCGTACAACGTCTCCAGGTCCCAGCCGCGGTCGGCGGGGAACTCGGAGATCGCGTCGCCGCCCTGTTCGAGCAGCCGCCACAGTTCCTCGGGAGATTCGACGCCGCCGGGGAAACGGCAGGCCATGCCGACGATCGCGATGGGCTCGTCGTCGGCGGCCGTGGCCCGCGCCTGGACGGCGCTCTCCTGCGTGCCGAGGAGCTCTGCGTACAGGTGGCGGACGAGCGCTTCCGGGGTCGGGTAGTCGAAGATCAGGGTCGCGGGGAGCCGCATGCCCGTGGCCGCGTTGAGCCGGTTGCGGAACTCGACCGCCATCAGCGAGTCGAATCCCAGCTCCTGGAACGGCATGCCGTCGTCGATCGCCGACGGGTCGGCGAGGCCGGCCACCACGGCGACCTGGGAGGCGACGAGATCCCGCAGCGCGGTCTGCCGCCCGGCCGGCGGCAGGCCCGCCAACTGCTGCTTGAGCGTGGCCGCGGCCTCCGACGCGGCGGTCACCACGCGCCTGCCGGACCCGGTGACCAGGCCGCGCAGGAGCGGGGGAACGGCGTCGGCCTGGGCCCCCAAGGTCTTGACGTCGAGGTGGGCGGGGACCAGCACGGCGCGGTCGTGGCGGAGCGCGGCGTCGAACAGGTCGAGCCCGTCGGCCGCCGACAGCGGCGCCACGCCCATCCGGGCCAGCCTGCGCACGTCGGCCTCGGACAGTTCGCCCGACATGCCGCCCTGCTCCCACAATCCCCACGCCAGCGACGTCGCCGCCAGCCCTTCGGCGGCCCGCAACTGTGCGAGCCCGTCGAGGAAGGCGTTGGCCGCCGCGTAGTTGCCCTGGCCGGCGCCTCCGAGCACGCCCGCCATGGACGAGAAGAGCACGAACGCCGACAGGTCCAGGCCGCGGGTGAGCTCGTGCAGGTGCCAGGCGGCCTCGGCCTTCGGCTCCAGCACACGGTCCAGCCGCTCGCCCGACAACGACGTGACCACGCCGTCGTCCAGCACGCCCGCCGTGTGCACCACGCCCACCAGCGAGTCGGCGACCGAGGTGATCGCCCCGTAGAGCGCCTCGCGGTCGGCCACGTCGCAGGCCGCCACCTCGACCTCGGCGCCCAGCTCCGACAGCTCCGCCACCAGCTCGGACGCGCCTGGCGCGTCCGGCCCGCGCCGGCTGAGCAGGAGCAGCCGCCTGACCTCGTGCTCGGTCACCAGGTGGCGGGCGACCAGCGCGCCCAGCCCGCCGGTGCCGCCGGTGATCAGCACGGTGCCGCCCGCACCGAACGCGGGCCGCCCTTCACCGCCAGGTACGGTCCGGCTCAGCCTCGGCACCCACACCTGGCCGTCGCGCACGGCCAGCTGCGGCTCGTCCGACGCCAGAGCCCTGCCGATCGCGTCGTCACTGCCGTCGTCGTCCAGGTCGAGCAGCACGAACCTGCCGGGCTGCTCCGCCTGGGCTGCCCTGACGAGCCCCCACACGGCCGCCTGGTGCACATCCTGTACGAGCGCGTCCCCGGCCGGCACGGCGCCGCGGGTGACCACGACCAGCCGCGAGGCCGCGAACCGGTCGTCCGCCAGCCACTCCTGCAGCGCCGCCAGCACGTCGTGGACCGCCCTGCGGGTGCCGGCGGGCGCCTCGATCAACACCCGCTCGGGAACCGTCGCGGCCCCGGCCAGCGCCGCCAGGTCGGCGACTCTCTCGTAGCCTGCCTCGGCCGCGCCGCTTGTGGGCAGCGTCACCCAGTCGAGCTGGAACAGCTTGTCGCGGTGCCTCCTGGTAGTGGCTCCGTCCTTCGGGCCCACCGGCACCGGCCGGGCGGCCAGGGCGCCGATCGTGGCCACGGCCAGCCCTTCGGTGTCCATCAGCGTCACGGACACCGATCCCTGTCCGGCCGGCGAAACCCGCACCCGCACTTTGGTCGCTCCCGACGCGTGCAGCGCCACGTCGCTCCAGGCGAACGGCAGGTACGGCCTGCCGGGCTCGGGATCGGCCAGGAAAGCGCCGAGGGAGATGGCGTGCAGGGCGGCGTCGAACAGCGCCGGGTGCAGGCCGTACCCGTCGGTGTCGGTGTCGTCCGGCAGCGCGACCTCGGCGAAGACGTCGTCGCCCCGCCGCCAGGCCGCCCGCAGCCCGCGGAACGTCGTGCCGTAGTCGAGGCCCATGCCGGCGAGGTCGTCGTAGTGCTCGTCCAGGTCCACGGCCTGCGCCTGCTCCGGTGGCCAGGTGCCGACCGGCTCGGGGACCGCCGCGTCCGCCGCGGACAGCACGCCCGCGGCGTGCTGGACCCAGTCGGTGGCGTCCTGGATCCGGGAGTAGATGCCGAGCTGCCGGCGTCCGTCCTCGTCCGGTGCGCCCACGGCCAGCTGGAGCTGGACGGCGCCGTGCTCGGGCACGATGAGCGGCGCCTGCAGGGTCAGCTCCTCGACCAGGCCGCAGCCCGCTTCGTCGCCTGCCCTGATGGCCAGCTCGACGAGTGCCGCGCCGGGCAGGAACACCTGCTCGTTGACCTTGTGGTCGGCCAGCCACGGGTGGGTGGCGACGGACACGCGGCCGGTGAGCACGACCTCTCCACCCGCGGCCAGGCCGGTGAAGGCGCCCAGCAGCGGGTGGCCGGTGGCCTCAAGCCCCAGGCTGGCCGCGTCGCCCGCGCCCGCCGATCCCTGCAGCCAGTAGCGCTGGTGTTGGAAGGCGTAGGTGGGCAGGTCGATGACCTGTGGGTGGGAGCCGGCGTAGGTCTGCGGCCAGTCGATCTCGACCCCGCGTACCCACAGCTCCGCCGCGCTCGCCCACAACCGGCGCAGGCCGCCGTCGTCACGACGCAACGTGCCGCACGCCGTCACCTCACCACCCGCGCGCTCGGCGCTCTCCTGCACCGCCATCGTCAGCACCGGGTGCGCGCTGACCTCGACGAACACCCCGAAGCCCTGCCCGGCCAGCGCACCCACCGACGGCTCCAGCCACACGGTCCGCCGCAGGTTCTCATACCAGTACGCGCCATCGGCCTCGGCCCCGGACAACCACTCCTGCCGCACCGTCGAATACCAGGCCACCCGCGCCTCACGCGGAGCGACCGCAGCCAGCAACCCGGCCAGCTCATCCTGAATGGACTCCACATGCGCCGAATGCGAGGCATAATCCACCTCGATCCGCTTGGCCCGCACCCCCTGCCCTTCGCAGTGCGCCAGCAGCTCATCGATGGCGTCCACATCACCCGACACCACCGTCGAAGCAG
>NZ_SMJZ01000021.1 GCF_004348345.1 Nonomuraea longispora
CCCTTCCGGCACCCCCAGCGCCACTGACATCTGCGGCAGCAACCCGGCGGGCAGCAATTCCGTCATCACCGCCGTGAACGCCGCGGCCTGCTCGACTCGGGGCTCACGACGGAGATCATCCGCCGCATCCTCCCGTTCCTCGACGGGCCCGGCAAGATCGACCTGCACCCGGAGTGCCTCACACCCGAGCTCGTCGGCCTTCTGGAGGCCGAGGCGGACCGCATCCAGCAGCGCATCGACTGCCTGTCCCGCAACCGCGACGCCATCCACGCCTACCTGGCGGCCGTACGGGCGACGCGGCGGACGGCGGCGTCATGATCGCGCCCCAGCCCTCGCACCGCGTCGCCGGCGTGATCGCCCTCACCCCGCGCTGCTTGCCTGACCGCCGGCGGGGCAGGCTGATGTGGTGCCGACCGAACAGGAGGTGACCGGCATGGGTCGCGGAAAGCTCCTGCGCCACCACCACGAGCATTCCGGCACCATCGACCATCCACGCGCCTACGAGCTGCTCTCCCGGCTGGGCTACGCGGGGCGCCGGCGGCTGGTGTTCACGCAACTGGCCGCCCTGGCCGGCGCCGGACCCGGCGAGAGGGTGCTGGACGTGGGCTGCGGCACCGGCTACCTCACTCGCCGTCTGGCTCCGCTGGTCGCGCCGGGTGGCCGGGTCGTCGGCGTGGACCCGGCCCCGCGGATGATCGCCTACGCCCGCCACCGCTCCCCCGCGAACTGCGTCTACCTGGTGGGCGAGGGGCAGGCGCTGGACGTGCCCGGCGGGCCGTTCGACGTGGTGGTCTCCAGCCTCGCCGTGCACCACATCCCTCCCGGGGCGCGGGAGACCGCCGTGCGGGAGATGTTCCGCGTGCTGCGGCCGGGCGGCCGGCTGCTGATCGCGGAGCTCCGCCCGCCGCGGCGGCCGCTGGTGCGCCGGCTCACCGGCCCGCTCACCAGGCCGGTGAGCGGGCCGGTGAGCGGGCCGGTGAGCGGGCCGGGTGAGGCGGGCGACCCGGGTGAGGCGGGCGCCCTGGTTCGGGCCGCCGGGTTCCGTGTGCAGGCCGAGGGCGACCTGTGGCCGCTGCTGTGCTACGTGCGGGCGGTCAAGCCGTAGGCCCGCGCTGGCGCCCCTGTTGATCAAAACAGGCGTGGCGCTTCTTGCTCCTACAAGATCGCTACGTATAGTGATGGCCGATGTCACTTTCGTGATTACAGGGGGAGATCATGAGAAGTACCCTCATCGCCACCGGCGGTGCACTGGCCGCGGCGGCCGTGGTGTTCGGGGCCGGCGCGGCCGCTGCCGCCTCCGGCCACAACCCGCGCCACTGTGACCTCGCGGTGAACGAAGACTCGACCTACCACCACGTGACGGAGCACGGAAGGTTCGCCGGCACTCGCGACATCGACGCCTGCGTCCCCGGCCGCCACCACCATCACCACGACTGGCGCGGCAACCCGGACCGGGACGAGCGCAGCTGGGTCTTCGACTGGCTCAGGCGCTGATCTCCCGCCTCCTGGTCCCGGCGCCCCGCCAGGCGGGGCGCCGGGACCTCGGCTTTTCCGGTGCGTCGCCGAGTCGTTCGCGTTCGATAGCCTGACCGGGTGCGACTTGGTGTGAACGTCCCCAATTTCGGCCCTGGCACCGACCCCGGCATCCTGCGGCGATGGGCGCAGACCGCGGAGGGGCTGGGCTATGACCTGCTCATGGTCTCCGACCACGTGGTGATCACCCCCGACGTGGCGCGGAAATATCCGGCCCCCTTCTACGAGCCATTCACCACGCTGGCGTGGCTCGCCGGATGCACCGGCCACATCGCCCTCGGCACGACCGTGCTGATCGTCCCCTACCGGCATCCGCTGCTCGTGGCCCGCATGGCGGCCAACCTCAACGACCTCAGCGGCGGGCGGTTGGTGCTGGGCGTCGGGGCCGGGTGGGCGCGGCAGGAGTTCGAGGCGCTCGGCGTGGCGCACGAGCGGCGCGGCCGGCTGACCGACGAGCATCTCGCGGCGATCCGCGCGGCCTGGGCCGACGAGCGCGACTACCGCGCCGGCGACATCCCGATCTGGGTCGGCGGCAACAGCGACGCGGCCCTGCGCAGGGCGGCCCGGTTCGGCGAGGCCTGGCACCCGCTCAGGAACACCATGTCCTACCTGCGCGAGACATGGCCCCGGCTGAAAGACCTCGCGGCCGAGCACGGGCGGCCCACTCCCGACCTGGCGCCCAGGATTCTGCTGCGGATCACCACCTCGCCCGTCACGGGCCCCGACCGGCTCGCGGGCGAGGGCACGATCGACCAGGTCGCCGACGACCTCGAGCAACTGCGTCTGCTCGGCGCGGAAAGCGTCCTGCTCGACCCCTTCTCCGGCGACCCCGGCGAGACGCTCCACCCGGAGGCGGCCTGGGAGATGATCGCGGCGGTGGCCGCCCGCAGGACCGCCCGCTGATAGCGTTTATGGCGTAAAGAGTTCTTTCCGCGTGGGGAGTTCCGCGTTGGTCGTCTTCGCCGGGCAGGGTGACGCGCGCCGTTCGATGGCACTGCTGTGGCGCACGGGAGAGCCGGGCGAGGTGCGGCCCGGCCCCAAGCCTGGGCTGAGCGTCGACACGATCGTCGACGCCGCCATCGCCGTGGCCGACAGCGAGGGCATGGCGGCGCTGTCCATGCGCAGGGTGGGTGAGCGGCTCGGCCGCACCGGGATGGCCCTCTACACGTATGTGCCGAGCAAGAGCGAACTGGTCGACCTGATGTACGACCGGGTGCTGGCGGAGCTGCCCGCCGAGCACGACCTGGGCGGCGGGTGGCGGCCGGCGGTCACGTCGTGGGCCGAGCATGTGCTGGCGTTCTACCTGCGGCATCCGTGGGTGCTGCAGGTGTCTCAGGCGCGGCCGGTGCTGGGGCCGAACGAGTTCGCGATGCTGGACGGCCTGGTCCGGATCCTGCGCGAGACCGGCCTCGGGCCGCGGCGGTTGCGGGGCGTCGTGGCGCTGCTGTCCGACTTCGTACGAGGTGCGGCGCGCACGGTCTCCGAGTCGCGGTTGGCGCCGTCGGCGACCGGGGTGTCCGACGAGGAGTGGTGGCGGGCGCGTTCGTCGCTGCTCGAGGAGGTGGCGCCCGGTTTCGCCGCCAGCTACCCCATGGTGACGTGGGTGGAGTCGGAGGACAACGAGCCCGCGACGGACGAGCCCTACCTGGAGCACCGGGTCGGCGAGACGTTCGCCGTCGGCCTGGCCGTGCTCCTCGACGGCATCGAGGCGGCCGTGAAGTCCGGCTGACCGTCAGCGCGGTGCGGCGGGGTCATCGCGGCCGGAGCGCCGCTCGGACAGCTCGTCGAGGTCGCGTACGAACCAGAGGTGCTCGCCCCGGTTCGACTCGGTCACCCAGGCCTCCAGCGCCGAGCCGGGCGTGACGTGCCGGGAGATGTCGCCGACCACCGCGAGGCCGATCCGGTAGTTGACGAACTTCTGCGCGAACTCGCCCGCGACCCCGCTGCGGAGGACGAAGAAGTCGTCGTGCAGGCGTTCCACGGGGACGGCGACCCAGGTGGCGCGGCGCCCCCAGGCCTCGCCGATCAGGTCGATGGCGTCGCGGGCCTCGCGCAGGGGCTCGCCGTCCGGGTCGCAGACGTAAAGGTCGGGCATGGTGGTCTTCCTCCAGTTGGGGCCGGCACGGTCAGTCGCGCACGAGGGCGTCGACGATCCGCAGCACCTGGGCGGTCTCCTCGAGCCGGCCCAGGATGATGATCTTCAGGTGGGAGCGTTCCTCGTCGTGGACGAACTCCGCGCGCAGCCCGCGCGGCCCGCCGGACAGGGCCCCCAGGACCATCGTGCTGACGCGGTCCATGTCGCTCCTGGCGATGCCGTCGATCTGCACGATGCTCGACACCTCGGCGCGCCGGGCGGGGGCCGCGACCGGCAGGCCGGTGAACGCCTCCAGATCCTCTTTGGCGATGCGATAGCGCTTGCCGACCCGCACGGCGGGCAGCCGTCCGTCACGCACGTAGTTACGCACGGTCTTGACGTGCAGCCCCAGCCGGGTCGCCACCTGCTCCACGGTGAAATGCTCCATAACACTCCCTATTATGGAGTAGGTCAGGGAGTGATAGGGACATTCAGTGGGCTCAAGGTGGCGCAGAGCCGGAACGGCGGCGGCAGGTCGAGGGCCGCCGCCTCGGCCTCGTGGTAGCCGGCGCCCACACCGAGCCAGGCCCGGCCGCCGGTGGCGCTCGGTCAGCGCGGCCACGAACCCGCAGCTCTCCGGCCGCGGTACGCGCGCCACGCGCCGTACGCGGGTCAGGGGCGGGAGAAGACCGTGTCCAGTTCCGGGATGCGGGCCCGGTAGCCGGCGAGCAGGTCGCGGGCCACCGTCACCGAGTCGACCAGCGGGTGCAGCGCGAACGCCGCCGCCGCCAGCCGCGGCGACCCCGTCAGGGCCGCCTCGATGGCCGTCTGCTCCACCGCCTTGACCTGCTGCACCAGTCCGAGGAAGCGGCCCGGGAGCGGACTGGTGGCCAGGGGCCGCACTCCCCCGCCGCCCACCGCGCACGGTATCTCCACGACCGCCTCCGCGGGCAGCCCGGCGACCGCGCCGCCGTTGCGCACGTTGAGGATCATGGTGGACGGTTCCCCGCGCGCGAGGGCGGCCATGAGAGCGAGGGCGATGCCTTCGTACCCGCCCGCCTCCAGATCGGCGGCGTCGCGTTCGCCGGCGGCGGTCACGCCGCGGGCCTCGGCCATGTACGACTCGTCGCGTTCCCTGCGCGCCCTCTCCCATGAGTCCAGGGCGTCCGCGGGCCGCGCGCGTACGGCCGCGTAGAAGTCGTCCTGCTGGCGCAGCAAGGTCTCGCCGCGGGTGCGGCCGGAGACGGCGGCGACCGACTCCCGGGTGAAGTAGTAGTAGTACAGGTATTCGTTGGGGATCGCGCCGAGCGCGCGCACCCAGTCGGCGCCGAGGACGCGGGCCTCTTCCACCTGCCGCAGTGCGGCGTCGTCGGCGAGGAGGCGGGGCAGCGCGTCCTCGCCCTGGTGGGTGAGCCCGCACAACCAGCCGAGGTGGTTGAGCCCGACATATCCGGGCGAGACGCGGGCCGGGTCGAGCCCGAGCGCGGCGGCGGCCCGGCGTACCAGCCCGATGGGCGAGTCGCAGATGCCGATGACGCGGTCGCCGAGCACCTGGCGCATGGCCTCGGTGATCATGCCGGCGGGGTTGGTGAAGTTGATGACCCAGGCTTCGGGGGCGAGGGCGGCCACCTGTTCGGCCACCCGCACCGCGACCGGGACGGTGCGCAGGCCGTAGGCGATGCCGCCGGGGCCGGTCGTCTCCTGCCCGAGCACTCCCAGCTCCAGCGCCACGCGTTCGTCGGCGACGCGGCCCGCCAGCCCGCCGACGCGGATGGCGGAGAAGACGAAGTCCGCGTCGCGCAGCGCGGTGTCGAGGTCGGTGGTGACCCGCACCCGGGGCGGGTCGTCGTGCCGGGCGGCCATGGAGCGCAGCACGTGCCGCACGGCCTCCAGCCGCTCGGCGGACACGTCGTGGAGCACAATCTCCTCCACGCGCGGCTTGGCGGTGTCGCGCAGCAGCGCGCCGTAGACGAGCGGGACCCTGAAGCCTCCGCCGCCGAGGACGGCCAGTCTCATCCGAACCCCTTACGTGAGAAGCACCTGGGCGCCCGCCGCGGCGCAGGCGTCCAGTGTCGTCCTGTCGGCGCCCTCGTTCGTGACGATCACGTCGATGTCCTCGGGCCCGCACACCCGCAGGGCGCCGGTGCCGGGGAACTTGTGCCGGTCGACGAGCAGCACCACCTGCTCGGCCGCCGCGATCATGGCGCGCTTCAGCGGCACCTCGGCGAGCGTGGTGTCGACGAGCTGCCCGTCGGGCCGCACGCCGCTGGCCCCGAGGAACACCCGGTCGGCGACGACCTGGCTCAGCGCGGCCTCGGTGAGCACGCCGACCAGCGAGTGGTACGTCCTGCGCACCATACCGCCGAGCAGCAGCAGCTCGACCGCGGTGTCGGAGCGGAGCGCGTCGAGCACGGCCAGGCTGGAGGTGACCACCGTGACGCGCCGGCCGCGCAGCCGGCGGGCCAGCCGCATCGTGGTGGTCCCGATGTCGAGCAGCAGCACCTCGCCGTCGGCGACGAGCTGCGCGCCCCGGGCGGCCACCGCCTCCTTGTCCTGCTCGTCGACCGCGGCCACCTCGGCGAAGGGACGGTCGTCGTCGGCGTCGGCGCTGGCCAGGGCTCCGCCGCGGACCCGTCTGAGCGTGCCGTCGCGGTCGAGCACCTCGAGGTCCCTGCGGATGGTGGACGGGCTCACGCCGAGCTGGCTGGCGAGATCGCGGACGCTGGTCGCGCCGGAGAGCCGGACCCTTCGCATGATCTCGGCATGCCGGAGGCGCTGAAGCACGGCGCGAGTGTATCAGTCAAAATCGAGCAGGAGTGAGCATGTTCGAGCAAAACCAATGGCAAAGCACTTGAAGTAGCCGAGCAAACGTGCAAGATTTCCCACAATCGGAGTGTCGAGGAGGCCCCATCCCCGTGTCTGCCCAGGCGTACGACCCTCTCGCCGATGAGCGCACCCCGGAGGGTCCGCAGTTCGACGTGTTCCTGGCGGGCACCGTCTTCCTCGACATCGTCTTCACGGGCCTGCCCGCCATGCCCGCCGCGGGGACGGAGATCTGGGCCGAGGGCATGGGTTCGTGCCCGGGCGGCATCGCCAACCTGGCCATCGCGACCAGCCGGCTGGGCCTGCGCACCTCGCTGGCCGCCGCCTTCGGCGACGACGACTACGGCGACTTCTGCTGGCGCACGCTGGAGGAGCAGGAGGCGGTCGACCTGTCCAGGTCGCGGCGCTTCGAGCACTGGCACTCGCCGGTGACGGTCTCCATGGCGGTCGACCGCGACCGCAGCATGGTGACGCACGGCCACCCCGCACCCATGGCGAGCTCCGAGATGATCGGCTCGCCGCCACCCTCGCGGGCCGTGATCGTGACGCTCTCCCCCGACGAGCCGCTCGGCTCGCCCGGCGGCCTGTGCAGCTGGGCCGAGCTGGCGCACCGCAACGGCTCCCTCATCTTCGCGGACGTGGGCTGGGACCCGTCGGGCTCCTGGCCGTCGTCCATGCTCGAGCAGTTGTCCTTCTGCCACGCGTTCATGCCCAACGCGATCGAGGCGATGGCCTACACCGGCGCCGACACCCCGCGCGACGCTCTCTACGCGATCGCCGACAAGGTGCCGCTCGCGGTGGTGACCGACGGCGCCAACGGCGCCATGGCCATCGACTCCATGACGGGCGAGGAGGCGTTCGTCCCGGCGCCGCGGGTGACGGCGCTCGACCCCACAGGCGCGGGCGACGTCTTCGGCGCCGGCCTGGTGCTGGGCACGCTGTGCCGCTGGCCGCTCGCCGACCGGCTGGCCTTCGCCGAGGTCTGCGCGGGGCTGGCGGTGCAGCAGTTCGGCGGCTCGCTGGCCGCGCCGGGCTGGGGCGACATCGCCGACTGGTGGCACGAGGTGCGCGCGGCCGCCGCCCACAGCGGCGCCTACGGCAGCTCGCTGGCCCGCCGCTACGCCTTCCTCGACCGGCTGGTGCCCACCGTCCCGGTGGGCGCGGTCCGCCGCGCGGCGGCCACCATCGCCCGCTACGCCGACGTGGGCATGCCGCCCGGGTCTGCCGGGACGCAGCCGCACCACAACCCCCACGAGGCGTCAGGCCAGCCCGGCGACGGGGGCCCTGCCACGTCTCGCGTGCCTGCGCAGAAGGAGTAACACCATGATCGCCCCGACGCGAGAAGGCCGGACCACGAGATCGCCGGGCTCCAGGACACTCGCCGTGCTCGCCGCGGCGGCCCTGACCCTCGCGGCGTGCGCACCCGGCTCCTCCGCCCCGCCTGCGGCCACCCCCTCGCAGCCCGGCGCGTCGGCGGTCCGCACCGACGCCGCGACCCTAGGCGACGTCACCCTCACCGTCTGGGACCAGGAGGTACGCGGCGGTCAGGCGGCCCAGATGAAGCAGCTCAACGCCGCGTTCGAGGCGAAATACCCCAATATCAAGCTCAACCGGGTGTCCCGTTCCTTCGACGACCTCAACGCCACCCTGCGCCTGGCGCTCAGCGGCAACGAGCCGCCCGACGTGGTGGAGGCCAACAACGGCCGCTCGGCGATGGGCGCGTTCGTCAAGGCGGGGCAGCTGCTGCCGCTCGACGCCTACGCCGAGGCGTACGGGTGGAAGGAGCGCTATCCGGAGTCGGTGCTGCGCTACTCGCGCTACAGCGCCGACGGCAAGGTGTTCGGCGACGGCAACCTGTACGGCCTGCCGCAGGTCGGCGAGGTCGTCGGCATCTTCTACAACGCCGCCAAGCTGACCGAGCTCGGCCTCGAGCCGCCGAAGACCTGGGAGGAGTTCCAGGCCGCGCTGGCCAAGGCCAAGGCGGCCGGCGAGGTGCCGATGCAGCTGGGCAACCTCGACAAGTGGCCCGCCGTCCACGTGTTCGGCACCGTGCAGAGCCGCGACGTGCCCGCCGACCAGATCCGTACGCTGGCCTTCGGCCGCAAGGGCGCCTCGTGGAACACACCCGAGAACACCAAGGCCGCCCAGCAGCTCGTCGACTGGGTCGGCAAGGGCTACTTCAACAAGGGCTTCAACGGGCAGGGCTACGACCCGGCCTGGCAGGCGTTCGGCAAGGGCGAGGGCGTCTTCATGATCGCCGGCACGTGGCTCCTCGCCGACCTGCAGAAGAACCTCGGCGACGACGTCGGCTTCATCCTGCCGCCCGGCGCCACGGTCGGCGCGGCGCCCGTCGCGACCGGGGGCACCGGCCTGCCGTTCGCCATCACGGCGAAGAGCCCGCACCCGGACGCGGCGGCGGCGTACATCGACTTCATCACCAGCGCCGAGGCGATGAAGGTGCTCACCGACACCGGCAACCTGCCCGTCGCCGACACGGCCGCGCAGAAGGTGCCGGAGGGCCCGCAGCAGGACGTCTTCACCGCGTTCGGCACGGTGAGCGCGGAGAACGGGCTGGTCCCCTACCTCGACTACGCCACTCCGACGTTCGCCGACACGCTGGGCGCGGCGCTGCAGGACCTGCTGGCCGAGAAGGCGAGCCCGCAGGAGTTCCTCGCCACGCTGGAGAAGGACTACAAGACGTTCGCTGAGAGCAACGGGTGACCCAGCGTTCCGGTGCGGCGCGGCCCCCCGGGGAGCCGCGCCGCGTCGCCTACCTCTACCTGCTTCCGGCGTTCCTGGTCTACGCGGCGTTCCTGCTCTACCCGATCGGCCGCGCGGTCCACCTGTCGTTCTTCGACTGGGACGGGCTGTCGCTCGGCCGCTGGGCGGGCCTGGACAACTACGTGGCGATCGTCACCGACGAGGGGCTGCGGGCCGCCTTCGGGCACGCCCTGGTGCTCATCGTGTTCTACGCGGTCGTGCCGCTGGCCGTCGGGCTGGCGCTGGCGGCCATCCTGCACCACGCCAAGGTGCGCGGGCTCGGGTTCTTCCGCACCGTGGTGTTCCTGCCGCAGGTGATCGCCATGGTCGTGGTGGCCGTCGCCTGGCGTCGCATCTACGCCCCAGACGGCACGCTGAACGCCCTGCTCGGCGCGCTCGGACTCGACTCGCTGACGCGGGGCTGGCTGGGCGACCACACGTTCGCGCTGCCCTCGGTCGGGGTGGTCGGCACGTGGTTCGAGACGGGGCTGGTGACGGTGCTGCTGCTGGCGGGGATGAGCCGCATTCCCGGCGAGCTGTACGAAGCGGCCCGGCTCGACGGCGCCGGGGCCGTCAAGGAGTTCTTCGCCGTCACGCTGCCGTCGGTGCGCGGGGAGATCGCGGTGGCGCTGACGCTGACCGTGATCGCCGCGCTGCGCACGTTCGACCTGGTGTACGTCACCACGCGCGGCGGCCCCGGCGACTCCACGTCGGTGCCGTCGTACGAGGTGTACCACCGGGCCTTCGGGCTCAGCCAGGTGGGTTCGGCGGCGGCCATCGGCGTGACGCTCACCATCGTGATCTTCGCCATCTCGTTCGGCATCAACCGGTTCGCGGACAGGAGCACCACGTGATCTCGCGAGGGGAGCGGGTGGCCAACTACGTCATCCTGTCGGCGTTCGCCGCGTTCGCGCTCTTCCCCATCGTGACGATCCTGTCAGCCGCTCTCGGCCCCGCCGACACCGGCGGGACGTCGGGGTTCGGCAACTTCGCCGCGGCGTGGGAGATCGGGCACTTCGGCACCTACCTGCGCAGCAGCCTGCTGGTGTCGGGGTTCGTCGTGATCGTCAGCGTGGTGCTGTCTATCATGAGCGGGTACGCGTTCGGCACGATGCGCTTTCGCGGCCAGTCGGCGCTGTTCTACCTGTTCCTGCTCGGAATCATGATGCCGAGCGAGGCCATCGCGGTCCCGCTCTACTTCGACCTGCGCACCCTCGGCCTGATCGACACGTTCTGGTCGGTGACGTTGCCACAGGTCGCGTTGTCGGTGGCGTTCGGCACGTTCTGGATGCGGGCGTACTTCCGCGCGAGCAACCGGGCGATCGTCGAGGCGGCGCGCATCGACGGCGCGTCGAGCTGGCGCATCCTGTGGCGGGTGCTGCTGCCGCCGGCCCGGCCCGCCGTCGTCACCCTGACCTTGCTGATCTTCATGTGGACCTGGAACGAGTTCCTCATCCCGCTGATCATGGTGACCAGCGAGTCGTTGCGGACGGCGCCGCTGGGCCTGGCCTTCTTCCAGGGCCAGTACACCTCAGGCTTCACCCTCCTCGCGGCCGGCTCGGTGATCGTGGCCACCCCTGTCGTGATCTTCTATCTGTTCCTCCAGCGCCATTTCGTCCGCGGGCTGCTCCAGGGGGCGGTCCGCGAGTAGTCATCCGGAGGTTCCATGCATGCTACAGCCGTGGGCCGGCTGGCCGTGACGGCCGCCGTCCTACTCGCTCTCCTGCCGGCCGCACCGGCCGGCGCGGCCGGCCCGGCCGGTCCCGACTCCCCCGTGGACCTCGACGCGCTGTTCGTCGGCGCACACCCCGACGACGAGGCCTTCAGCCTGTCGACGCTCGGGCAGTGGAACGAGGACCACGGCGTGCGCACCGGCGTCGTCACCGTGACCAGGGGCGAGGGCGGCGGCAACGCGGTCGGGCCCGAGGAGGGCCCGGCGCTCGGCCTGCTGCGCGAGGCGGAGGAGCGTACGGCCGTGGGCAAGGCGGGGGTGCGCGAGGTGTTCAACCTCGACGACGTCGACTTCTACTACACGGTGAGTGCCCCGCTGACCGACCAGGTGTGGGGCGGCGACACGTTGGAGAAGGTCGTCAGGGTCGTCCGCACGACCAGGCCGGAGATCCTGCTGACCATGGACCCGGCCCCCACGCCCGGCAACCACGGCAACCACCAGCTGGCCGCGCGGCTGGCCGTCGAGGCGTTCTACGCGGCGGCCGACCCGAAGGCGTTCCCCCACCAGATCAGCCGGGAGGAGCTGCGGCCGTTCGCGCCCGCCCGGCTGCTGACCGGCGGCGGGCGCGGCACCTCCAGGAACGGCCCCGACTGCGCCTCCACGTTCCGCCCCGACAACCCGGCGCAGAACGTCTACGGCGTGTGGAGCGGGCGCGCCTCCGCCGCGCGGGGCGCCACCTGGGCCGCCGTCGAGCGTGAGGCGCAGCGCACGTACGCCTCCCAGGGCTGGGCCGGCTTCCCCGACGTGCCGACCGACCCCGCTCAGCTCGAATGCGACTTCTTCACGCAGGTGGACGCCCGGGTGCCGTTCCCCGAGCCGGGCACCGACGCCGCGGCGGCCCCCACGGCCGTCCTCGACGGCTCGCTGACCAGGGCGAAGGACGCCGTACCGCTCGGCACGCTGTTCGCCCTGCGCTCGGAGACGTTCGACGTGCGCCCGGGGACCGCGTTCACGGTCGAGGTCACCGCGACCGCTCCTCCGCGCACGGCGCTGGGCCGCTCGTCCGTGGCGCTGCGCGTGCCGGACGGCTGGCAGGTCAGCGGGTCCGGCGACCTCGGCAGGATCGGCGCCGGCCGCACCGGCGACGCGACGTTCACGGTGACGCCTCCCGAGGGCGGCGCGGGCGAGCGCGCCCGTCTCGCGGCCACGCTGAGCACCGAGCGGGGCCGCGGCTACACCGACCGCCAGGTCGAGCTCAGCCCGTCCGTACGCGGTGAGCAGCAGCCGCTCCCCCAGGTCGCCCAGTTCCGCACCTGGGTGGAGGAGGTGGGCGTGCCGCAGCTGCGCGGCCTGGTCACCCCGGTCCTCACGCTGCCGTCGGGCGGGTCCCGGCAGGTCGGCGTCGTGGTCACGAACGTGAGCGAGGACACCCGGTCGGGCACCGTACGCCTCGGCCTGCCCGACGGCTTCACCGCAGACCGCGCCGAGGCCGCCTTCGACGATCTGGCGGCGGGCGAGTCGGCGACCGTGCCGTTCACCGTCACCAACTCCGACCCGTCGCTGAAGACCTCGAACGAAGGCGGCGACTACGCCTACACCATCACCACCACGAGCGAGGACGGCTCCAGCACGAGCAGGCCGGCGCTGGAGCTCGTGCCCGCGGCCACCGTCCCGCAGGCCGGTTCCGCGCCGGACGTCGACGGCGCCGAGGGTGACGGCGAGTACTCCGGCGCCGCCCTCGACGTCTCCCGCCTGTGGGAGGGCGACGCCTGCTCCTCGGCCGCCGACTGCTCGGGCACGGCCAGGGCGGCCTGGCGCGACGACACGCTGTACCTGCTGGTGCACGTGAAGGACGACGTGCTCGGCACGCGGCTGCCCGCCTCCGACTGCAAGCGGCACTGGCGCACCGACGCGGTGGAGATCACCCTGGACCCGCGGGGCACCTCGGAGAACACCTCAACGACGTTCAAGG
Organism: Nonomuraea longispora; assembly: GCF_004348345.1. Lineage (GTDB taxonomy): Bacteria > Actinomycetota > Actinomycetes > Streptosporangiales > Streptosporangiaceae > Nonomuraea > Nonomuraea longispora. The sequence goes on from NZ_SMJZ01000021.1 coordinate 12,835, forward strand.
CCGCGGTGCTGCCGGTGACCGCCGAGGGCCCGCCGTGTTTCCTGCGGGACGCGGACAACCGCCAGGGTCCCGGTGAGGAGACCGCTCCCGGCATGCGGGTGGCCTCGGCGGTGTCCGAGGGCGCGTACACGGTGGAGATGTCCATCCCGATGGAGGTGCTGCCCGCCGCCGTCGACCCGGAGCGCCTCGGGCTCAACATCCTGGTGTACGACTCCGACACCCAGGACAAGACCGGCCAGACCCGGATCGGGTGGTCGACGTGGGGCGGCGTGCAGGGCGACCCGTACCGGTGGGGCGTGGCGACGCTGCCCGGGTACGAGCCGCCGGCGGACCGGCCGACCACGCCCGCCGACCCGGTGATCCCCGACACGGCCCTGTCCAGCCTCGACTCGCCGCAGTCGCTGGAGCAGGCGGTACGCGTGCACGTGCCGCTGGCCGGCGGCCCCGCGGCCAGGCATTCGCGCGGCGGCCAGGTCGTCTCCGCGGCGCGCGCCGAGGGCGCGGTGAAGGTGCGGCTGCGGGCGCGGGCGGCGGGCAAGGCGCACCTGTTCGTCCGCGACGGCCAGGGGACGGCGGGCGGCCGCGTCGTCACCGTGCCCCACCAGGGGACGACGACCGTGACGGTGAAACCGGACCGGGCCCTGGGCCCCGGTGCGAAGGTCGTGGCCGGGTGGGAGGCCTCCGGCGACGGGACGGCCGTCTCACAGGTGAGCGTGCGCTGACGTAAGGCAGCGGACCGCGCCCCGCCCCGGGTGTGTCACCCCGGGGCGGGCTCGCGGACCACGTCGTAGCGCAGCCAGAGCATCCCGTCGCCGCCGACGTGGGCGAAGAGCAGCCGCAGCCGGGTCGGGACCTCCCCGTCGGCGAGTTCCGGGCCGTCGAAGAGCGTCGGCGTGCCCAGCCCGCCGATGGCCGCTGGGATGACGAGCAACTGGATCTCGTCGACGAGGCCGGCCCGCAGCAGCGCGCCGTTGAGGCCGCCCCCCGCCGTCGAGACGACACAGGTGACCCCGAGTTTCTCCCGCATGCGCCGCAGGGCGGCGGCGAGGTCGACACGTTCGCCGCCGGCGACCAGGTAGGGGATCCGCTCCCGGCGCAGATGGGCCAGATAGGGCGCGGGCGTGGCACGGGCCACCAGCACCAGCAGGTCGTATTCGCCGTCGCGCTTCATGGACCACCGCACCCGGCCGCGGCTGTCGACGACCGCGAACCACTTCTCGTGCCCTGGCCGCTCGGCGACCTCCTCGGGCAGGAAGTCCGTGTGGAGCGCGTCCACCGGCTCGTCGAACTCCTCGGGCAGGCCGGTCAGCGGCCCGGCGGAGTCGGTGACGAGCGATCCGCTCCCTTCCAGGACCGCCTGCGGCCCATGCAGGCCTGCCAGCAGCGACGAACGCGCGTCCTCGGCCGCCTGCGCCCCCTCCGGCTGCATGGACCGCCAGATCCTGTGGGCGCTGTCGTCCATCAGCAGGCGGTCGCGACGGAGTGTCACGCGCCCGTCGACCGACGTCGACACGGAGACCACGACGCGTGGCCGGGGCGTCTCGTCCATGACGGCTCCCCCTCCTCTTGCCCGGGGACGTGCGGTCTCCTTCCTATCGAGTGGCACCGACAGTTTCGCGTGGGTCATCGAAACCGTGGCGTGCGCCGGCGGGGCTCAGTACGTTGACCGGATGGATCTTGACGATTTCGAGCCGCCCGCCCCGGCGTTCTTCGATCTTCACGCCGACGTGCTCGCCACGCTCCCTCCCGTGCGTCTCGCCGGCCTGCGTGAGCTGGCCGCGGGCGCGAGACGGAGTCCCGGGTTGCGGCGGGCGGCCGAATACGCCAGAAGCGCCCGGGATCTCGGGTACGACCCGGGCGACCTCCCGCCCCCGGACATCTCCGAGGAGGAGGGCAAGATGTTCACGCTCGCGGCCGATGCCGGCTTCCTGGAGGTCAAAGAGGGCTTCTTCGCGACGCCCCGCGGTGTCGCCTGGCCGGACGTCCCCGATGCCGAGGCGGCAGAGACGTGGGCCGCGGGCATGTACGGCGTCCTCGTCGGGAACGTCACCGACCAAATCCCGATCGAGCCTCTCGACGACGAGCTGCTCGATCAGGACCCCGACGGCGAGGACGCCCTGCCCAACTTTAACGACGCGTTCCACGACCTCGTCCCCGCGTTGCTGGTCACGCTGCTCCGGACGCCGGGCGGCGTGCCCGTCAGCGAGCTGCGCCGGGCCGCCGCGGAGCATACCGGGCAAATCTCCTGGGACACCGTCGCGACTCACCAAGGCGACCCGCTCGCCTCGACACTGGAGCCCCTCGCCGAGTACGGCGTCGTCGCGGTCGAGGACGACGCGGTGCGGCTGACGCCCCTCGGGCTCCACGGCACGGTGTTCCACATCCGGGAAGAGGGTCACTCAGTAGGATTATCGAACACGGCCGGCTGACGGGCCGGCCGCGGTCCCCGTTCCGGATGCCGCGTGCTGGGTAGCGGAGGTGACCGGCGTGGTCCGCCGAGGGCCCGGGGGGGGAATCATGGTCCGTACACCCGAAACCACCATCGATCCGCGCTACAGCAGCGACAACGCCGAGGCGATCCCGTGGCAGGACGCCGTCGCCGCCCTCGGGAACGCGGAGCTGTTCTGGGTGTCCACCGTCCGGCCTGACGGGCGGCCGCACGTCACGCCGGTCGTCGGGGTCTGGCTGGACGACGCCTTCTACTTCTCCACCGGGCCGGAGGAGCAGAAGGCGAAGAACCTCGCGGCCGGCCCGCACTGCGCGGTGACCACGGGGTGCAACCGGTGGAACGAGGGCCTCGACATCGTCCTGCACGGCGACGCCGTCCCGGTGCGCGACGTGCAGGTGCTGCGCCGGGTGGCCGACGCCCACACCGCCAAGTACGGCAGCGCCTGGGCCGCCGAGGTCGGCGACGACGGCGTCTTCCGCATGCACGGGCACGAACCGCTGGTGTACGAGGTCGTACCGGCACAGGCACTGGGGTTCGGCAAGACGGAGGGATTCAGCCACACCCGGTGGGGCTTCACCGCCGAGCCCGCCTGACCGGCGGCCCGGTACGACGCCCCGGACCTCACGTGCGGACCCAGCGGTGGTAGGCGTCCAGGGCGACGTTGCCGCCGCAGACGATGGTGGCCACGTGGCGCCCGGCGAAGCGGTCACGGTCCTCCATGACGGCGGCGACGCCGAGGGCGGCGGAGGGTTCGGCGACGGGCCCGGCGTCCTCCAGGAGCATCCGCATGCCCGCGACGATCGACGACTCCCGCACCAGGACGGCGTCGTCGGCCACCTGGAGAAGGTCGTCCAGGGCCGCGGGGACGGGGTGGCGGCAGCCCCAGCTCGGCGCCGCGCGGCGGTCACGGTCACCTTGCGCAACGTAGGCGGCTGGTATGAGCGGAAGGTCCGTGACGACGGCGGCGCGGCGCCGGTGCAGGACGGCGCCGGTCACGGCCTGGTCGGCATGCGGGAACGCGCCGAGCTGCTCGGTGGCTCGCTCACGGCCGGCCCGGAGGGCGACGGCTTCCGTTAATGGATGCCGTCCTCGCGTATACAGGCGACGTTGCAGCATTGCGTGGGTTTGCCCCACATGGCGGCTCCGATGTGGGGGAAGAAGGCAACCGGTCGGGCCCGTTGAGCAGATCACGGCGCGGGCATTCCGGCCGGCAACCGTCTCCCTGATCATGGTTCGACATGGCGGGCGTGGCCGATGGCGGGGCCGGCGTCGCCGGAGCGCAGGGTGCTGGTTCCCGCGCGGCGACCGGCGCCGTACAGACTTCGCCTGTCAAGTGTGCACCCGGTTACCTGGGGAATCAGGCCAATTGGCTGCTTTACGCCGCCGTACACGCGCCGCCCGGTGCCGCAGTTCACCGGCGCCACCTGGGGCGGCCGCTTCCGCACAGGGGAGATGAGCGATGCGGGTCCATGCCGTCCCTGCCCCGATGACCGTCGCCTCCGACGCCCGGCTCGCCGACGTGGTCTTCGCCAGCGACCGGGTGGACAGCGACATGGCCCTGTTCCGGCGCCGGTCGACCGGCGGCTGGCGTCCCGTGACGGCGAGGCGGTTCGCGGCCGACGTTCGCAGCCTGGCGGCCGGCTTCCTCGCCGCCGGGATCCAGCCCGGCGATCGGATCGCGCTGCTGGCCGCCACCAGCTACGAGGGGACGCTGGTGGACTACGCCCTGTGGACGGTGGCGGCGCCGCCGGTCCCGATCTACGAGACCTCCTCGGCCGAGCAGGTCCGCTGGGTGCTGCAGGACGCCGGCCCCGTCGCGGCGGTGGTCGAGCACGAGACTCGTCACCGCGCAGAAGATCGGCACGGTGGGGCCGCCCCTGCCCGGGGTCGAGGTCCGGATCGCCGACGACGGCGAGATCCTGATCAAAGGCCCGATCGTGTTCCAGGGTTACTGAGGCGCTGGCGTCGTGGAAGCGGGCCGCCGGCCGGCCCGAGCAGGACGCGGCCGAGCTTCGCGACGATCCTGACCTGCTGGCCGCGCTGCAGGCGGCCGTGGACGAGGCCAACACGACGGTGAGCCGGGCCGAGTCGATCCGCAGGTTCCGGATACTTCCGGTCGACCTGACCGAGCAGAACGGATATCTGACCCCGACCATGAAGGTCAAGCGTGCCATGGTCCACAAGGACTTCGCGGCCGACATCGAGGAGCTGTACCGCTGAGCACCAGACGCCAGGACCGGCGGATCCGCCGCGTCGCGGGGGCGCGATCGACGCTGGATCGACTGGTGGCGTCCACGCCGGCGTCCCGTGACCGGGTGGTCGACGCCGCCCGTGCGCTGTGCGTCGTGGTCGTCACCCTCTGGCACTGGACATTGTCGGTCACCCACCGCACCGCCGACGGCAGCCTGACCATGCCCAACCCGATCCATGCCGTGCCCGGTGGCTGGCTGGCCACCTGGGTGCTGCAGATCATGCCGGTGTTCTTCCTGGTCGGCGGGTACGCCAACCTGGTCGGCCGGCAACGGGCTCGGGAACGCGGGACGACCGCCGGCCGGTTCGTCCGGGACCGGCTGCGCCGGCTGCTGTGGCCGGCCGCCGTCTGGGCCGTGGTCTGGCTCGCCGGCGAGCTGATCGCGGCCGCCCTGCCCGGGTCGCATCGATGGATGTGGGAGTGGTTCCCCGGCTACCTGACGCCGCTGTGGTTCCTGGGCGTGTACGGCCTGCTGATCGCCGCCGTGCCGATCACCGTGCGCCTGCACGACCGCTACGGAGCCGGCGTCCTGGTGGCGCTCGTGCTGCTGATCGCCCTCGGCAGCGTGGCGCACCGCGGCGCCGGCCTGGCCTGGGCGGGCTGGGTGACCGCCGCCCTGGTGTGGCTGTTCTGCCACCAGCTCGGCTACGCCTGGCGCGGCTGGGAGCTGGGGCGCAGGCCGCCGGCGCAGCGGCTGGCGGTCGCCGGAGCCGGATTGGCCGGGCTGGTCGGGCTGACCGTGGGAGTGGGCTACCCCCTGTCGATGGTGTCCACCACCGGCGCCGCCGAATCCAACATCTTCCCGACCAACGCCGCCATCGCCGCCCTGGCCGTCTTCCAGCTCGGGCTGCTGGTCCTCATCACGCCGGCCGCCGAGCGCCTGCTGCGCCGACCGGCCGTCTGGAAGCCGGTCGTGGCCCTCAACGTGGTCGCGTTGACCATCTTTCTCTGGCACATGACGGCGTACCTGGTGGTGCTGTGGGCCTATGAAGGGCTTGGTGGCACGCTGGCGGCGGAGCCGACCGCCGGTTGGTGGGCACAGCGCTGGCTATGGCTGCTGGCCCCGTCGGCCGTGCTGGCCGTGCTGGCCGTCGTGTTCGCCAGGGTGGAGCTTGCCGCCCGCCGACCTCGGAAAGGGGCAGGTCGCTGAGCTCGGCACCCGCGAAAAGCGCCGCGTGTGAGGAGCGGCCGTTCCGTCACGATCTGGATCGTCACGTTCGTGATCGGATACAGAACGCCCCGAACAAGGTGCCGGTAGGTCCCGCGACCCGTGCTTCAGGCGCCTCTGGGGCTGGGGCACGCAGCGCTCCTGAAGGCCGCTGACCAGGGGCGACGGGCAGCGCGGGTAAAATGTACGGACCCCCGCACCGCCGGGGCCCTGACCAAGGGCTCCTGCCTACGGAGGTGAGCGCGTCATGGTGTTCGACCAGGCAGATCTACGCGAGCTGGCGGCCTTCGGCGACGAGGTCGGTGTGCTGTCGCTCTACACCACGATGGAGCCGGGCACGCAGGCCGGTCGGACCCGGCTGCGCAACGAGATCGCCGCGCTGCGCCAGGAGCTGGCCGCAGGCTCCGACCAGGAGCGGGCCAGGCTCGTGGACCTGCGCCTCGACCTGCTGGAGCCGCGGATCACCGAGCTGCTCGACCCGGCCGGTCCCGGTCTCGGGCGTGCCCTGTTCGCGCAGGTGGCCGGTGAGGAGGTGCGTACCGCGTGGGTTCAGCTCCCGGCGGGTGTCCTCGCCGTGCTGAAGGAACACGCTTATCTGCTGCCGCTCGTGACCGCCGTACAGGCCGACAAGCCCGCCGGGGTGGTCAGGGTGGGGCGTGACGGCGTGCGGCTGTTCGACTGCCGCTACGGCCTGGCCGACGAGCTGGAGCCGGTCGGCTTCGACCTGGCGACGGCGGGCTCGTCCAGAGAGGCGACGCTGCCGGGGCTCTCCCGGCGCGTCATCCACCCCGACCGCTTCGACCAGCGCGTGGAGGAGCACCTGACCAGGTTCCTGCGCGAGTCGGCCCCGCACGTGGCCGGGCAGGCCCGGCGGCTGGGCTGGGAGACGCTGCTGCTGGTGGGCGATCCCCGCGACACCTCGGTGCTGGGCGAGGCGCTGCCGGCGGACAGGGAGATCGTCCAGGTGGACGCCGTGCTCGATCCCGCTCTGTCGCCGTCGGAGGTGCTGGAGTTCGTCCGCCCCACACTCGACGAGGTGCGGGCCAGGCATGACGCCGCCCTGGCCGTACGCGCCCGGGACCTGGCCCTGTCGGGCGGTAACGGCGCGGTGGGCCTCGACGACATCCTCTCCCTTCTGCGGCAGGGCCGGGTCGAGCACCTGCTGCTCGACCCGGCGGGCGGGTGGAACGCCGATCCCGTCGCCGTCGCCCCCGAGGAGCTGAAGGAGGAGATGTTCGAGCTAGCCTTCGAGCACGGAGGCGACGTCACCGTGCTGGAGACCCGAGCGGCGGAGGAGCTCGCCGAGGCGGGCGGAGTGGCGGCGATGCTGCGCTGGTGAGCGGTCGCGCACTCTTTCACGTCGAGGGCCTGCGCAACCCAGCGCATCCCCGGCGCGATCGGCGGGATCGGGGACACCACGATCGTGGGCATGGCGGAACGGGTCCTCGACCGGCTCCACCCGGCGCATCCGGTGCGGGCTCAATCCGGCGGGCGGAAGGCCGCGCAGAGGCGTTCCAGGCCGATACCGCTGATCATCAGGCGTTCCTTGGCGTTGCCGAGCAGGCCGGCGGTCCAGGTGACCGATCCGCCGTCGCCGAGGTCGACGTCGTCGCCGGCCGGAGTGGCGGCGCGGATCCCGAAGCATACGCCGCCGTAGTAGCCGCGGCCGGCGGCGCGGTCGTCGTCGAAGGCGAACCCGGTACCGGGGTGCTCCTGCGCGAGCCGGTCCAGGACCTTCTCGCGCAGCGCCCGGCGGTGGCGCCCGCCGGTCAGGTCCGTGACGGACACGCGCACCTTCGTGGCCTCGTAACCGAGGGCGCGTGCCTCCCGCAGGAGGTCGAGGTGGACGCCGATCTGCTCGGTCAGGGCGGCCGTCTCGAAGGCGAACGAGCCCTCGTCGCGACCGGCGGTACACAGGCCCAGCAGCGAGAAGTGCGCCGCCATGCCCGGCCCGAAGGCCTGGGCACGCACCACGCGGTGAACGGCCCCGAGCCGGACCCGCCGGCGTGAGCGCGGATCGGCCCCGAGCAGGTCCCGCCGGCGTACCGCGCACTCCAGAGCCAGCACGTTGGTGACGTCCGCGACGACCTCCGAGGTACGGACCGTGGTGACGACCTTGTTCTGGTCCGCGGTGGCCACCGACGAGACGGTGCCCAGCGGGCACAGCGGCGACAACTGCACCGCGGTGAAGGCATGCCGGCCGAGCCGCCGGAGCACCATAGCCTCCAGGCGTGCCAGCTCACCGGCGTCCAGCGGCGACGGCCGGGTGAAGCGGTTGTCCTCATAGGCCTTCAGCAGGCGCGCGGGCGTCACCGCGGCGGCACGCCGGCGGGAGACCTCGATCAGCAGCGTCTGCAGATCGGTGGGGGACAACCGCTCGGCCAGCACATCCAGCACCTCGGGAACGGCTCCCTCGCGCAGGATCCGGCCGAGCCAACGCTCACGCGTCCGCGCCGCCGGCAGATCTTCACTATGGTCGGACGCCTCACTCATCGACCTATCGTGGCGGTTTTCCGGACGCCCTCGCACCGGGTTTTCCTACCGTCCCCATACCGCCTCCAGAGAGAGCGGCGTTTCGCGGCGGGCCTGTTGATCAGGTGGGCGACCGAATGGGCGAGGTAGCACGGCAGTGGGCGTTTGCCGACCGCCGCCAGCGCCACGCGCTTCGTCGCGGAAACAACATCCGCCGTCCAGGACGCCACCCGGGAGGTCCGTAAGATCGCCGGCGACTGGCCCGGGCCTCGTGCGAGCCGGTGGCCCATGTCACATCCGTCCTTGTCACACTTCGCCGGGCCGCTCCGTCAATGGGGTATGACCAGCGACAACGACAAGGAGCACACCATGAACGCTCGTCTCAACCTGTTCGGCAACGACTTCGCGGCCAAGGCGCTGAAGCACTTCATCGGAGTGAGCCAGGCGGTCAAGGACTCCAGCCTGCCGGCCACGACCCGGGAGCTGGTGCAGCTGCGCGCCAGCCAGATCAACGGCTGCGCCTTCTGCGTCGACATGCACACCAAGGACGCCGCGCACGCCGGGGAGAGCTCGGTGCGGCTCAACCTGGTCGCGGCCTGGCGGGAGGCCACGGTGTTCACCGAGGCCGAGCGCGCCGCCCTGGAGCTGGCGGAGGAGGGCACCCGCCTCGCGGACGCTGCCGGCGGTGTCTCCGACGACGTGTGGGCGAACGTCGCCAAGCACTACGACGAGGAGCAGCTCACCGCCCTGGTGACGCTCATCGCCACCATCAACGCCTTCAACCGCCTGAACGTCATCACCCAGCAGCCGGCCGGCGACTACCAGCCCGGCCAGTTCGGGTAACCAGATCGGGGGAAGGAACGCGGCCGCCGGCACCGGACGCCGACCGGCGGCTCACCGGTCGGCGGCACGTGCGGGGTCACAGGCCGGCGCTCGTCACTCGCCGAGGAGCCGCCACGTGGTGAGGGCGATCCTGGCCCGGGTCAGCCCGGCCGGTTCGGTGAGGTCGATACGCAAGGCCTTGCCGATCTGTTCGACCCGGCGGGCGATGCTGCTGTGGTGCAGGTGCAGGAGGTCGGCGGCCTGGCGCAGGGAACCGGTGGCGCAGTAGGCGTCCAGGGTCTCCAGGTCCTCGGGAACGCCGACCAGCCGGTCGATCGCCGCCACGTCGGGGTTGCCGCGCGCGACCTCCGGCGGGATCTCGGCCAGCAGGGCCAGCGCGCCCAGGTCCTCGTAGTGGACGACCGGCCGGCGCGGAGTGGTGTAGCGCAGGGCGGTGCGCGCCTGCTGCCAGGACACGCAAGGGCCGGCCGCGGAACCGATGCCCGCCCGCGCGCCCTCGGGCAAGCGGCTCTGGTCGACGGTGGTGGCCAGGATGACGCCCACGCCGCCGACCGGCGCCGCCCTGACCGGGCGTGTCGGGCAGATCAGGCCGCCGACCTGGTCGAGCGGGAGCCGTGACCGTACGGCGGCGACGCGTACGGGCAGGTCGGCGGCGAAGCCCAGCAGGCGCAACGCCCGGGCTCTGGCGGCGTCCTCGCTGCCGGGGCTGATCGCGAGCTCGACGAGGGCCGGGTCGGCCATGGTGGTGCTGGCCGGGCCGTACCTCTCGACGACCGCCGCGACGGCGATGGCGAGCCGGTCCAGCAGCAGCTCGTCGAGCGGGAAGGGAGGGGCGGAGCGTTCCAGCCAGACCGTGCCGACCTCCTCGTCGTCGAGGGTGATCGGCGCCGTGGTGGACGCGGGCGCCGGCGGGCCGGCCGCCTGCCTGCCGTCGGGCGAGAAGCGGACCACGCGGTCCGGGTCGTGCAGCCTGATGCCCGCCACGCAGCCGGCCAGGTTGGCCGAGGCCCGGGCGAGTGCCGGGAGATCCACCCGGCGGCGCATCAGCGTGTCGTAGAACATGACGACCCGGAGCGCCCCTCCGGCCTCCGCGTCCAGGTGCGACAGCCGTACAGCCAGTGCCTCCATGCAGGGAAGAGTACGCGACGATCGGTGCGCGGCCGAGCCGTGATGGGCGACGGATGGCGGATGACCTGGTGGGCCGGCGCCGCGAGGATGAGCGGCATGGATCCCGAACTCGAAGCTTTCATCCCGTTGTTCCCCCGAGCCGACCTGCGCGACCCGATCGCCGAGCGCGACAGCTTCGCCGTCCTGGCCGCGTCGGTGGCGCCTCCGGACACGACGGGCCTGGAGATCGAGGACCATGTCGTGCCCGCCGGCCCCGGCGTGCCGATCCGCGTCTACCGCCCCCGGCAGGCCGGCCAGGGCGCCATCGTGTGGATGCACGGCGGCGGCTGGGTCATGGGCGACCTCGACACCGAACACCCCTGGGCCGCGCGCCTGGCCGAGGTCTCCGGCACGGTGGTGATCTCGGTCGGCTATCGTCTGGCGCCCGAACACCCCTTCCCGGCCGCCCTCGACGACTCCTACGCCGTCCTCGCCTGGGCGGCCGAGCACGCCGGGCGGCTCGGCCTCGACCCCGCCCGCATCGCCGTCGGCGGGCACAGCGCCGGCGGCGGGCTGGCCGCCGGCATGGCCCTGCGAGCCCGCGACGAGCACGGCCCGCGGATCTGCTTCCAGCTGCTCAACCAGCCCGGCCTCGACGACCGGCAGCAGACGTGGTCGGCCCGCACCTTCACCGACACCCCCTGGATGAACCGGGACAAGGTGAGCTCCGCCTGGGGCCACTACCTCGGCGGCGCCCCCGCCACCCCGTACGCGGCCCCGGCACGCGCGGAAGACCTGACCGGCCTGCCTCCCGCCTACATCGCCACGGCCGAGCTGTGCCCCAACCGCGACGAGGACATCGTGTACGCCACCCGCCTGCTCCAGGCCGGCGTCTCGGTCGAGCTCCATCAGTGGGCGGGCACCTTCCACGGCTCCCAGGCCATCCTGTCCGCCGAGGTCTCACAACGTCAGATCGCCGAGCTCGGCACCGTGCTCCACCGCGCCCTCACCGGCTGACGCCATCCGCCACCACCACCGCTCAGGAAACGCGATGAGATCCACGACCACGGGAGAGCCATGACCGCGACCGACCTCGCCCCGGCCAGGGAGCAGCCCGCTCCCCCGCCGGATGCCGGAACAGGGTCGGCACCGGGCATGACAGGACTGCTGCGCCCGTACGGGTGGGCTTTCGCCGCCGTCGTCCTGCTCCAGATGGTCGGCGCCGTCGCCGGCCTGGCGCCGCTGCTCGCCGTCGTCGAGGTGGGCCGGGTCCTGCTCTCGCCGGGCCCCGCCGACCCGGGCCATGTCTGGGCCGTCGTGACGGCGGGCGCGGCCGGCCTGCTGGTCCGGCTGCTGCTCACGGCCGCGTCGTCGGGGATCGGGCACGTCCTCGACGGTGAGGTGCAGCTGACGCTCCGCAGGCGGCTGGCGGCGCGGCTGGGGCGCGTACCGATCGGGTGGTTCTCCCGGCGCGGGTCCGGAGAAGTGGCCAAGGTGGTGGGCGAGGACGTCAGCGCCGTGCACCCGTTCATCGCCCACGCCCCCGGCGAGCTCGTCTCGGCCTTCGTCGTGCCGCTGGTGTCGCTGGTCTACCTGTTCGCCGTCGACTGGCGGCTCACGCTGATCACCCTGATCCCGGTGGCCCTGGCGGTGGCGATGGTCCCCCTGATGATGGTGCCGGCCCGGCTGCGCGAGCAGGAGGAGTTCGACGCGGCGATGGGACGGATCGCGGATTCCACCGTCGAGTTCGTGCAGGGCATCGCGGTGGTCAAGGCGTTCGGCGGGGCCGAGCGCGCCCACCGCACGTTCATCCGGGCCGCGGACGACTTCGTCGACGTCTTCGTCCGGTGGGTGCGCAACATGTCGCTGATCGCCGCGGCGATGCAGCTGGCGCTGTCGCCGCCGTTCGTGCTGCTGGTCGTGCTGATCGGCGGCGCGGCGCTGATCACGTCCGGCGGCATGGCCCCCGCGGACCTGCTGCCCTTCCTGCTGCTCGGGCTGGGCCTGACCGCGCCGGTCGCGGCCCTCGGCCACGGCTTCGACGACCTCCAGGCCGCCCGGCGGGCGGTGAGCCGGATCAAGGACGTGCTCGAGGTGCCGCCTCTGCCGGAGCCGGCCGAACCCGCCTCGCCGCGAGGGCACCGGGTCGAGCTGCGTGACGTGCGGTTCGCCTACGACGACGGCCGCGAGGTGTTGCGCGGGATCGACCTGGTGCTGGAACCAGGGACGGTCACCGCGCTCGTCGGGCCGTCGGGGAGCGGCAAGTCCACGCTGGTCCAGCTGTTGCCGCGGTTCTTCGACCCGGTGAGCGGCTCGGTCCTGCTCGGCGGCGTCGACCTGCGCGAGCTCGGGAGCGGCGAGCTCTACCGGATGGTCTCGTTCGTCTTCCAGGACGTCCGCCTGCTGCGCGCCCCGGTCGCCGACAACATCGCCCTGGCGGTGCCGCACGCCGGGCACGACGAGGTGGTCCGCGCCGCCCGGCTGGCCGGCATTCACGACCGCATCCTGGAGCTGCCGCGAGGGTACGACACCGTGATCGGGGACGACGCGCGGCTGTCGGGCGGCGAAGCGCAGCGGGTCGCCGTCGCACGCGCGCTGCTGGCCGACACACCCGTCCTGGTGCTCGACGAGGCGACCGCGTTCGCCGACCCGCAGACCGAGCAGGCCGTACGCCGGGCGCTGGCGACGCTGGACGGCGATCGCACAGTCCTCGTCATCGCCCACCGCCTGGAGACGGTCGCCGACGCCGACACCGTCGTGATGCTGGAGAACGGGTCGATCGTCGAACGCGGCAGCCCCGCCGAACTGCTGGCGCGCAACGGAAGGTTCGCCGCGTTCTGGCGCTCCCGGCGGATCGCCGGCGCGGCCGGGACGCACGGCGGTCCGGCGCAAGGAGATGAGCCCCGATGATCCACATGCTGCTGCGTGTGCTGGGACACGAGTACGCCAGGACGATGCGCCGCGCCATGGCCCTCATGACGATCACGGCGACGGCCGAGGGACTGTCGTACGCGCTGCTCGTCCCCGTGCTGCGGGCGTTGCTCGGGGGTTCGCCCGCGGACGCCTGGCCGTGGCTGGTGGCGTTCGGGGCCGCGGTCGCCGCCTACGCCGTGCTCCGCTACACCAGTGACCTGTCCGGCATGCGCGTCGGGACGACGATGTTGCGCGGCATGTACCACCGGCTCGGCGAGCACCTGGCCCGGCTGCCCATCGGCTGGTACGACGCCGGCCGGGTCGGCGAGGTCTCCGTCATGGCCGGCCGCGGGCTGCTGGCGGCGATGAGCGTGGCGGCGCATCTGCTGGCGCCGTTCGTCTCCGCGGTGGTGACGCCCCTGACGGTCGTGGCCGTGATGCTCGTCTTCGATTGGCGTATGGGGCTGGCGGCGCTGGCGGGCGTACCCGTCGTCGCGGCGATCCAGTGGTGGACGGTCCGCTCGACGGCCGCCACGGACGCCGAGCGCCACCAGCGCGACCACGAGGCGAGCGGGCGCGTCATCGAGTACCTCCAGGCCCAGCCGGTGCTGCGGGCCGGCGGCCGGACCACGGAACGTTTCACGCTGCTCGACGACTCGCTGCGCGGGATGCAGCGGGCGTCCCGGCGTACCGTGCTGGCCGCGCTGCCGGGTGTGGTGGGGCTGACGGTCGTGGTGCAGGCGCTCTTCACCGTGCTGCTGGTCCTCGGCGCCTACCTCGTGCTCGGCGGGAACATCGGCGCGGCGGAGGTGCTGACGATCCTGGTGCTGGCCGCCCGGTGCGCCGACCCGCTGCTGTCGTTGTCGGACATCGGCGGCAAACTGCGCGGCGCCCGGTCCGAGCTGGACCGGCTGGACCAGGTGTTGCGGACGGATCCGCTGCCGGAGCCGGCCGAGCCGATCGAGCCGGCGGGGCATGACCTGGAGCTCGCGTCCGTCACCTTCCGGCACGGCGACCGTACGGTGTTCGACGACGTGTCGTTGTCCGTGCCGCAGGGGCGGCGGCTCGCCGTCGTGGGGCCGTCGGGGGCGGGGAAGAGCACCCTGCTGCAGGTGCTCGCGCGCTTCTACGACGTGGACGCGGGCGCGGTGCGCATGGGAGGCGTGGACGTGCGCGCGATCGACACCAAGGTGCTCATGGAGCGGATCGCCATCGTCTTCCAGCACGTCTATCTCTTCGACGGGACCATCGAGGAGAACGTACGTCTCGGCCGTCCCGGCGCGACCGAGGCGGAGGTGCGGGCGGCGGCGACGGCGGCGCGGCTCGACGAGGTGATCGAGCGGCTGCCCGGCGGATGGGAGACGAACGTCGGCGAGGGCGGCTCGCTGCTGTCGGGCGGCGAGCGCCAGCGCGTCTCGATCGCGCGTGCGCTGCTCAAGGACGCGCCCGTCGTGCTGCTGGACGAGGTGACCTCCGCGCTGGACCCGGTGAACGAGGCGGCCGTGCACGAGGGGATCGAGCGGCTCATGGCGGGCCGGACGGTGGTGTTGGTGGCGCACCGCATGCGGACCGTTCAGCGCGCCGACCGGGTCGTCTTCCTCGACGGCGGCCGGATCGTGGAGGAAGGCACCCACGACGAGCTGCTGCGCCGTGGCGGACGCTATGCCGGGTTCTGGGAGGTCTCCCATCACGAGGCCGCCCCGGGCTGAGCACCCGGTGGCCCTTCCCTCGGCCGGGGTTCCCGAGCACCCTCGACGGCCCGCGGCGCCCTGGGCGTTTCGCCGGCCCGGCCGGGGGAACCGGGGCAGCCCAGGACGAGGGAAGGCGGGCGGAGATGGCGCGCAGGCTGGTGGCGATCGGCAATCCGGCGGCGGGCGGCGACGACGACGAAACCCGGCAGGCGGTGCTGCGCACGCTGGAGAGCGAGGCCGACATCGTGGCCCCCGCCACGGCGACACCAGAGGATGTCGGCCGCGTCCTGGCCGGGTACGCCGACCGCGACCCCGTCGTGATGGGCGGCGACGGCACCCTGCACACCGTGCTGGAGGCGCTGCTCGCCCGCGGAGAACTCGCCGACCGGCCGGTGGGGCTGATCCCCATGGGCACCGGCAACGACCTGGCCCGCTTTCTGGGCGTCCCGCTGGACCTCGGGAAGGCCGCGCTGACGGTGCTGCACGGCACCGAACGGCCGCTGGACCTGCTGGTGGACGACGAGGGCGGGATCGTGATGAACGCCGTGCACGTCGGCGTCGGCGCGCTGGCCTCGGAGCAGGCGGCCCCGCTCAAGCCGGTGCTGCGCCGGGCCGCGTACGCCGTGGGCGCGCTCCTCGCCGGGGCACGCAGCCGGGGCTGGCAGCTGCGGGTACGCGCTGACGGCGTCGTCGTCGCGTCCGGCCGCCGGCGGGTGCTCATGGTGGGCGTCGGGAACGGCGCCACGATCGGCGGCGGCACCCCGCTGGCGCCGGACGCGTGCCCGGACGACGGGCTGGCCGACGTGATCGTCTCCTTCGCCGTCTCCCCCTGGGCACGGCTGGCGTACGGGCTGCGGTTGCGGCGCGGCGAGCACCCCGAGCGCGGTGACGTGGTCACCATGCGGGCGGGCAGGGTCGTCATCGAGGGTGAGCCCGTACCGGCCAACGCCGACGGCGAACTGCTGCCGGCCTCGCCCGTCTGGTCCTGGACCGTACGCCCCAGCGCCTGGCGGCTCATCGCACCAGACGAGTGACACAGGTCGAGGGTCGGCGGGCCGGGTGAGCGACCGCCGGTCGCGCCGGACCGTGACGCTTGACGCTTGTGAGATCATCGGTCGGATACGCGTGATGATCGCTCGCCGGCCGCCCCGCCTGGAGGCGGGCCGCTTCCGCCGGCGCGCGGCGGATGGGAGGCTCCCATGTCGTTGTCCGGTCGGCTCATTCTGGTGTTACCCCTGGTGGCGACGTTCGCGGCGGGCGGAGGCGAGGCCCGCGCGGCGGTCGCTGCCGTCGCGCCACCGGCGGTCATCGAGGCCGACTTCCCCGACCCCGACGTCATCCAGGCCGGATCCACCTTCTACGCCTACTCCACCAGCAGCCGGGCCGGCCGCATCCAGGTGGCCGACGCGCCGTCGCCCACCGGGCCGTGGACCGTGCGCGGTGACGCCCTGCCCGGCAAGCCGAGCTGGGCGGGCGACGGCGGTTTCTGGGCGCCTGACGTGACGCGCCGCGCGGACGGCCAGTACCTCATGTACTTCACCGGCCCGAGCACCGCGACCGGGCGTATGTGCATCGGCGCCGCGCTGTCGCCCACCCCGCTCGGCCCGTTCCGGCCCATCGGCGACTCCCCGCTCGTGTGCGACCCCGCCGAGGGCGGCGACATCGACCCGTCGAGCTTCGTCGATGCGGACGGCACGCGCTATCTGCTGTACAAGAACGACGGCAACGCCGTGGGCAAGCCCACCGTCATCTGGTTGCAGCAGGTGCAGGCCGACGGCGTCACCTTCACCGGGCCCAGGAGGGAGCTCATCCGCAACGACCGCCCGGAGGAGGCCGGCGTGATCGAGGCGCCGGTGCTGGTCAAACGCCCGTCGCAGTACGTGTTGTTCTACTCGGGCGGCTCCTACACCGGCAACTCGTACTTCACCGGTTACGCCACCGCCCCTTCGCTCACCGGCCCCTACACCAAGGCGTACCGGCCGCTCATGACGACCGGCACGTTCGACGGCGCGGTGCAGGGCCCTGGCGGCACCGACGTGCTGGGCGACCGTGTCTTCTTCCACGGCTGGGTGGGCGACGCGCGCTGGATGTACACCGCGGACCTCGGCTGGGCGAACGACTATCCCGTCGTGCGCGGCAGCCGGGTGCGGTACGAGGCCGAACGCGGCACGGTCAACCACGCGGAGGTCCGCACGGGCGCGGCCGGCGCGTCGCAGGGCGCCGTGGTGGCCAAGCTGGACCACGCCGACAGCTGGGTCGACATCAAGGTGTTCGCGCCGGTGGCGGGCGACTACACCGCGAACGTCGCGTACGCCGCCGGATACGGCGACGCCCAGCACGCCCTGACGGTGAACGGGGCGGCGCGGGCCACCGTGGACTATCCCGACCGGGGGTGGGACAACTGGACGCAGGTCAAGGCGACGGTCACCCTGGTCGCGGGCTGGAACACGCTGCGCCTGCAACACCTGACGCGGTGGGCCGAGCTGGACTACGTCGAACTCGCCTGATCGGGCCGGCCGCGCGGCGACGTAGGCGACGGGCACCTCGCCCCAGTGCGGGCGGGGCCGTGCGACGACCGCGGCCTCCTGCACGGCCGGATGGTCCACCAGGGCGTTCTCCACCTCGACGGAGGCGATCCTGCACGTAGCCGTCGGGGTGGCTCACCGCCAGGTCGCCCGTACGGAACCAGCCGTCGGGGGCGGCCTTGCCGGTGGCGGCGATCAAGATCAACGGCTACGCGCACGGCGCGCTCCAGGCCGCCCGCCAGGCGCTGGCCAACCTGCCCTGACGACGCCCGCGGCGTGCCGGCCGGGGGCGGTCCCGCGTGGGGCCACCGCGAGAGAACGTGCGCGCGGGTCAGTCTGTGGTCGCAGCCCGGGTGCGACCACCGGGGCAGGCGAGGTTCGTCAGGAATGAGGACGAGGACGGCCGCGGGCCCTTCGAGGATGGAGATCGTTCACCGCCGTCCATCGAAGGAACGCGTACATGTCCCTCCTGACCGGCCGCCGTGTGGCGGCCACCATTCTCATCGCCGCGGGACTGCTGTCCCCTCTGCCGGCGAACGCGCAGGCGAAGGAGCATGCCGGCGTGCGCCAGGCGCTCGACGCGATGGTGGCCGCGGGCGCTCCCGGCGTCCTGGCCAGGATCGACGACGGTCACGGCACCTGGATCGCCACCAGCGGGGTCGCCGACCTGGAGACCCGCGCGCCGGTGCCGCGCGAGGCGCGGTTCCGGATCGCCAGCCTGACCAAGAGCATGGTGGCCGCGGTGGTCCTGCAACTGGTGCGGGAGGGCAGGGTGAGCCTGGAGGAGAAGATCGCCACCCGGCTGCCCGGCCTGGTCGAGGGTGGCGACCGGATCACCGTGCGGCAGTTGCTCAACCACACGGGCGGCCTGGCCGACTACGCGCAAGCACCCGAGTTCGCCGACCCCGCCCGCCTGACCAAGACCTACACCCCGCGGCGGCTCGTCGCCGAGGCCGAGCGGCTGCCGCGCCCGCAGCGGGGCCGCTTCTCCTACTCCAACACCGGCTACATCCTGCTCGGCCTGCTGGTGGAGAAGGTCACGGGCCACGACCTGGGCGCCGAGCTGGAGCGGCGGATCTTCCGCCCCGCACGGATGACGCGCACGTACCTGCCGCTGACCCGGCCGGGCATCCGCGGCCCGCATGCCACCGGCTACTACCTGCCCAAGGGCGCCGACCCCGGCGTGCCGGGGTCGCTCAAGCCGGTCACCCGGCTGAACCCGTCGTTCGCGTGGGCGGCGTACGGTGTGGTGTCGGACGCCCGGGATGTGAACCGCTTCTACCAGGCGTTGTTCGGTGGCCGGCTGGTCACGCGCGAACTGCTTGCCCAGATGCGCACCGGGGTCGGGACGCCGCAGGCGCCGGTGTTCCCGCGGTACGGGCTCGGGCTCGAGTCGGCGGGGCTCACCTGCGGCGAGATGTGGGGCGCGACCGGGGCCATCCCGGGCTACCAGACGTTCGCCTTCGCCGACGCGACGGGAAAGCGCCGGATGACGCTCTCGGTCAACGTGCACCGCAGCGATCCGAAGGTCGCGCCGATGTTGCTGGCGGGTGTGGACGCGCTCAACCGCTACTTCTGCGGCGAGCCGTACAAGCCGCCGACGAAGTGACGCCGAGCCCGGTGATCGCGTAGGCGCCGGCCGCGATCGCCACGTCGGCCCAGCACAGTCCCCTGCCCCAGGCCATGGGTACGGCGGCCGCCAGCGCCGCGAACGGAGCCAGCACGGATGCCCAGAGCGCGGCCGCCGCCACGACCGGCCTGCGCTCCGGCGTGGGCGCGGCGGCGGCCGCACGGCTTTGATCGGCGATGCCTGTTTCCGTTGGAGCCATCCCAGATCCGCCTCCCGTCGAACGGCTGTAAGCGGAAGCCCACGCCTGCCCGACCAGAAACCGTCATACCGCTCATCGGTCCGGATTTGGCATTGACTAGGGTGATTCTGGGCCGGATCGCTGCGCGTGTTTGCCACCGGTCTACCAGCCGCCGCTGAGCGGCTACTCAGGCCACCGGTATGATCCCACTAAACCTACTCATTTAGTGCATATTGCTCGGGAGTGATGGTGAACAGCAAGCTCGCCGGCGTCGTGGCCGCACTGGCGCTCGTTCTGGTCGCGTGCGGCTCCGGCCAGGAAGGTCCGGCGGGAGGCGGCGCCACGCCCGACGCCGCGGCCGTGATCGAGATCGGATCCCTGTACGAGCCCCAGAACCTCGACAACACCGCCGGCGGCGGGCAGGGCGTCACCGAGGCGTTCAACGGCAACGTGTACGAAGGATTGTTCCGGCTGACCGACGCGGGCAAGGTGGACAACCTCCTCGCCAAGGAGTACGCCGTCTCCGACGACGGCCTGACCTACACCTTCGAGCTGCGCGACGGCGTCACCTTCCACTCCGGCAAGGCGCTGACGGCGGCCGACGTGAAGCACAGCATCGAGCGCGTCACCGCCGATGACTCCCAGTCGGCGCGCAAGAGCAACCTCGAGGTGATCGAGTCCGTCGAGGCGCCCGACGACGGCACCGTGGTCGTCAAGCTGGCCCACAGGTCGGTGTCGCTGGTGTACAACCTCACGTACGTGTGGATCGTCAACGCCGGCGCCAAGGACCTGGCGACCGCCGAGGACGGCACGGGGCCGTACACGCTGGGGGCCTGGAAGCGCGGCTCCACGCTCAGCCTCGACCGTTTCCCCGGCTACTGGGGCACGCCGCCGGCCAACGGCGGCGTGGTGTTCCACTACTTCACCGACGCCACGGCGCTCAACAACGCGCTGCTGACCAACGCCGTGGACATCGTGACCAGCCAGCAGAGCCCCGACGCGCTCGAGCAGTTCACCGGCAACCCCGACTACAAGGTCAGTGAAGGCCACTCCACCACCAAGCTGCTGCTCGCCTTCAACGACAGGAGGGCCCCCTTCGACAAGCCGCTCGTGCGCAAGGCTGTCTCGTCGGCCATCGACGACGCCAAGCTGCTGGAGTCGATCTGGGCGGGGCACGGCAGCCTGATCGGCTCGATGGTGCCGCCCACCGACCCGTGGTACGAGGACCTCACCAAGGTGAACCCGTACGACGTGGAGCTGGCCAAGCGGCAGCTCGCCCAGGCCGGCTACGCCAAGGGTCTCCGCTTCACGCTCGACACCCCCAGCTACGACCCCCACCCGACGGCCGCCGCGTTCATCAAGAGCGAGCTGGCCAAGGTCGGCATCACGGTCGACATCAACGTCATCACCGCCGACGAGTGGTACTCGAAGGTGTACAAGAACCACGACTTCGCCGCCACCCTCCAGGAGCACGTCAACGACCGCGACGTGGTCTGGTACGGCGACCCCGGCTTCTACTGGGGCTACGACGACGAGCAGGTGAGCGAGTGGATCAAGGACGCCGAGCGCGCCAGGACCCCTGAGGAGCAGACGGAGCTGCTGAAGAAGGCCAACCGGCGGATCGCCGAGAACGCGGCCAGCGACTGGCTCTACCTCTACCCGCAGATCGTGGTGGCCGCGTCGAACCTGTCCGGCTACCCGGTCAACGGCCTGAACTCGCAGTTCTACGCGTACGGGATCAAGAAGAGCTGATGGGGCGCTACCTGCTGCGCCGCACCGCGTTCCTGCTGGCGTCGCTGCTGCTGGCGGCCTCGCTGCTGTTCGTGCTGCTACGGCTGCTGCCCGGCGACCCGGCCAACGCGCTGGTGTCGGTCGGCGCGACGCCGGAGCAGCTCGCCGCGGCACGCCGGCAGCTCGGCTCCGACCTGCCGCTGCCCCAGCAGTTCGCCTCGTGGCTGGGCGGCCTGGCCAGGCTCGACCTCGGCACGTCGTTCGTCAGCAAGCTGCCCGTCGGGTCCGAGATCGCCGCGCGGCTGAACGTCACCGTGCCGCTGACGCTGCTCGCGTTCGTGCTGGCCGTCGTGGTCGCCCTGCCGGTGGGTTTCCTGGCCGCGTGGCGGTCGGACCGCTGGTACGGGCCGCTGCTGAACGGGGTCGCGCAGCTCGGCGTCGCGGTGCCGGTGTTCTGGATCGGCATGCTGCTGGTGACGGTGTTCGCGCTGCGGCTGCGGGTGTTGCCCGCGGGCGGCTTCCCGCGCGAGGACTGGGCCGAGCCGGGGCGGGCGCTGACGTCGCTGCTGCTGCCGGTCGTCACGATCGCGCTGGTGATGTCGGCCTCCCTGATCCGTTACGTGCGCTCGGCCACCGTGGACGTCCTGGGCAGCGACTTCCTGCGCACGGCCAGGGCGATGGGCGAGTCGTTCGGCTGCGCGATGTGGCGGCACGGGCTGCGCAACGCGTCGGTGCCCGTCATCTCCATCCTGGGCATCGAGCTGGCGACCACGTTCCTCGGGGCGGTGGTCGTGGAGAGCGTGTTCACCCTGCCCGGCCTCGGCACCCTGTTGGTCGAGGGCATCTCCGAACACGACTACCCCGTCATCCAGGGTGTGCTGGTGGTGAGCACGCTCGCGGTGCTGCTGATCGGCTTCGCGGCCGACGTCGTCCAGCGGCTGGTCGACCCGCGGTTGCGCGCGCACGTCGGGGGAGGCCGTTCGTGAAGGGCCGGCACACGTTCGCCGCCGGGTGCGTGCTGGTCGGCCTCGTGCTCGCCGTGGCCGTCGTGTCGCTGGTGTGGCTGCCGTACGATCCGTCGGACACGACGGGCGGGCGGCTCGCGCCCCCGGGCGGCGAGCACCTTCTCGGCACCGACAAGCTGGGCCGCGACCTGCTGACCCAGCTCATGGTGGGCGCCCGCATCGCGCTGACGGTGGGCGCCGGCTCCGTGCTGGTGGGCGGGGTGCTGGGCGTCGCGGCAGGGCTGCTCGCCGGGTTCGCCACCCGCTGGCTGGACGACGCGCTGTCGGCCGCGCTCGACATCCTCATCGCGTTCCCGACGCTGCTGCTGGCCATGCTGGTGGTGGCGGTGCGCGAGGCGTCGCTCGGCTCGGCGGTCGTCGCGATCGGCCTGGCCATGTCGGGCGTCGTGGCGCGGCTGACCCGGGTGCTGGTCAAGCGCGTGCTCGCCCAGGACTACATCACGGCCTCGCGAACGTCCGGCACCCCGTGGCCGCGCCTCGTGACCGAGCACGTGCTGCCGAACATCTGGCCGACGCTGCTCGTCAACCTGGCTCTCCAGCTCGGCCTGGCCGTGCTCGCGGAGGCGTCGCTGTCCTACCTCGGGCTGGGCCCACCGCCGCCGAACGCCTCATGGGGCCGGCTGCTGCAGGAGGCGCAGGCCACGGTGCTGACCGCGCCGCTCGGCGCCATCGCCCCCGGGCTGCTGCTCGTCGTGCTCGTGGTGGGCGTGAACCTGGTCGCCGACGGGCTGCGCGACCTGGCCGACCCTACGCGGAGGAGCAGCCGATGACCCTGCTGCGGGCGGACGACCTGTCGGTACGCCACCCGGACGGCCACGACCTGGTCCGCGGCCTGTCGTTCGCCGTCGAAGCCGGCGCGCGGCTCGGCCTGGTCGGCGAGTCGGGGTCCGGCAAGTCGCTGACCGCGCTCGCCGTCATGGGGCTGCTGCCCGCGGGCATGACGGCCGCTGGCGGCGTGGTGCTCGGCGGGACGCAGGTCGTCGGCGCGTCCGGCAGGACGCTGGACCGCGTGCGCGGCCGGTCGGCGAGCATGGTCTTCCAGGAGCCGCTGACCGCGCTGGACCCGCTGATGCGGGTCGGCCGGCAGGTCGCCGGGCCGATCAGGCGGCGGCGCGGCCTGCGCGGCGGCGCGCTGCGGGCCGCCGTCATGGACGCGCTGTCCGAGGTACGCCTGCCCGAGCGGGTGGCGGGGGCGTACCCGCACGAGATCTCCGGCGGGCAGCGCCAGCGGGTGGCCATCGCGATGGCGCTGGCCTGCGAGCCCGAGCTGCTCATCGCCGACGAGCCGACCACGGCGCTGGACGTGACCGTGCAGGCGGAGGTGCTGACGCTGCTGGACGGGCTGGTGGCGGGCCGGGGTATGGCGCTGTTGTTCATCAGTCACGACCTGGCCGTGGTCGCCGACGTGGCCGACCGGATCGTGGTGCTCAAGGAGGGGTCGGCGGTGGAGTCGGGAAGGACGCGGGACGTCGTACGGGAACCGCGGCACCCCTACACGCGCTCGCTGGTCGACAGCGCGTGGGCGCTGGAGGGTGAGCTGGATCGGCTGGCCCCATGACCGGCACCAGAGCGGGAGCCCCGGAAAGCAGCGGGGCAAACGGCGGGGCAGGCGGCGGGGACGTGCCTGTGCTGGAGGCCAGCCGGGCGGGCTTCTCCTATCGGGGCGGGCGGCCGGTGCTGGAGGACGTGTCCGTCTCCGTGACGGCGGGGCGCAACGTGGCGCTGGTCGGCGAGTCGGGCGCGGGCAAGACGACGCTGCTGCGGCTGCTGCTCGGCCTGGCCAGGCCGAGCACTGGGCGGATCCTTTTCGACGGCGCGGAGCTCGCGCCGCGCGACCGCGCGTTCCGGCGCGCCGTGCAGCCGGTGTTCCAGGACCCGTACTCCTCGCTGGATCCACGCCAGCGGGTGGGCCGGATCGTTTCCGAGCCGCTGCGCTCGCTGGGCCTGCCGGCGGCGGGGTCGCGGGCGGCCAGGAGGGCCGAGGCGGCCGAGCGCGCGGCCGAGGCGCTGGAGTCGGTGGGCCTGCCCGCCGACGCGGCGCGCCGTTACCCGCACGAGTTCTCGGGCGGGCAGCGTCAGCGCATCGCGATCGCGAGGGCCGTGGTGTGCGGGCCCCGCGTGCTGCTCGCCGACGAGCCCGTCAGCGCGCTCGACGTGTCGACACGGGTGCGGGTGGTGGAGCTGCTGGCCGAGCTGGGCAGGAGCAGAGGGCTGACGCTCGTGGTCGTCTCGCACGACCTGAGCGTGGTGGCCGCGCTGTGCCCGGAGGCGGTGGTCGTCGAGAGCGGGCGGGTGGTGGAGAGCGGACCGACCGAGCGGGTGCTGGGCTCGCCCGCCCATCCGTACACGCGGCGGCTGGTCGAGAGCGTGCCGAGACTCAGCCGCGCCGCCCGCCTCAGGTAGCGAACGTCACCCGCCGCGCCGCCGCTTCAGGTAGCGGATGTCCCCCCCGAGCAGCGCGGCCACCAGTGCGGGGCGTACGTCTTGACCCGGGTGCGCTCGCTCCACAGGGCCCTCGCGCACGTGGGTGCGGGTGGCACCGTCGAGCCTGAGCCCGATGGACGCCTCGGCGGCCGGCAGGATGAACCCGGCGCCCGCCCATCGCCTCGAAGGCCAGAGCGGGCGACCTAGGGGGCGCCGCCGTCCTGGGCGAGTGCACGCAGTTCGGGGCCGTAGGCCGGGTGCGCGAGGGCGGCGGCGAACTGGGCTTTCAGATAGTTGAGCGGCGATCCCGTGTCCCACCAGGTGCCGTCGATGACCTGCCCGTACACGGGGTGCGTCCGCGCGTGGTCGTGCAGGGCGCCGGTGAGGTAGATCTCGCCCTTAGGGTGCCGGTGCCACGCCCGCGTCCTGGCCTCCAGCTCGTCGATGACCCCCGGCGTGACGACGTATCCGCCGATCGCGGCGTAGCGGGAGGGAGCCTCGTCAGGGGCCGGCTTCTCCACGAGCCCCGAGATCAGGAGCCGGCCGTCTCCGAGATCCTCCTTCACGATGGGGACGCCGTAGCGGGAGGCGTCCTCGAGCTCCATCGGCATCAGCGCCAGGACCGGGGCGCGCGTAGCCTCGTACGCGGCCTTCAGCTGCCGCGCCCGTGGCACCTCCGCCACGAAGACGTCGTCGGCCCACAACACCATGAACGGCTCGTCGCCGATGACCCTGGCGGCGTTCAATACCGGGGTGCCGTTGCCGTAGGGGCCGTTCTGGTGGAGGTACGTGATGTGGGCCAGGGACGACACCTCGCCGACCGCGTCGGCCAGATCGTGTTTGCCCGTGGCGCGCAGTTGCAGTTCGAGATCGGGATCGGGAGCGAAATGCTGCTGGATGAGGCTCTTGCGGCCCGACGTGACGATGATGATGTCGTCGATGCCCGAGTCCACGAGTTCCCTGATGGTGTGCTCGATGACCGGTTTGTCGCCGATCGGCAGCATCTCCTTGGGAAGCGCCCGGGTCAGCGGCAGCAGGCGGCTGCCCAGACCGGCCACCGGAATCACGGCTCTGCGGACCACGTGTGTTCTCCCTTGATCGCGGACCCGACATTATCTGCCCGCCAGCCGGGGATCGAGGCCGTGACGTGGGTCACGCGCCGCAGGCGGCCGGTACGTCCGCGGCCAGCCGCGCCGCCGCGTCGATGGTGCGGCCGATCTCCTCGGGGTCTGCCCCACCGAGGCGAGCAGCTCGCCGGCCGGGCTGCGATCGGATGGAGATCCGGTACGCGCACGGGGCCGAGCCTACCCGGCCGTTTGACAAAGTTTTTTGTCGGTGACATGGTTCGTCCATGGACGAAGTGGCGGTGATCGAAGACCCCGCGGCGGCCGAGGCGTCCCTGGACCCCATGCGCTCGAAGCTGCTGGCCGAGCTGGTGGAGCCCGGCTCTGCCACATCGCTGGCCGCCAGGGTGGGCCTGGCCCGGCAGAAGGTCAACTACCACCTGCGCACGCTGGAGAAACACGGCTTGGTGGAGCTCGTCGAGGAGCGCAGGAAGGGCAACGTCACCGAGCGGGTGATGCAGGCCACCGCGGCGTCCTTCGTGATCTCGCCGACCGCGCTGGCCTCCATGCAGCCCGACCCCGGCCGGTCGCCCGACCGGCTCTCCGCGCGGTGGCTGCTGGCGCTGGCGGCGCAGCTCGTACGCGATGTCGGCGCGCTGATCAACGGGGCGGCCCAGGCGCGCAAGCGGGTGGCGACGTTCGCCATCGACGGGCAGGTGCGTTTCGCGTCGGCGGCCGACCGGGCGGCGTTCGCGGAGGAGCTGACGCAGTGTGTGACGTCGCTGGTCAGCAAATATCATGACGAGTCCGCAGCGGGGGGGCGTGATCACAGGCTGGTCGTGGCCGTGCACCCCGCCGTGAAGGAGCAGTGACGTGGGGCACGAGTTCGAGCTGCCCCAGGAGGCGCTGGTCGAGGCGGACCCCGGAGAGGTGTGGGAGGCCATCTCGACGGGTCCGGGCATGGATTCGTGGTTCATGGGCCGCACCGAGGTGACCGGCGGGGTGGTCCGCACGGCCTTCGGCGGCTTCGCGCTGCCGGAGTCCACGGTGACGGCCGCCGAGCCCGGCAAGCGCTTCGCCCACGGCAGCACCAGGGGCGAGGACGGCCGCTTCGTCGCCTACGAGTTCCTCATCGAGGGGCGCGGCCGGGGCAGCACGCACGTCCGCCTGGTGACCAGCGGGTTCCTGCCCGGCGACGACTGGCAGGACGAGTTCGAGGCCATGTCCAGAGGCATGGAGATGTACTTCGCGACGCTGGTCGAACGTCTCGGCCACTTCGCGGGACGGGCGGCGACGCCGGTCACGGAGTTCGGGCCGCCGGTCGGCGACTGGCCGCGCGCCTGGGAGCTCCTGCACACCGCTCTCGGCGGCCCGCCGTCCCCCGGCGACCGCGTGCGGTTCGGCCCCGGGCCGGTCGAAGGGGTGGTGTACTTCCGCAACTCCCAGACCCTCGGAATCCGGGCAGACCATGCGATCTACCGGTTCCTCCAGGGTTTCCACGGTCCCATGATCGCCGCCCACCTGCTCTTCGACGACGCGGGCGCGGGCGAAGGCGAGGGCGAACGCTGGCGGGCGTGGCTGGGCGAACCGTACGCGCAGGAGACGTGAGGCTCACGGCGACCGGGGCATGAAGGCGGGCATGAAAGTCGTCGCGCTGTCCGATACGCACGCGCCCAGGCGCTGGCGCTCCTGCCCGCCCCGCGTCGCCGAGCACGTACGCGGCGCGGACGTGATCCTGCACGCGGGAGACGTCTGCGTCCCCTCGGTCATCGACGAACTGGCCGCCTACGCCCCCGTGCACGTGGTGAAGGGCAACAACGACGGCCCCGACCTCGACGCGCCGGCGACCCTGGAGCTGACCCTGGACGGCCTGCGCATCGGCATGATTCACGACAGCGGCCCGGCCAAGGGCCGCCTGCCCCGCATGCGTCGCCGCTTCCCGCGCGCGGACCTGGTCGTGTTCGGTCACTCGCACATCCCGCTCGACGAGTCGGACGGCGACCTGCGCATCTTCAATCCCGGCTCCCCCACCGACCGCCGCCGCCAGCCGCACGGCACGCTCGGCTTGCTCACCATCGAGGACGGCACGCTCACCAGGGCCGAGATCGTGCCCGTCACCTGACGACGTCGTCGCGCGACTTGTCGAGGTTGGCCTTGAGCTCCTCCATGACCTTGGCGTAGCCGAGGTGGCTGTAGCGTTCGGCCGCGTGCCACGGGTAGAGCTGGCCGGCCTTGACCGCGGGCAGCTTGGCCCAGGTGGGCTTCCCGGCCATCTCGTCGACCTTCATCGACTGGGCGCGGGCGTCCACCAGGATCACGTCGGCGTCGTACTTGTCGGCGTTCTCCCAGCTCAGCACCTCCCAGAAGCCGCCCTCGCTCTCCGTGGGCCGGTCCGGTGAGACGATGTTCAGGCCCAGCTCGCCCCAGTACTTGATGTCGGGGTGGTCGGGCAGGTAGGCGACGTACAGGTTGTCCGGGGTGCCTGTGACGATCATCACCTTCAGGTCCGGCCTGGCGGCGGCGAGCGTTCTCAGCGCTTCACCGGCCGCGTCGAAACGCTTCTTGGCCTCTGCCACGGGGGCGGCCTCCGGATCGGCGCCGAGGGCGGCGGCCAGCCTGCCGTACGTCTCGATGATCTCCGGCAGGGGCTTGCCGCTGAGCTGCACGCCGACCGTGGGGGCGATCTGGTCGACCACCTTGACCGACTCCTCGGGGACGTACCAGAGGGTGTCCTTCTGGTACATGCCGTCCACCAGGAGGTCGGGCCGCAGCGAGGCGTACTTCTCGATGTTGAACTCGCCCCACACATTGCCGATCGACTCGACCGTGGAGATGTCGACCTCGCCCACCTCGGGGTCGCGACCGCCGCCCTTCAGCCGGTGCGGGCCGAACACCGCGACGGGCCGCACGCCGAAGTCCCACAGCGCCGCCGCCGCGCCCGACTGGGCGACGACGCGCCGGGGCCGCGCGGGGAGGGAGATGTGTTTGCCCCGGTCGTCGGTCCAGGTCCACGGCCCCTGACCGGACGCGGAAGGCGCGGAGGGCGCGGAGGGCGCCGCGGCTGACGGCGGGGCGGTCCCGCCGCACGCGCTGACGCCGAGCAGTGTGGCGGCGCCGACGGCGGCCAGGATGCGTCGCGGGACAGTGGCCATGGAATCTCCTCGTCGCGGCAATCTTCGCCCTGATGGACGATATATTAGATTAGCCTTACCTAACCGAAAAGTCCGGGCTGAAGGTCCTGCACGCCGGGACGGCGGAGGAGGCACGGCGGCTGCTGGCGCCGCCGTACCGGGCGACGGGCCCTGCGGGCCGCGGAACTGGCGGGGACGGTGGAGATCCGGCACTGGGGCGGGGCGCCGGCCAACGTCCCCGCCTGACCTCGCCGCACGCGTACAGACTTCCGTCGGAGGTGTGCGGCTGGGCCTGCCGCCACTGCTCGCCCCGCGTGAGCGCCGCCGGCGACGGGCGGGCGCTCTGCTCTGAGGGAGCCGCGTCGGCACGGCCGCGGCGCGGCGGCCGTGCCGCTGCGATCTCATCCCGGCACGATCGCCGGGCGGGGACGGCCTATGGGCGCATCCCGCGGTCGGAGACGTGTTCCGAGGTGCCGACGTGGCGCTGTTTACGCATGCCGGCCAGACCCAGCAGGCCCAGCAGACCCAACAGGCCCCACAGGCCGGCGTTACCGCCTCCGTCCCTCTCTTGCTGTGGCGCGGGTGTGACCTGGCTCTGCGCGACGGTGTCGACCGGTGTGTCGGCCGTCGCCGCGGCGGCCGGGACGAGCGTCAAGAAGAACGCCAGGCCCAGCCCGGTGAGCGTCTTACGCATTGGGTTTCCCCCGATCCGGCGGTCTCACAACCGCGGAGACCGCCTATCACGCCTTCCCCCCGGAAGGCTACCGATAGCGGGGCGATCTCCATTTCCCCTGCTAGATGGCCTCTACCATCGTCACGCCCGCCTCAAACGCCTTCTCCCGCCGGGCGGGGCCGAGGCACGCCCGCTCGTACGACGGGCGCGGCGATCCGGGCCCGCCGCCCTTCGGTCCTCCGGCAGCCGGTCCCCGCGGGCGTGCCGGGAAATCCGGTTTCCTCCGTCACCGGCGTGTCGTTACACTCCCCCCATCGAACGCCGTACCGCATCGATGAGGGAAAGGAGCCGGCCGTGCGCCACCACAGCACCGCTGCCGTCGTCCCTCCGTCGCGGCACGAGGTGATCCTGGTGTCTTCGTCGTCCCGATGCCGGCTGCGCGGCCGCCATCGGACGCCCTGACGAAGCGACCTCGCCACCCTCGCGGGCCTGATCCCGCGCCGGGATTCTCAAACGGACCGGGCTCCTCCGGCCGTGCTTCGTCCGGGAGATCGCGCTGTCCTGTTCGACGACGCCCCGAAAGGGTCATCGACTGTGCGTGCTCACCTTTCCACCTCTCTCACGACCGTTCGCAATCTCGGCATCCTCGCCCACGTCGACGCCGGCAAGACCACCGTCACCGAGCGGATGCTGTTCCTCGCCGGCGCCACGTACAAGCGCGGCGAGGTGCACGACGGCACCACCGTCACCGACTTCGACCCCCAGGAGCGCGACCGCGGCATCACGATCTTCGCCGCGGCGGTGAGCTGCGACTGGGACGGGCACCGGATCAACCTCATCGACACCCCCGGCCACGTCGACTTCTCCGACGAGGTGGAACGCTCGCTGCGGGTGCTCGACGGCGCGATCGCGGTGTTCGACGGCGTCGCGGGCGTCGAACCGCAGAGCGAGTCCGTGTGGCGGCTGGCCGACCGGTACGGCGTGCCGCGGATCGCGTTCGTCAACAAGCTCGACCGGGCGGGCGCCGACCTGGACGCCGCGGTCGAGTCGATCCGCCGGCGGCTGCATCCCGCGCCGCTCGTGGCGCAGCTGCCGATCGGGCGCGAGGACGGCTTCTCCGGCGTCGTCGACCTGGTTCGGATGCGGTCGCTGGTGTGGACAGGCGGCGCGTACGAGGTGGGCGAGGTGCCGGAGGGACTGCGCGAGGAGGCGCTGCGGCGGCGCCGGCTGCTGGAGGAGTCGGTCGCCGAGTTGCACGCGCAGGCGCTGGAGGAGTTCTGCTCGGGCACGTCGATCTCCGACGGCACGCTGGCGGCGGCGCTGCGCGACCTGACCCGCACCGGCGCGGGCCTGGTCGTGCTGTGCGGCTCGGCGTACCGGGACCGCGGGGTGGAGCCGCTGCTCGACGCGGTGGTGGCGTACCTGCCCTCGCCGCTGGACGTCCCGGCCGTGCGCGGGCAGGACGGCGAAGAACGCCCGGCGGATCCGGCCGCGCCGCCGGTGGCGCTGGTGTTCAAGGTGAACGCGACCGCCACCGGGCGGCTGACCTACGTGCGGATGTACTCGGGCACGATCCGGAAGGGGGACACGGTGCTGGACGCCGGCACGGGCCGTACCGAGCGGATCAGCCGCATCCTGCGCGTGCAGGCCGACCGGCGCACCGAGGTGGAGCGTGCGGTGGCCGGGGACATCGCCGCCGTCGTCGGGCCGAAGACGGCCCGGACGGGGACGACCCTGTGCGCGCCGGGCTCGCCCCTGGTGCTGGAGCCACCGGGCGCGGCCGACCCCGTGGTGTCGGTGGCGGTCGAGGCCCGCAGGAGCACCGACGCCGACCGGCTGGGCTCGGCGCTGGCGCGGCTGGCCGAGGAGGATCCGTCGCTGACGGTCCGTACCGACGCCGAGACCGGGCAGACGCTGCTGTCGGGGATGGGCGAGCTGCACCTGGAGGTGGCGGTGGAGAAGGTCCGCCGCGACCACGGGCTGGCCGTCGGCGTCGGCCGGCCGCAGGTCGCGCTCAGGGAGACCCTCGTACGCGGCGTGTCCGGCCTGCTGTACCGGCACGTCAAGCAGGACGGCGGCGCAGGACAGTACGCCCACGTCGTGATCGACGTGGAGCCGCTGGCCGAGGGCGACTTCGCCTTCTCCTCGACCGTCACAGGCGGGCGGGTGCCGCGCGAGTACGTGCGCGCGGTCGAGGCCGGCTGCCGGGACGCCCTGGCCGACGGGCCGCTCGGCGGGCATCCGGTGACGGGCGTGCGGGTGAGGCTGACCGACGGCGCCACCCACACGAAGGACTCCTCGGAGCTCGCCTTCCGCACGGCCGGCCGGCTGGCGCTGCGCGAGGCGCTGCGAGCCGGCACGATGGCGCTGCTGGAGCCGGTGGCCGAGGTGACGGTCACGGTGCCGGACGACGCGGCCGGCGGGGTGCTGGGCGACCTCGCGGCCCGGCGCGGGCGGATCTCCGGCTCGACGACGCGGTCGGGCACGGTTGTGATCACCGCGATCGTGCCGCTGGCCGAGGTGTTCGGCTACGCGACCCGGCTGCGCAGCCGCACCCAGGGCAGGGGCACCTTCACCGCCCGCCCGGCCGGCTACGCCCCGGCCCCGTAGGAACCGGCCCGTAGGAACCGGCCCGCAGGAACCGGCCCGCAGGAACCGGTCTGTAAGGGCCGGACCCGGCCGGCGCATCGGGCGCCGCTCGCCGGGTGGTGCGCGCGTGCGGCCCCGTCGCGGGGGCGGGGCCGCACGTGTCCCCGTGGCGGCCAGGCCAGGGACGGCCGGCGCGGACACCGTGACGGCGCGGTCACGGGGTCGTCAGGGTGGAGCCCGTGACCGCGGCCGACCAGTACAGTGCCCTGGCCACCTGCGGGAACTGCCCCTTCGGGTGGTTGCGGAACAACGGCTCGGTGCCGAAGAGCACCACGGCCGCCCCCCGTTCGTCCCTGCCGCTGATCACGGCCGCCTGGCCTCGCGCCGCGTCCTGGCCGCCGGCGCCGTCGGGGCCGGGCCGCCAGTGGCCGGAGACGAGCGGCCCGTCGGCGGCGTACGACTGCTCGGCCGTGACCTCGGCCCCGAGCGCGGTGAACCAGCGCGGCGAGTACACGAACGCGTGCCCGGCCCACCCGGCGCCGGCGGGGCCGCCGGAGGAGACGGTGCGCACGACCCCGTTGGCGTCGCCGCGGCCGGCCACCGCGGTCGCGGTGAGGAGCCCGGCGGCGGCGTTGAAGGCCGCGCCCGTGCCGCCCCTGGCGACCACGCCGCCGGTGGCGAGGAACGCGTCGAGCGCCGTTCTGGCCTCGGCGTCGAGCGCCTGGTGGTTCAGCCCGCTGGAGACGAACAACACGTCGATCCCGCTCCAGTCGAAGCCCTCGTTGAGCACGGCGGTGGAGACGGGGGTGACGTCGAAGCCGAGCTCGCGCAGGGTGAACAGCTCGTCGGCGGACGCGGCGGCGGCGATCCGCACCCGCGGCAGGGGCGTGCCGTGCGTGGACGTGGCGCGGGCGAAGCGCACGCCGTAGCGATCGGACACCGTGGTCGCGGCCTGTCTTGCGGCGGCGGGCACGATCGCGGTGCCGTCGCCTCCCCAGGTGACGGAGACGCCGCGGGCGAGCAGGTCGTTCAGCGCCATGACGTCCTTCGCGTCGCTCACCTGGAGGGCGAGCGGCCCGCGTGTACGCGGCAGCGAGCCGGTCGGCGCGGCGGCCTGGACCGGGTCGGCGCGCACGCGCAGGGAGGTGACGCCGTCCACGCGGGCGCCCCACAGCAGGGCGTGGCTCCAGCCGGATATGTCGTACATGGCGTCCACCCGGTCCGAGATGTCGGCGCCCGCCTCCAGCATCACGTTGGCCAGGCCGCGTTTGGGCTGGCGCATGTCCACGACGTAGGAGCCGGCCGGGTAGGTCGTGCCGTCCGCCCTGAACACGTGCCTGGCCCGCCCGACCCGCACGTCGTTCGCGATCAGGTGGTCGACGAGGCGCGCGGCCGCGGGAGCGGAGCGCTCGCCGGTGATGACGTACGCCCGGGGGAAGGTGGTGGTGTAGACGTCCTCGGGACCGAAGCCGGGCACGATGCCGAGCGGCACGGCCCTGGACGGCTCGCCTGCCGCGCCCCGGCGGAACACCTCGATCTGCCCGGCGATCAGCTGGTCGTGCCCGGCCCGCACGAACCCGTACGTGGCACGGATGGCGGCGGCGGCCACGTCGGTGTTGATCGCCGAGCGGCGGCGCAGTTCCTCGACCGGCTGCTGGGTGTAGTCGGAGCCGTTGACCCTGAGCGGGATCTCGACGGTGTGCGCGGCGACCGCGCCGTGGAACGGGGCGTACTGCGGGGTGAAGATCGGCGGCCAGTCGTCCCAGCCCTCGGCGGAGTCGCGGAACGGGATCTGCGCGGGGTGCACGCCGTCCTTCTCCACGGTGTAGCCGAGCGCGTTGACCGCGGCTTCCATGCCGAGCCCGTTGGCGTAGGTGTGGGTGATGAACAGGTCGTACTCGTAGTTGGCGCCGTGCGGCGGGGTGGTGGGCTCGATGAGCGTGCCGTTGACGTAGCCGTGCAGGTCGATCATGGCGACCGGCTGGGTGTCGATCATCACCTGGCGCATCGCCCGCACCTCGGGTTGTGAGGCGGTGACGAAGTCGCGGTTGAGGTCGAACCCGGCGCTGTTGGGGCGCACGCCGGCGACGCGCCCGTCGGGGTTGGCGGTGACGTTGAAGTACAGCCTGGTCGTGGCGAGCAGCCGGGCGGTCTCCGGATCGCGGCTGGTGGCGAGCTCCTCGATGGTGCGCAGGGCGGCGTCGGTGCCCTCCCACTCGTTGCCGTGGATGTTGGCGTTGACGAACAGCGGCGCCTTGTAGCGCCCGGCCAGCTTCCTGTCGCGGGCGGCGGCGGCCGGGTGCTCCTCGATGCGGTCGCGGATGCGGGCCTGCTCGCGGGCTTCGGCGGCGCTCTCGGGGGCGGTGACGGTCACGAGGTAGAGGTCGCGGCCCGCGGCCGAGCGGCCGATGATCTCGGCGCTCACCCGGTCGCCGCGCCACTGCAGGTCGTTGAGCCTGGGCGCGATGCCGTGGTAGGGCACCAGGCCCAGCTTGACGGAGGCGTCGGCGGGGTTCTCCGCGGGCACGGGCAACCGTGTCCGCCGGGGGTATCCGCGGTCGCGGGACAGCCCGTACGGCTGGTCCGTACCGGCCCCGGCGCGCGACGTGCCGGGCCGCTCGGGCAGGCCGGCTGCGACCTCGTTCCGTTCGGGGCCGTTGCCGAAGTCGCGCACGGCGGCGGGCGGCGGCTCGGCCGGTTCGGCGGTCCCGGTCCGCGGGACGGCGAGGAGCGCCGCCGAGACGGCCACTCCCAGGACAGCGGTGGCGAAGCGCAACGCGACCTCCAGAGGCTCAGCGTTCCCGGTAGTCGGCGGCCACCCCGACGAGCGCGATGAGCCCGGAGGCGAACTCCATCGCCTCGGCGTGCCCCTCGCTGAACGGCGGCTGGAAGCCCACGCCCTCCCACCTGCGCGTCCCGGGGTTCCACAGGTCGGCGCCGACCTCGAAGTCCCATCCGTAGACGCCGTGGTCGTACCAGAGCTCGTCGGCGGAGTTGCCGGCCGCCGAGTACAGCACGTCGGTCACGGGACCCGTCTGCTGCGGCCAGGTGACCGTGCCGCGTTCGGCGGCGATGGCCTCCTCGATCGTGCGGGCCGAGCGCAGGAAGTACGCCAGGTCCTGCTCCGACGGCCTGGGGAGGGTGACGCGGCCGTCGAGCTTGTAGGCGCCGGGCGGCCACATGAAGTAGCCGCCGTAGCTGTGGACGTTCAGGGCGAACCTGATGTTGGGGTACGTCCGCGCCAGCCAGATCACGTTGCGGCTCTCCGGCTCGGAGTGCTCGGCCGGTCCCGCGTACGTGCCGCTCTGGCAGTTGGCCGAGGCGCCGAAGTAACCGTCGTGCAGCGAGCCGACGGCGTAGTTGCGGTTGACGTCCACGCCCCAGGTGTTGCGCGAGGCCGGGTCGGACTGCGCGGCGGGGCAGTGGTTGGTCATGTTCTTACGCTGGGCGTTGAAGTCGTAGAAGCTGTAGTTGGCGCCGTCGGGGTTGACGGTCGGCACGATGAAGACGTCGGTGCGCTCCAGCAGCCGGCGGGTCGCCTTGTCGCGGGCGTGGTTGCGCAGCAGCCGCTCGGCCGCCTCGATGGTGACCAGGGGCGTCACCCATTCCCTGGCGTGCTCCTGGGCGTAGGCGAGCACGCCGGTGCGCGAGCCGTCGCGGTGCGCGCCGATGCGCAGCGCCAGCACGCGCGCCGGCTCGCGGGAGACGTCGGCGGGCGCCTGGAGGAAGTCGCTGAGCCGAGCGGGCGGCGCGGGCGCCATGACCCCGCTTCCGGCGTCGTCGCGGTAGGTCGTGGCGGTGAGGCCGGCGCCCTCCGTGGTGTTGATCGCGGCGGCGACCTGGGCGGCGGTGCTGACCGGCGTGCCGGAGCCGTCGGTGGCCAGGCTGACGGTGACGAGCTTGCCGTCCACGTTCACCCGCAGCGGCCGGTCCGGGGCACCGGGGGCGGCCAGCTCGACCGACAGGTCGTTGCCGCCTTCCGAGCCGTAGGCGGCGGAGGTGACCACGACGGCCGCCGCGGGCGGAGCGCCGATGAGGGCCTGGGCCTGACGCCGGTAGCCGTTGGTCCGGTACGGCAGCGTGATGATCTCCGTGAGCCTCGGGTAGCGCCGGTGCAGGCTCTTGACCCGCTCGTCGAGCTGCGCGGGCGTCATGTACTGGGTGACGAAGTCGCGTTGGTACCCGTGGCCCTCGCGGTCCGGCCGCTCGCCGTCGGGCCACTCCTTGACCCGCGCCTCGGCCTTGCCGCCTCCGGCCGAGGTGACGGTGACCCACCGTGGCCTGCCGTCCGCCGGGACGGGGGCGCTGAGCTGGTGGCCGAGGTACGCGCCCGCGTCGACGTACGCGACCATGGGCGCCTGCCCATGGGATTCGCGCGCACCCTTCCACGTCACGCTGAGCGTGGCCGCCTGCCCCACGTTGCTGGACGCCTCGACGGACAGGAAGTAGCCCCCGCGTGACCTGAACCAGACCGCCCGCTCGATGACGATCTGGTCCTTGCCCGCGGTGGTTCCGGGCCGGGCCTGCGGCGGGGCGCCGGGCGCGAGGGTGGCGCCCAGCGACCTCAGGCCGTCGAGCTGGCCGGGAGTGACGACGGCGTCGACCTGGATGCTGCCGTCGGGCTGCGGGCGTACCCGTTCTGTGAGGTCGGCGCCCGAGGCGACCAGGCGGTCGAACGCGGCCTGGTCGGGAACGGCGAGCGTGACCAGCGAGGCCGGCTCGGGGTCGGTGGGCCCTGAGGCGAGTGCTGAGGAGGCCGGGGCGGCCGGCCCGGCGGCGGCGAACGTCGTGAGCACCATCATCAGAACGACTGCGGACGCCCGTGCAGCGCGCATCGGCCCCTCCTGGATCGCCGTATGGAGATCATTGAAGGACGACTTGACCCGCCGGGCAAGACCCAGACCGCTCCCGGCGTGGCTCAGGAGGCCGTGACGTGAGGGACCTCCTGGTAGACGGCCCAGTCGGCGCTGATCGCGCCGGCCGCCTTCAGCAGCAGCGGCAGGTGCACCTCGGTCAGCTTGTCGATGGAGGTCTCGGCGGCGTGGGCGTTGACGTTGACGGCCGCGATGACGTTGCCGAGCCCGTCTCTGAGCGGCGCGGCGACCGACCGGATGCCGAGGGCGAGTTGCTCGTCCGTCATCGCCCAGCCCTTGGCCCGCACCTCGCGCAGCACCGCGTCGCGCTCCTGCGGATCCGGCCGCCAGCGCGGCTCGATGCCGGAGCGGCTGGGCTCGGTGAGGACCCGCTCCACCTCGGCGGGTGAGAGCGCGGCGAGCAGCACCTTGCCCAGGGACGTCTGCAGTGCGGGGAAGCGGGTGCCGATCTGCACCGACAGGGCGACGATCTTCGGCACGGCGACCCTGGCGACGTAGACGATGTCGGAGCCGTCGAGCTGGGCGATCGAGGAGGACTCGTGCGTCTGCATGACCAGCCGCTCCAGGTGGGGCCTGGCGACCTCCCACAGCCCCATGGAGCGCACGTAGGTGACGCCCAGCTCCAGCACCCGCGGTGTGAGGGCGAACCCGCCCGCCTCCTGCCGGGCGTAGCCGAGCTCCTGGAGGGTGAGGAGGATGCGGCGGGCCGTCGGCCTGGCCAGGCCGGCGGCCGTCGCCACCTCCGTCAGGGACATGACCGGGCGCCCGGGCTGGAATGCCCTGATGACATCGAGGCCGCGGGCCAGCGCCTCGATGAAGTCAGGTCCGGTGTCGCCGCGTGCCATCGATGCCCTCTCGTTCGGATCCGCCTGCTCCGACTTTAGACGGTCGGCCTGGTCGGCATGGTCGTCCGTCCGCACGGCGGCAGGTCACAGGCGGTGCGTGGAGTCGCTGCGGTAGTCGGTGTACGTGTAGGGGTTGTCGAGGA
Organism: Nonomuraea longispora; assembly: GCF_004348345.1. Taxonomy (GTDB): domain Bacteria; phylum Actinomycetota; class Actinomycetes; order Streptosporangiales; family Streptosporangiaceae; genus Nonomuraea; species Nonomuraea longispora. The sequence continues at coordinate 50,561 of NZ_SMJZ01000021.1, forward strand.
TCTTTGTGGCGGGGATGTCAGGGTTCATACCCTTCTCCCATGCCTCGTCGCCCATCGCGGAGCGCAGGTGCTCGACCGTCCGCTCGACCTGCCGGCGGGCCGCGGCCAGATCGACGCCGACGAGGCGATGTTCGTGCTTGACCACCCGGCCGTCGACCAGGACGGTGTGCACGTCGCCGCGCTGCGCCTGGAACGCGACGTGGCCGAACGGGTTGAGCAGCGGGAACGACACCGGCGACGCGTCGTTCTTGATGAGCACCAGGTCGGCCTTCTTGCCGGGTTCGACCGTGCCGAGGTCGTCGCGGCCGAGCGCGCGGGCGCCGCCCCTGGTGGCCCAGGTGACGACCTCGTCGGCGCGCAGGCCGCAGTGCGTGACGGTGTCGCCCTTGGCGTGAGCCTCCAGGTGCTCGCGTGAACGGTCGGCGCCGAGGGTGGCGCGCATGGCCGAGAACAGGTCGCCGCTCCACCAGACGCTCGTGTCCATGGACAGCGACACCGGGATGCCGTGGGCGCGGATGGCCCACGTGGGCGGGTAGCCCTGCCCGGCGCTCTGCTCGCTCTCCGTGGAGACCGAGATGGAGCCTCCGGTGGCCGCGATGCGGTGGTAGGAGTCGGCCGACAGCGAGGCCGCGTGCACGTAGATGGTCTCGGGGGTCATGAAGCCGTGCTCGTACATCAGCTTGATGCCGTCGTCGCTGGTGGCCCCCCACACGCCGGCGTGCGTGGTGACGGGCACGCCGAGTTCGCGGGCGACCTCGAAGGCGGACTTCTCCGGGAACGACGGGTCGCCTAGCACGTCGAAGGCGAGCTGGAAGCCGAGCAGGTCGTCGCCGGTGACGCGCCGGGCGACGAAGTCGCGGAACTCGGGGGTGGCCGTCCACTCGGCGGGCGGCTGCTGGATGTTGCCGTACGCGAGCACGTACCGGCCGGGGACGGACTGCAGCGCGTCGGCGGCGGCGTCGGCGTGGTCGACGGTCTGCAGGCCGTGCGACCAGTCGACGACGGTGGTGACACCGGCGTCCAGGGCCTCGACGGCGGCCAGGGTGTTGCCCGCGTGCACGTCCTCGGGCCTGAAGAGCTTGCCGTATTCCAGGTAGAACCAGACGAAGTACTGGGTGAGCGTCCAGTCGGCGCCGTAGCCGCGCATCGCGGTCTGCCACATGTGGCGGTGGGTGTCGATCATGCCGGGCATGACGATGCCGCCCGAGGCGTCGATCTCGATGGCGTCCTGCGGGGCCTGCAGGTCCTGGCCGACGGCGGCGATCCTGTCCCCGGTGACGAGGACGTCCGTGCCGGGCAGCACCCGGCGCCCGTCCATGGGCAGCACCGTGCCGCCGCGCAGCACCACGGGGCGTCCGGAGTCGAAGTCGTTCATGGCACGCTCCTCGCTGGCGAACAGTTGTCCGCTATACGGTCATCGTCACTGTGATGAGCGTTCGCCCGGCTGTCAAGGTGCTTGACGTCATAGCCTTTAGATGCTGGGATCGGCTGGGCGGACATATGTCCGTTCAACGGACGCGAGGATGGGACTCGATGACTGACACCGAGCCGCGGGGGCCGCTGTCCGGCGTGCTGGTCGCCGACTTCTCCAGGGTCCTGGCCGGGCCCTACGCCACGATGTTGCTGGCGGACATGGGAGCCGACGTCATCAAGGTGGAAGGGCCCGGCGGGGACGACACCCGCACGTGGACCCCGCCCGCCAGGGGCGAGGCGTCCACCTACTACCTGGGGGTCAACCGCGGCAAACGCTCCATCGCCCTCGACCTGCGCGACGAAGGCGACGCCGAGGCCGCCAGGGAACTGGCCGGACGCGCAGACGTCCTGGTGGAGAACTTCCGGCCGGGCGGGCTGGACAAGTACGGCCTCGGCTACGACGCCGTGCTGGCCGCCAACCCCGGCATCGTGTACGCGTCGATCAGCGGCTTCGGCTCAGGGGCCGGGGCACGGGTGCCCGGCTACGATCTGATGGTGCAGGCCATGTCGGGGCTGATGAGCCTCACCGGCGAGCCGGACGGGCCGCCCTACCGGGCCGGCATCTCCGTGTTCGACGTGATGGCCGGCAACCACGCCGTCATCGGCATCCTGGCCGCGCTGCGCCACCGCGAGGCCACAGGGCGCGGCCAGCACGTCGAGGTCAACCTGATGTCGTCGGCGCTGACCGGGCTGGTCAACCAGAGCTCGGCGTACGTCGCCGGAGGCGTGGTCCCGTACCGGATGGGCAACGCCCACCCGAGCGTGTTCCCGTACGAACCGCTGCCCACGGCCGACCAGGACCTCATCGTCGCGGCCGCCAACGACGGCCAGTTCCGCAAGCTGTGCGAGGTGCTCGGCATCCCCGAGGTGGCCGATGACCCGCGCTTCGCCCGCAACGCGAGCCGCACGGCCAACCGCGAGGAGCTGCGGCCGATCCTGGTCGAGCGGCTCGCCCGGCGCTCCGCGGACGAGTGGTTCGACCTGCTCGTGGAGGCCGGTGTGCCCTGCGGGCCGATCAACACGATCGACGGCGGGTTCGCCGCGGCGGAGCGGTTCGGGCTCGACCCGGTCGTCGTGGTGGGCGAGGGCGAGCGGGCGGTGCCGACGACGCGGCATCCGATCCGGTTCTCCGAGACGCCCGCGGGCTACGCGCTGCCGCCGCCCGAGCTGAACGAGCACGGCGCCGAGCTGCGCACGTGGCTCGCCGAGGAGCGGCGGTCATGACGCCCAGGGACTACCCCACCGCTCTCGGGGCGTCGTCGCCCACGTCGATCACGCTGCTCGGGCACGACCTCGCCGCCGACGTGATGGGCGAGGTGGGCTTCGGCGAGCTGGCCTTCTGGCTGGCCACGCAGCGCCGCCCGTCGCGGGGCGAGGTGCGGGTGTTCGAGGCGGTGCTGGCCGCGCTGGCAGACCACGGGTTCACGCCGACGGCCATCGTGACGCGGCTGACGTACCTGTCGGCGCCCGACTCCGTGCAGGGGGCGCTGGCCGCCGGGCTGCTCGGCGGCGGCTCGCGGTTCCTCGGCGTCACCGAGGACTGCGGGCGTTTCCTCGCCGGCGTGCTCAAGGAGCACGACCCCCTCCCCTCCGACGACGCCGGCTGGGACGCGCTCGCGCTGGAGACCGTGACGGCCTGGCGTGAGTCGGGGCGGCGCGTGCCCGGCCTCGGCCACCACGTGCACAAGGACGGCGACCCCCGCACGCCGCGGCTGTTCGAGATCGCGGCAGAGGAGGGCCTGTACGGCCCGCACCTGTCGCTGTTCGCCGCGGTCGGCCGGGTGCACCCGCGCGTGCTGGGCAGGACGCTGCCGCTCAACGGCGCCGGTGTCTGCGGCGCCGCGCTGGCCGACCTCGGGCTGCCGCTGGAACTGCTGCGCGGGTTCGCCCTCCTGGCCAGGACCGCCGGGCTGATCGGCCAGCTCGCCGAGGAACTACGGCACCCCGTGGCCAACGACATCTTCCTGTCCGTGGACCTGAACAACCGGTCCGTGCCCCCCGACCCCTACGGAGAGTCGCATGGCTGAACTCGTCGCGGTCATCGCATCCACCCACCACCCCTTCTACTACCGCGCCAGCACCTCCACGGGTGAGGACCGCCCGCCCTTCGCCGACGAGTGGGTGCGCAAGGTCGAGGCGTTCCGCGAGACTCTGACCAGGGCCAGGCCCGACGTGCTGGTCATGGTCGGCTCCGACCACTTCCACCAGCTGTGGCTGGACAACATGCCGCAGTTCCTCGTCGGCAAGGCGCCCTTCTACGACGCGAACTTCTACAACGAGGAACGCGAGTTCGGGCTGCCCAGGATGGTGTTCAGCGGGCAGGAGGAGCTGTCGGCGTACATCCTGCGCGAAGGCCTCGACGCGGGCTTCGACCTGGCCTTCTCCAACGAGCTGCGGATCGACCACTCGATCACGTGCCCGATCATCACCCTGCGCCCGCAGAACGACCTGCCGATCGTGCCCGTCTACACCAACATCTTCGCCCCTCCCCTGCCGCAGCCGAAACGGTTCGTGCAGCTCGGCCGGACCATCAGGGAGCTCGTCGAGTCGTGGCCCTCCGGCCAGCGGGTCGCCGTCATCGGCACCGGGCACCTGTCGCTCGAACTTGGCGGGCCGCGCCAGTTCGGGCCGCACGGCCCCGACCCCGAGTTCGACCGCAGGGCCGTCGAATGGATCTCCACCGGCGACCTCGAAGGCTGCCTGTCGGAGGTCACGCTCGACAGCCTGTGGGAGCCCGGCAACGCCACCCACGGCTTCATGGACTTCATGCTGATGATGGGAGTGGCCGGCGAGGGGAAGAAAGCCGACTATGTGGATACGTACGACCTGTTCCACACCATGGAGGCGTACTTCACCTGGTACCCGAACGGAGGTGACGGGTCATGAGCAAATACCTGCTGAACAAGTTCCTCTTCACCGTCGACCGCGACCCCGAGCTGGTCGAGCGCTACCGCGAGGAGCCGCGCGCCACGGTGGAGATGTGGGAGGCCGAGTACGCCAACCGCATCCTCGGCTGCCACACCGGCGAGTCGTCGACGTGGCTGCGCTTCGACGACGTCGAACGCGAGGCGCTGGCCGCCCACGACTACCCGAAGTTGTTCGAGCTGGGGGCTCATCCGTTCCTCACGCTGACGTTGTTCATCGCGATGTTCGAGCGCGACCATCCGCCGCTGGGCTTCCAGAAGGAGTACGCGCGGCGGTTGTCCCACATGAGCCTGCCGTACCCGGACATCGCCACATGACGGAGGTCGCCTGCCTTTCCGCCCGGGGCGGCCCTGCCACGGGGGTGGTGTCGTGATGCGGGCCGTGCTGATCGAGACGTGCGGCCGGCCGCCGGTGGTGGCCGAGCGGCCCGCGCCCGTGGCGGCTCCCGGAGCGAAGAAGGTCGGGGTCATCGCCGCCCCGATCACCCCGCTGGACCTGCTGTGCGCGGGCGGGGCCTCCTACTTCGGCACGCCCGCCGTCCCCTACGTGCCCGGTGTGCAGGGTGTCGGCACCGTGGGCGGGCGGCTCGTGTGGTTCCCCACGTCGGCGGGGATGGCGCCAGGCGACGGCAGCATGGCGGAACTGGCGGCGGTGCCCACCGGGGACCTCGTGGAGCTGCCCGGCGGCGCCGACCCATTCGCCGTGGCCGCGCTGGGGTTGTCGGCCGTGGCCGCGCACATGGCGCTGACCTGGCGCGGCGAGCTGGCCGCCGGCGAGCAGGTGCTGGTGCTGGCCGGCGGGGGCGTGGTGGGGCAGGCGGCCGTCCAGCTCGCCCGTCTCGCGGGCGCCCGCCGGGTCGTCGCAGCCGCCCGCTCACCGCGGGCCCGCGAACAGGCCGGGCAGGCGGGCGCGGACGCCGTCGTCGCCCTGGACACCGACGACGTGGACGCGCTGGCCGCCCGCTTCACCGCCGCCTGCGAAGGGCCGCTGGACCTGGTGCTCGACCCGCTCTTCGGCGTCCCGGCCGCGGCGGCGGCCCGCGCCCTGCGCCCCGGGGGCCGGCTCGTCAACCTCGGCGGGTCGGCGTCGGAGACGTCCCCGCTCGACTCCGCCACGCTGCGCAGCCGGTCGCTGCGGGTGCTCGGCTACACCAACAACGAGCTGACCAGCGAACAGCGGGCCGGCGCCATCGCCCTGATCGCCGGCCGGGTGGCCGAGGGGCGGCTGTCGGTGGCGCACGAAACCGTACCGCTGGAACAGGCTCCCGAAGCCTGGCAACGCCAGACGGCGGGCGAGGCCGTGGGCCGCATCGTCCTCAGCGCCACCTGAACGGACCCGCCCTTTGACCGGCTCGGGCCGGCGGGTGGTTCAGGCCAGCTGGGCGACTCCGGAGCGGGGGGAGGACAGCACCGGCACTCCCCCGTCCGCCCGCGTGACGATCCCGGCCATCGACGCCTGGGCGAGCACCACGACGTCCACCTGCCGGGCGAGCCGGCCGAATCCTTCGAGGACCAGGGCGTCGTGACGGGCCGGGTCGCCGCCGCGCAGCGCCTCGAAGGCGCCGTCGCACAGGTGCGGAACGATCTCCCGCGGCGCCTCGCGGCGGGTGGCCGCGCGCCGTACCAGCCGGGTGGTCGGGCCGAGCGTGGTGGCGAGCGTCGCCAGCACGCCGATCCGGTCGCCTGCTCGCACCGCCTCCTCGGCCATCGGCTCGTCGATACGCAGGATCGGCAGCTCGGCCAGCGGGCGCGCCCGTTCGGCGGCCTCGCCGATGGAGCTGCAGGTGACGAGCAGCGTCCCGGCTCCCGACTCCTTGGCGTACATCGCGTACGAGACCAGCCGGCGCAGCACGTGCGGGGGCGGGCCGTCGTTGGCGATGGTGTCCTGGAGCAGGCTCTCGTCGGCGAAGTGCATGATCCGCGCGCTGGGCCGCACCTCGGCGGCCAGTACGGCCAGCGGCGCGGCGAGCGCGGGCACGGTGTGCAGCATGGCGATCGCCGGCCCAGTGATCGGCCCAGTGATCGGCCCAGTGATCGGCCCAGTGATCGGGGCGGTCATCGGGCGTTCCACGGGCGGGCGTAGGTGTCGACGATGGAGGCCAGCCGCAGGAGCCGGGGCACCGAACGGCTACGCAGCTCGGCGGCCGTGTCCTCGGAGCCGACCACGTCGCTCCAGATCGCGCGCCCGGCCAGCATCCCCGACGCGCCCGACCGGCAGGCCGCCCGGACCGCGGCGGGGAAGTCGTCCCGTTCGACGCCCTGGGAGAGCACCACCCACGGGACGGGGATCGCCTCGTCGAGCCGGGCGCACTCCTCGGCCAGCCGGTCCTCGGGCGCGGCGCCACCGAGCGGAACCTGGGCCTTGTACAGGCTGGGCCGCAGCCCGGCGAGCTCCGCGGCGGCCTCCCGGATCGCGGCGGACCCGTCGAACTCCGCCTCCCGGCCCTGTACGGGCCTGGCCACCCCTTCGAGCACGGAGAGCACGCCCGCCTCGGCACACCGGCGGACGAACGCGGCGGCCGTCTCCAGGCGGCGCTGCCGGTGTTCGTCATCGCGCCAGATGAGCAGCAGCTTGGCCGCGACCGCTCCGGCCCGCCGCGCCTCGGCCAGGTCGATCGTGCCGTCGATCGAGGTGTCCTCGACGGGGCCGTCGGGCGCCTGCCGGAGACTGTCCACGGCGATGATGAGCCCGTCGGGCACCATGCCCTCGGCGGCCACCTGGCCGAAGCCGTACTCCTTGTCGATCAGGAACCCGGAGGCGTGCGGCCCGGCCTCCCGCGCCACCGACAGTTTGAAGCCTGTCAGCGTGTCGTCGTCCACACGTCGCCCCGTGGCCGCGGCGAACATCTGCCTGAGGCTCTCGCGCTGGTCCATCGCGACCATGGCGAACCCGCCGGAGGGGCGGGCCAGCAGGTCCAGCGTGGGGG
>NZ_SMJZ01000220.1 GCF_004348345.1 Nonomuraea longispora
GCATGGGGATGCTCCTTCGGCTCGATGTCGTACATCACCACCGAACCGGAGCGTGGGGGTCGCGGGACACCAAGTGGGCCGCCGTTCTCGCAGGTGGGGCTGTCCGTAGGAAAAATGCGGATAACCTCATAGACGCCCTCCTGATCCCCCATGACGATGGAGGCTTATGAGATCCAGGCTGGTGGCCGGGCTGCTCGCGGTGGCCTCGGCCGCGGGGATCACGGTGGGCACGTCGGTGGAGTACGGCCTGCCGGAGATGCTGCCGTTCATCCTGGTCGCCCTGATGTTGCCGGCGGTCGGGTGGCTGCTGGCGTACAGACGCCCGGAGATCCGCTACGGCTGGGTGCTGCTCGCCGCCGCGCTGTCGCTCGGGGCCGGCATGCTGGGCACAGGGCTGATCGGAGCCGGTGCCTTCTCGGGATTCTTCGCCTACGTGCAGTCAGTCGGGCTCGCCCTGTTCTACGGGCTGACCTGGATCTTCGTCCCCCTGCTGTTCCCCGACGGCCGGCTGCCCTCTCGACGCTGGCGCGCCGTTCCGTGGATCGCGGGCGCCGCGATCGCCGCGCACGGCATCGGGACGGCGGCGGGCGGGGTGAACCTCTCCAACCCGATGGTCCTGGAGAACCTCGTCGCGGCGTTCGTGGGGGGCACCGGGCAGTTCGTCACCTGGATCGTCGCGGCGATCGTGTTCTGCGGGCTCGTGGTCCGCTGGCGGCGCAGCGAGCGGGCCGAGCGGGGGCAGTACGCGTGCATGGTCGCGGGCGTCGCCGCGACCGTGGCGGGCGGCGCGCTGACGATGCTCATGCTCTTCGGGCTGGACACGCCGTTCCTCGTGGGGGCGGCGGGCATGGCGCTGGTCGGGTCGCTTCCCGCCGCCATGGTGGTGGCGATAGTACGGCACCGGTTGCTCGACATCCGGATCGGCGTCAGGGGATCGCGCCTGCACCTGGTGTTCGACGTTCGGCCCACGGTCGGCGAGGTGCTGTCGGACCTGGGCACGGCACTGGAGGACACACCGGAGCCGGTGGAACAGCTCGGCCGGCTGGCCGCCGCCGTACGCGACGGGCTGGAGCTCGAATGGGCGGCCGTGACGCTCGCCGACGGGACCCGCGTGGTGGCCGGCCAGGCACGGGGCCCGGCCGTGCTGACGATGCCGGTACGCGGCGGTCTCGGGCACATCGAGTGCGGCCCCAGGGACGCGGGGCCGCTGACCGGCCAGGACCGGCGGCTCCTGGAGGCCCTGGCCGTGCCCGCGGGGCTGGCGATCCAGAGCGCCGGGCTGGTCACCCGGCTGGTCAACGCCCAGGAGGCCGAACGCCGCCGCATCGAACGCAACATCCACGACGGCGTGCAACAACAACTCGTCGCCCTCATCGCCGGCATCGAGCTGGCCCGCGCCACGGGAGCGGGCGCCGACATGCTCGCCCAGCTGCGCGAGCAGGCCCGGCAGACGCTCGCCGACCTGCGCGAGCTGGCGGCCGGCATCCATCCGTCGTCACTCAGCCAGGGCGGCCTGGTGGAGGCGGTCGAGGAGCGATGCTCGCGCCTGCCCGTGCGTACGACGGTGACCTCGGCCCCCGCCCTGAGGTCGAGGCGCTTCACCGACGAGACAGAAGGTGCGATGTACTTCACCGTGAGCGAGGCCGTGGCCAACGCGCTCAAGCACGCGGGGGCCACCACCATAGAGGTACGCCTGACCCTTGCGGACGGCCGCCTGGCCGCCGCCGTCACCGACGACGGGAAGGGCTTCGACGTGTCGCACACGCCGCGCAGAGGGCTGGCGACGTTGTCGGACCGGCTGGACGCCCTCGGCGGCGGCCTCGGCATCGACACCGAGCAGGGGAAGGGGACACGGGTGAACGCGTGGGTGCCGGTCGATGAGTGAGCCGATCCGCACGGTCGTGGCCGATGACCACTACCTGGTGCGCGAGGGCACCCGCCGGCTGCTGGAGATGTCGGGCGAGGTGACGGTCGTCGGCGCGGTGGGCAACGCCGACGAGCTTCTCGACGCCGTACGCCGGCTCGGGCCCGACGTCGTGATCACCGACATCCGGATGCCGGGAGGGGAGTGGCGGCAGGGGTTCGAGGGCATCGACGCCGCCCACCGCATCCGCTCCGACCATCCTGGTGTCGGCGTGGTGGTGTTGTCGCAGTTCGCGGACGCGTTGTTCGCGTTCGAGCTGTTCAAGCACGGCACCGAGGGCTACGCCTATCTGCTCAAGGACCGGGTCGGCGATCTGGACGAGCTGCTCGGCGCGATCGGCGCGGTGGCCTCGGGCGGCTCGGTCATCGACCCGAAGGTGGTCGAGGGCCTGCTGGCCAGGCGTGACGTGCGCGGCCAGCGGGAGCACCTGACCGACCGCGAGCGTGACGTGCTGCGGGAGATGGCGCACGGCCGCTCCAACTCGGCCATCGCGCGGGCCCTGCACCTGTCGGTCTCGTCGGTGGAGAAGAACGTCAACGCCATCTTCACCAAGCTCGGCCTGGAGAACAGCGGGGACGTGCACCGCAGGGTGGCCGCCGTGCTCGTCTACCTGGGGCCCGATCCGTCCTAGGGCGCGCTCCGAGATCGACTCCGCGGCACGTGAGCAGCTCCCCGGCTTCATTCGCCGGGGTAGCGCACCCCGATCTCCTCGCGTACGGCGTCCATGGTGGTCATCACCGCGACCGACTGCTCGTGGGTCATCAGCGGGCTCTCCACCTTGCCCTCGGCGATCAGCCGCTCAGCCTCCGCGGCCTGGTACTGCATGCCTCTGCCGGTCACCGGCTCGTCGAACCGTTCCAGCTCCTGCCCCGCCACGTTCTTCACGGTGACCGCCGCGGGGGAGTACCAGACCGAGTCGATCTCGATCCGGCCCTCGGTCCCGAGCACCACGGCGGTGTTGGGGCCTCTGGTCTCCATGGAGGAGTACGTCGTCGAGACGGCATCGTTGCGATGACGCATGACCGTCGCCACACAGACATCGACGCCGGTGTCCCTCAGGGTGCCGCGCCCGGTGACCTCCACGGGAGCGCCGAGGATGTCGTGGGCGAAGGACACCGGGTAGACGCCGACGTCCAGCAGGCAGCCGCCGGCGAGGTCGAGGTTGTTGAGCCGGTGCGCGGGGTCTGACGGGAGCCGCTGCGTGTGGTCCGCGTGCAGCGAACGGACGTCGCCCACGAGGCCGCGTTCGATCACCGACCTCACGTACGCCATATGAGGGAGGAAGCGTGTCCACATGGCCTCCATGACGAGGAGCCCCTTGCCGCGACCGCGCTCGAACACAGCGCGAGCCTCGGCGGCGTTGACGGTGAACGCCTTCTCGACCAGCACGTGTTTGCCGCTCTCGAGGGCGGCCGTCGCGTTGGCGGCGTGGAGGTTGTGGGGGGTCGCCACGTAGACGATGTCGACGTCAGGGTCGGCCACGAGCTCGTCGTACGAACCGTGAGCGTGCTCGATGCCCCACTTCCCGGCGAAGGCACGCGCGTTGTCCGCCGACCGCGACCCGGCCGCGGCGACGCGGTGGCCGTGCGTGACGAGGTCGCGGGTGAAGGCGTTGGCGATGCCCCCGGTCGCGAGGATGCCCCAGCCCACCTCGCCCTTGGACATGGGAGAAGGTCGTACGTCGGTCATGCGGTCTCTCTGTAGTCGAGGACGACCTGAAGGACGTCCTGAGGCATTTTGTCCAGCATGTCGAAGGCGTCCGATGCGCTCTTGGCGGGGAAGACGTGGGTGACGAGGTCGTCCAGGGCGAGCTTGCCGTCATGCGCCAGTGACAGGACCGTGCGTGACATGCGCAGGTCGCTCCAGCGGTGCTGCAGGTGCGACGCCACCCCCGAGATCTGCGAGCAGACGATGGCGACCCGGTTGTGGTGGAACTCCTCACCCAGCTTCAGGGCCGTCGCCGGCCCCTGGAAGAACCCGCCGGCGACCACGCGGGAGTTGTAGCCGACGGTGCGGACGGCTTCCTGGAGCGCCTGGTACGCGCCGCTCATCTCGATCACGACGTCCGCTCCCCGGTTGTCGGTGGCGGCGCGAACCGCGGCGGCGACGTCGTCACTGGCCGGGTCCAGCGTCTCGTCGGCGCCGAGCCGCTCGGCGAGGGCGCGCCGCGTGGGGACCGGGTCGACGACCGTGACCCGCGCGCCGTTGAGGCGGGCCAGCTGGGCGACGATCTGGCCGGGTACGCCGGCTCCGAAAACGACCACCGACTCGCCGAGGTGGATGTCGGCGTCGAGGATCGCGTTGAAGGCGATCGCGCCGATCCGTCCGAAGACGCCCGTCATCGGCTCGACGCCGGGCAAAAGCCTCTGCCTGGCGTACTCGGCCGGGCGCACGACCGTCGACCGGTGCCCCCACGATCCCCAGACGAGCTTGCCGACCAGGTCCTCGTCGCCCGTGGATCCGACCGCGGCCACCCGGCCGACCTCCTCGTAACCCCAGGCGTCGATCGGGTAGGACATGGTCGAGCTGCCCGGGACGAACAGCTTGCGGGCCGGGTCCCATTCACTGGCCAGGTAGGGGTTCGTGCCCCGGTAGGCCGTCAGCTCGGTGCCGGCGGAGATCCCGGAGTACGCCGTCTCCAGCAGGACCTGTCCGGGACCCGGTGACGGGTCCTCGACCTCGACCACGTCGACCGTGCCTGGCGAGGAGAAACGTACAAGGTGTCCCACGGGCTTTCAGCTCCTCTTCTGTGGGGGTTGATCGGCGACCAGGCGGAAGACGAGCGCCTGCTCGGGGTACAGCATGGGTCCCTGCAGCCCGACGGCCTCCAGCGCCCTGCCGGAGATGACGGGACGGTCGAGCCACCAGGAGGGCTTACCGCTGCGGGTGCGCACGAGGGCGCCGGCCGAGAGGGAGACAGGCTCGACGCGGTAGAACAGGTCAGGGTTCAGGGCCGGCAGTCTGATCCGGCCCGGCTGCGCGGCCGCGGACGTGTCGAGCGCCACGAAGGCGAAGAGTGCTCGCGTCCGGTCCTGGCTCACCACGCCATGGGCCCAGTAGGCGTCGTCGGGGTAGTCGCAGTGCACCGCGGTTCCGCTGTGCAGCAGCTCGCGCTCCTGTTTGTACACCGCCACCCACTCGCCGAGCTCCGCCAACTCCTCGGGGGAGGCGGTGCGCAGGTCCCACTCGATGCCGAAGTGGCCGAACAGGGCCGTGGCCGCCCTGAAGGCCAGGGAGTGCGTGCGGTCGGTCGTGTGGGCGGTCGGGGCGCCGACGTGGCTGCCGACCATCTCGGCCGGCAGCACGAGGCCGGTCCACCGCTGGATCCTCTGCCGTTCCAGCGGGTCGATGCAGTCGCTCGCCCATGCCCGGTCGGTGCGCTGGAGCACCTCGAGGTCGACCCGGCCTCCGCCGGAGGAGCACGACTCGATCTCGAGTTCGGGATGCCGGCGGCGCAGCTCGTCCATCAGGGCGTACGCCGCCGAGGTCTGTGCGTGCACCTTCGCCTCGCCGGTACGGCGGTCGCCGGCTTCGACCAGGTCGCGGTTGTGGTCCCACTTGATGTAGTCGATCCGGTACTCCGCGATAAGGGCGCTGATCGACTCGAGCACGTGGTCGAAGGCCTCGGGAATGGCGAGATTGAGCACGTGCTGGTGGCGACCCGTGAGGGGGAGGCGTCCGTCGCCCGGCGCCAGAATCCACTCGGGATGCGCGCGGGCGAGCTCCGAGTCGTCGTTGACCATCTCCGGCTCGAACCAGAGCCCGAACTGCATGCCCAGGCCACGGACGGCCTCGACCAGAGGGTGGAGGCCCTTCGGCCAGATGGCGGGATCGACCTGCCAGTCACCGAGCCCCTTTCTGTCGTCACGTCGGCCGAGGAACCAGCCGTCGTCGAGGACGAAACGTTCGGCCCCCACCTTGCTGCCAAGCGTCGCCAGCTCGATCAGGGTGTCCACATCGTGGTCGAAGTAGACCGCTTCCCAGGTGTTCAGGACGACGGGCCTCGGTGAGGCCGGGTGGGCGGGCCGCGCCCGGAGATGCTGGTGGAAGGCGGTGGAGACGGCATCGAGTCCGTTGCCGTGGACGGCGTACAGCCAGGGGGTCGTGTAGGTGTCCCCAGGATCGAGGGGCATCTCTCCCGGAAGGAGGACCTCGCCGCCGCCGAGAAGGCGCAGCCCGTTGAGGCCGAGCTCCGCGAACGTGACGTGGTTGCCGCTCCAGGCGGTGTGAACGGCCCACACCTCACCACGCCGGAAGCCGAAGTCGCTCGTTCCCGCCACGAGCAGGAAGCTCGCGTCGGAGCCCGTGCGGCCGCGGCGGCCCTCGCGTACGTGTGTGCCGGCGTGGAAGGGATGCCGCTGAGGGGAGCGCTCTCGCAGGTGGCGCCCGGTGAAGTCGAGAATCTCCTGCGCCTCGGCGGGGACCGGCAGCGCCAGGCGCATGGCATCGACCGTGAAGGTCCCGCTCTCCGCGGTGTTGGTCACGGCCGCCCGCAGGCGCGCGACTCCTTCGGCGGAGAGCTCGACGGTCGTCGTCAGGGCGAGCTGCACGGTCTCGTCGACCGCCCGGCTCACGAGCACCTGACCCTGGTCCGGCCGGCCGGACAGCTCGTGCTCCGAGGCGAGGAACCGCGTGCTGAAGGCGGTCCCGTTCCGATGTCCCTCCAGGCCGGGGGTGCCCATCCAGCCGGCCGACTGCTCGGGCAGCACGGCGGGGTGCCGGTGTTGTCCGGGCAGTCCGTCCGCTCCGAACTGCGCCTCGCTCAGGGTGGCGAGGAAACGTTCGTGGGCGGGGTCCTCGTCCAGCCGCGCCCCCCAGTGCAGAACCCGCGGCACGCCCGAGCTGACGTCGACCACGAGGGACGTGGCCGCGGCGGTCAGCGTGTGAACCCGGACGGACCCGGCCGTCGACAAACTCATGTGCGCTCCAGTTATAATTTCACAGCGAAACTATAGCTGGACAGCATGCCACACGGATCGCCGGTGGACGACCCCCTGTTCCGGGGCGGTCGGACCAGGCCCTCGGATCAGGAGGATCAATGCGCCCCGACCTGCCCGCCTCGTCGAGAGCGATTGCCATCGACGTCCTCGTGCATGGTGCCCAATCCCGGGCCCAGCTCGCGAAGAAGACCGGTCTGTCGGCGCCGACGCTGACGCGCCTGGTGCGACCGCTGCTCGATGCGGGTGTCCTGGTGGAGTCCGAGTCCGTGCGCACGACCGGCCGCGGGCGGTCGTCGGTCCTCCTCGATGTCGTCGCTGACGACCACCGGTACGTCGGCGTGAAGCTCACCAGGGAGTCGATCTACGCGGTGCTCACGAACCTCCGGGCCGAGGTGCTGGCCAGCGAGATGTTGCCCGAGCCGTCGCTGGACGTGCCGGACGTGGTGTCCTGCGTCGCCGGCGTCGTCTCCCGGATGGAGGACAGAGCCGGCCGGCCCGTGCGGGGCGTCGGCGTGACCGTGGGCGGCCGGGTGGACAAGGGCGAGACCGTGGCTGACTCGCCGTTCCTGGACTGGCACGAGGTGCCGTTCCGTACGTTGCTCGCCGAGCAGGTCGATGCCCCGTTGTTCCTGGCCAACGACGTGGTGGGCCTCACGATGGCGCAGCAGTGGTTCGGCTATGGGCGCACCTATCCGGACTTCGCCTTGCTGACGGTAGGCGCGGGTGTGGGGTACGGGCTCGTGATCAACCACGAACTCGTCCCGACCTTGGTCAGCCCGATCGGCCATCTGCCCGTCGATCCGCATGGGCCGCTGTGTCCCGCCGGCCATCGTGGCTGCATGACGGCCTTCGTGACCTCGGGGGCGATGGCCAACACCGTCTCCCTCGCGCACGGGCGGCTCACCACCTACGACGAGGTGCTCGAACTCGCCGAAGCCGGTGACCCGGCGGCGGCGCGCGTCGTCGCCGAGGCGGCGCACGCCGTCGGCCGCGCGACGGCGGCCATCACCTCGCTGACCGGAGTCGACCGCATCATCCTGTCCGGAGAAGGTGTGCGGCTTGTCGAGATCGCGCCTGACAGTCTGCGCGCCGGCCGCGTCCAATACGCGGACGAGCAGGTCAGCGTGCTGGATCCGGTGATCAGGCCGATGGACTTCCTGGAGTGGGCTCGGGGAGCGGCAGTGGTTGCGATCAAGGCGAGCTTTCCCTGAGGTTGGACACACCCCCTCTTGACTTCATAATTTCGCGGTGAAATTATGTCGGCCCGGATCGCGTCCCATGTGACATAACAGGGCACGTTCACCGAGAGGCTCACGCATGCACATCCCACCCCTGAAGATTCTGGCCGCCGCCGCGGCGTGCCTTCTGGCGGCCGCGTGCACCGGAGGGGTTCCCCCCTCTTCCGATGACAACGACTCCAGGTCGCTCAAATACCTCATCGAGGAGCCGGAGGACGCGGAAGCTCTGAAAGCTCTCAAGGAGGACATCGCTGGCTTCGAAAAGAAGTCGGGCATCGACGTGAAGGTCACCACGTTGCCCTTCGACAACATGCGCACGGTCCTGCAGACCCAGCTCCGTTCCGGTGAAGGACCCGACGTGTTCAGCTGGGGCTCAGGTCCGAGCTTCGGCGGGGCGCTCGTCAAGGCCGGCCTGGTGCAGGACCTGACCGCCGCCTACGACAAGTACGGCTGGAAGACCTTCGACTTCGCCAAGGAGCGAGTCACCTACGACGGGAAGGTCTACGGGATCCCGGGTGAGCTCGAGACCATCGGTCTCTTCTACAACAAGAAGATCTTCGCCGACCTCGGGCTCGCCCAGCCGCGGAACCTGGCCGACCTCAAGAAGGCCGCGGAGAAGATCCGCGCGGCCGGCAAGGTGCCGATGGCCGTCGGCGACAAGGAAGCGTGGGAGGGCGGACACCTCCTCAGCATGGCCCTTTCCAGCACGATCGGCGGCGACGGGATGGAGGCCCTGTTCAGCGGCGAGAAGTCCTGGGACTCCCCGGAGGTCACGGCGGCGCTGCAACTGTGGGCGGACTTCAACAAGGCGGGCTACCTTCCCAAGTCGCCCACCTCGGTGGACTACGACACCTCGACCGCGATGTTCTTCTCGGGTGAAGCCGCCATGATCCCGACCGGCAGCTGGTTGGTCGGCGAGATCGACGACCAGGCGAAATTCGAGGTCGGGTACATCCCCTTCCCCGCGCCCGATGGCCCCGGGATCTTCACCGGCGGCCTGGGCTCGGGGCCATGGATCTCGGCGACCGCGTCGAACAAGGAAGCCGCGGAGAAGTTGCTCGACTTCCTCCAGTCCGAGGAACACGGCCGCTGGACGGTCGAGAACCTGCACACGATCCCCCCGAGGCCCATGGACACCGCCGACCTCGACGTCTCGCCCCTGCTGACCCAGGTGCTGAAGGACACCGCCAAGGTGGGCGCGGGCGGCGACTTCGGCCACAACATCGACGTGATGGTCTCCGACACCCTCAGCGAGGCGATGTACGACGGCGTGCAGGCGGTCCTCACCGGTCAGCAGAGCGCTGAGGAAGTCGCCGCGAGTCTCAAGGCAGCGGCAGAGCAGTGACCACAGGCGCTTCGACCAAGGCGACAGCTCCAGCACCGACCACGGCGCCGGAACGGGGGACGCCGGCCCGTCGCCGCCTGCCCTGGCGAACCATCAAGGCGGACACTCCCCGCGTCACCCGCAGGGCTCAGGCCCGGCTGGGTTTCTTCATGGTGGCTCCGCTGGTCGCCATGGTGGCAGTCTTCCTGCTGCTGCCCATGGCGAGTGCGGTCTACTACGTCTTCGTCGACTTCAACGGTTTCGACCCCACCCCGCCATGGATCGGGTTGTCCAACTTCACCGAGCTGGCGCAGGACCCGGACGTATGGGCCGCGTTCAAGAACAACGTCATCTGGATCGTCATCGGCACGTCCTCTCCCATCGTGTTCGGGCTGGGCCTCGCCGTGCTGGTATGGAACGTCCGGCGAGCGAGCGTGCTCTACCGGATCGCGTTCTTCCTGCCGTTCGTGCTGCCACAGGTGGCCGTCGGTGTGGTCTGGGGCTGGATCTACGAACCCTCGCGAGGCTGGCTCAACCGCGTCCTCGAGACGGTGGGGCTGGGCTCACTCGCCAAGGGGTGGCTCGGCGACCCGGACACCGCGCTGTACGCCGTACTCGGCACCGCGATCTGGGCCACCGTCGGCTTCGTCTTCATCATCTTCCTGTCGGCGCTGCGGAACGTCGACATCGACCTCGTCGACGCCGCCCGCCTTGACGGGGCGAACGGCTTCCAGCGGCTGCGCCACATCATTCTTCCGCAGATCATGCCGGTGTTCCTCATGGTCACCACCATCACGCTGCTGGGTGGTTTCAGCGTCTTCGACATCATCTTCGTCATGACCGGCGGCGGCCCGGCCGGTGCCACGGAGGTGCTCGGGACCTACGCCTACAGCAGCGCGTTCCAGCTCAACCGGATCTCCTACGGCACCACGCTCGCGCTGGTCATCACGGTGATATCCATCCCGTTCGCCGTCTGGATGAACCGGCTGCAACGCAAGCTCTCACTGCAAGGAATGGGCGCATGAGCCACCGGACCGCTGGATCCAGCACGCGCGGTCGCCTCCTGCTGACCGGCAAGCACCTTCTCCTGCTCGGCCTGTCCGCGCTGATGCTCTTCCCTCTGGTGCTGACGGTCTCCACGGCGCTGAAGACCGGCAACGACGTGAAGGTGAACCCCTTCGGCCTGTTCTCGTCGTTCTCCACCGAGAACGTCGAGAAGGCCTGGACGGTCGGGGACTTCGGCAGCTACGTGGTCAACAGCTTCCTGCTGTCGGTGCCGAGCACGCTCCTCGTCGTGGTGCTCTCGACGATGGCCGGGTACGCGTTCGCGCGACTGCCGTTCCCAGGGCGAAGCCTCCTGTTCTACCTGGTGGTCCTCGGCCTGCTCGTGCCGTTCTTCACCTACATGATCCCGCTGTACTTCCAGCTCCGCAGCATGGGACTGCTGGACAGCCTGCTCGGGGTCAACCTGGTGCTGGCCAGCACGGGCCTGTCATTCGGCACGTTCTTCATGCGCGCGTTCTTCTCCGACCTCCCCGTCGAGCTCGACCAGGCCGCCCGCATGGACGGTGCCTCAGAGTGGCAGATCTTCCTGAAGGTGATTCTGCCCCTGGTCAGTTCGGGGATCGGCGCACTCGCCGTGTTCACTTTCCTGCAGAACTGGAACAACTTCCTGGTGCCGCTGCTCTACATCCCCAGCGGTGAGCACCGGCCGCTGACGACGGGCCTGTACCTCTTCCTCGGGGGGCGCTCCATCGACATCGGGCCGCTGGCGGCGGGCACGCTGATCACCATCCTGCCCGTCGTGGTGCTCTTCGTGGCGATGCAGAAGCAGGTCACCCAGGGCTTCCTGTCCGGGGCCATCAAGGGCTGACCCGGCCTCTCCTCATTCCTTCGAGCTAGGACGCAACGTGCACGACGTACTCGACCCGCGCGACCTCGTGCCCGACGAGGCCGAGCAGCTTGCCCTCAGCGGATACCAGGTCGGTGGCCTGCGGGCCGCCGCCCGCGAAGCGGCGGCCGAGGGCGACCTCGCCGGGCTGGCCGAGGTGCGGACGCGGTTGGCGGAGCTCGAACGGGACCCCGGCTGGGACTTCGAGGAGCCGGAGGACGACCGCGTGCTGCTGGAGCACGCCGCCACGGTCTCGCCGGTGGAAGCCGAACGGGAGCTCCTGCCGGAGCGGATCCACGGTGCCTGGCTGGGACGCGCGGTGGGCAACACGCTCGGCAAGCCGGTGGAAGGCCTGACCCGCGCCGAGATCGCGGCCTACCTGCGCGCCGCGGGGCAGTCGCCGCAGACCGGGTACCTCCCCCTGCTCGACCCGTTGCCCGAAGGAGTCGGCGCGTTGCATCCATCCGCGCAGGTCGCGACGGCCGGTCGCTTCGTCGACGTGCCCCGCGACGACGACATCGACTGGACGATTCTGGCCCTGCACGTCCTGGAGACCCACGGAGCCGGCTTCACCACCGAGCAGATCGCGGCCACGTGGTTGGACAGGGTGCCGTTCACCCAGACCTACACCGCCGAGCGGGCGGCGTACCGCAATCTGATCGGTGGTCTGCGCCCGCCCGTCACCGCGACCACCGACAACCCGTACCGGGAGTGGATCGGGGCACTCATCCGAGGTGACGCCTTCGGCTACGTGTCGCCGGGCGATCCCGCGGGCGCGGCTCGCATGGCGCTCGTGGACGCCCGGCTGAGCCACACGGCCAACGGCAGGTACGGCGAGATGTGGGCGGCCGCGCTCGTCGCCGCGGCGCTCGCCGCCGACAGCGTCCAGCAGGCTCTTCGCCACGCACTGTCTGTGGTGCCGCCCCGGTCCAGACTCCATTTCGCCCTCGCTCATGTGCTGTCGCTGCGCGAGCAGGGCGCCGGGCGAGTGGAGGCGCTCGACTGGGTGGACGAGGCACTGGGCGACTACCCGTGGGTGCACACGGTCAACAACGCGGCGCTCATTACGATCGGCCTGCTGTGGGGCGGGCACTTCATGGACGCGGTCGGCCTCACCATCTCGGGTGGCCGGGACACCGACTCCAATGCCGCGACGGTCGGCAGCGTCTACGGTGCCCTGCACGGGCGGGACGGCATCCCGCCGGAGCTGGTCGGGACCACGCATGTTCGTGTCCGGAGCGCCGTACGCGACTTCGACCGCATCGCTGTCGCCGAGTTGGCCGCCCGGACCGCGCGGCTCGCGGGCACCTTCGCGCCACCGTGAAAGCCGGATCGCCGGAGACTGTCCCGAAGGCGAGCGAGCGATGAGGACGGTCCGCGCTCAGCCCTCGCCGGCCTGAGCGTCCTGCACGTTCCCGCGCAGTGCTGTGGCCACCGGTTCGACCGGCTCCGACAGCTGCTCGATCCGTCTCCTGCCGTGGTGGCGCTGCTCCCGCTCCGGCGGCATCATCTTCAGCCTGGCCGCCGCCGCGAGGGCCGCGAGGATCCGCACGTCCCGGTCGAGGCGGTTCGCGGGCCGGCCGCCGCTCGCCGCCCTGCTGACGCGCTCGGCGAGCCTGCGCGACAGGTAAGGTTTGCGCGGCGTGATCCGCTCGACGGGGAACAGTAGCACGCGCCGCCGCTCTACCCGGATGAGCCGGGCGGCTGCCAGCTCGTCGCGCACGAGGCGGAAGGCGCCCGCGCGGTCCTTGCGGATCCACTGCCGCCACGACCGGGGCGGGGAGTTCGCGATCTGCTCCCAGACGGCCGCCTGCAGCGGGCCGGGATCGACGGGGGCGACGACCGCCCGCGCCCTGCCCGCGTCGTCCGTCAGGTTGCCGGCCACCAGCAGCTCGGCCAGCGCCGCCGCGCGCAGCAGGTAGCCGAGCTCGCCTCGGTCGGCCAGCCGCCCCTTGCGCAGGTCGAAGGCGAGCAGGAACGCCGCTTGGGGCAGGGACTCATCCCGCTTCACCCGCATCTCCGTCTTCATCCGCCTGTTCCTTGCCCTCCTGGTCGTCCTCCTGGGCCTTCCTCGGGCGTCCGCGGGGCCGCATCCGCCCCACGCCGTCGGGCAGGCGCCCGGCCTCCGACAGGGCCCTGCGCAGCACGAACTCGATCTGCGAGTTGGTGCTGCGCAGCTCGTCGGACGCCCACCTGGCCAGCGCGTCGTGGACCACGGGGTCGAGCCGCAGGAGGATCTTCTTTCGTTCCACGACTATTACTGGTAGAGCGTTCCGGTGTTCACGATCGGCTGTGTGTCGCGATCGCCGACCAGCACCACGAGCAGGTTGCTGACCATGGCGGCCTTGCGCTCCTCGTCGAGGTCGACCACGTCGTGCTCGGCGAGCTTGGCCAGCGCCGTCTCGACCATGCCGACCGCGCCTTCGACGATCCGCTGGCGGGCCGCGACCACCGCGCCGGCCTGCTGGCGCCGCAGCATCGCGTGGGCGATCTCGGGCGCGTAGGCCAGGTGGATGATGCGGGACTCGATGACCTTCACCCCGGCCGCGGCCACCCTGATCGAGATCTCCGCGGACAACTTCTCGTTGATCTCCTCGGCGTTGTCGCGCAGCGACAGCCGCGGCTCGCCGTGCGAGTCGTACGGGTAGCTGCCCGCGATGTGGCGCACCGCCGTCTCCGCCTGGATGGCGACGAACTCCACGAAGTCGTCCACCTCGAACACCGCCTGCGCCGTGTCCTCCACCTGCCAGACCACCACGGTCGCGATCTGGATGGGGCTGCCGTCGGCGTCGTTGACCTTCGTCACGTCCGTCTCGTGGTTGCGGATCCTCGTGGACACCGGCCGCCGCACGGTGATCGGGTTGACCCACTGCAGGCCGGGCGCACGCAGGGTGCCGACGTAGCGGCCGAGCAACTGCACGACCCTGGCCTCGCCGGGGGCCACCGCGGTGAGCCCGAAGAACAGCACGACGCCGGTGAGCATCACCAGGACGGACAGCACGAGCAGCCACACGCCGCCCTGCCCGGCCCCCGAGGCAAGCATGGCGATCGCGACGGCGAGCAGCGCGGCCCCGGCGAGCGTGACCAGCGTGGCCACGCCGAGCATCATGAACCCGCCGGCCGCCCGCACCGGGCGCTCGTTCGTCCGTGGCGCCGGCATGTCGACGACCGCTCCTTCCACCGCGACCCCGCTTGATGTCTCGGTCATGGCCCGACTCCCTCTCCACCGATTTCACGTTGCTATCTAAGTGATATCACTTTTTCGGCAAAAGGGGGAGAGGGGTTCCCGGGCAACCGCCGGGGGTCAGCCG
>NZ_SMJZ01000221.1 GCF_004348345.1 Nonomuraea longispora
GCACCGACTACGTCGCCCACCTGGTCGGGCTCAACCTCTACCGCGGGCAGGCCGACGACCGGCGGGTCAAGGTCGGCGAACTGCTCCTCAGCACCAGCGAAACCCTGCGCGGGCCCGTTTTCGTCGCCTTCCCGCCCTCCGCGCTCGCCCTCTACCGCACCCGCCCCGACGGCAGCCCCCGCAACGTGTGGCAGGCCCGCGTCGAGGGCGTCGAACGGCACGGCGACAACGTCCGCGTACACCTCGACGGCCCGATCGTGGCCTTCGCCGACATCACCCCCGCCGCCCTGGCCGAGCTCGACCTGATGCCCGGCAGGCAGGTGTGGGCGTCGGTCAAGGCCGCCGAGACCCACGCGTACCCGGCCTGAAAGCGCGTTCCTCGCTACCCAGGTCCCCACCGAGGTGGCCGCAGGTCTACAACGGGCGTCGCGGGTCTAGCCCTGCGCCGGGCCACCCTCGACCCAGGTTCGATGTCCGGGCGGCCCCGGGTGCTGTGGACTTGACACATGATCGAGTTCGACCACGTACCGGCCGCGAACGCCGACCGGAGCGCGACATGACCGACGCCGACGTCCAGCCGATCGCGGGCGGTTCGAGGAGCACGGGGCGCCACCGGCCCGGCAGGCATGCCCCGTTCCGCCGGCTGCTGTCGGTCGAGACCCGCAAGCTCTTCGACACCCGCAGCGGAAGGATCATGACGGTGGCCCTGGCCGTGCTGACCGTGGCGTTCATGGGCGCGCGCGGCCTCGTGGCCGACCCGGGGTTGCAGACCATGGTGGTGACCGCCGGGATCGGATACGGCACCCTGCTCCCGGTGATCGGGATCCTGACGGTGACCGGTGAGTGGAGCCACCGCACCGCCCTGACCACGTTCGTCCTCGAACCCCGCCGCCTGCGGGTGCTGGCGGCCAAGTGCCTGCCGCCGCTGCTCACGACCCTGGCCGCGTCCCTGTTCGCGATGGTCGCCGCGGTGCCGGTGACGGCCGCCGTCGCCGCCGCCCAGGGCGTCCCCGCCGACTGGACGGTCAGTCCCGGAGCGCTGCTGGGCTGGACCGCGGGGAACGTCCTCGTGGTCGCGATGGGGTTGTCCCTCGGCATGCTGCTCATGAACACGCCGGCCGCGATCGTGATCTGCCTGGCGGCGCCCATGGTGTGGAGCGTCGTCGCCCGGCTCGGCAGCGCCGGCGAGTCCCTGGCCGAGTGGCTTCACCTGGGCTCCACCGCCGCTCCCCTGACGTCCGGCGGCATGACCGGGGGCGAGGTCCTCAGGCTCGCCGTGTCGACGATCTTCTGGATCGTCCTCCCGATGACGCTCGGCGCAGCCCGCGCCATTCGCAAGGAAGTGACCTGACATGAGCCGCACGCCCGTCCGAACGCTCGCCTGCCTCTCCCTGGCCGCCCTGCTGGCCACCGGCTGCGGAGGCGTGGACACCTCCCGGGTGACGCCCGACACCGTGACCCCGCTCGACCGGGCCCCGCTCTCCGACGCCGCCGGCAAGCGGGTGGTGGGGATCGGCGAGGCCACGCACGGCAACAAGGAGTTCGTCCAGACCCGCGCGATCATCATCAAGAAGCTGGTCCAGGACCACGGCTTCCGCACCGTCGCCCTGGAGGCCGACTTCGGCGGCACGGCGGCGGCCAACGACTACGTCATGAACGGCAAGGGCAACGCGAAGGCGGCCGCCGAGGCGCTCGGCTTCGACATCTACCGGACCCGCGAGACGGCGGATCTGATCGAATGGATCCACGACCACAACGCCGGCGTCCCCGACGCCGACAAGGTGCGCCTCTACGGCTTCGACATGCAGCGCTACGACCGGAACAAGGAGCGGCTGCTGCGCTATCTCGCCACGGCCGACCCCGCGAGGGTCCGCCAGGTCAAGGAGTCCCTGGCCGACCTCACCGACGCCACCAGGGCCGGCCAGGACCAGTCGAAGGTCACCGCCGCCGCCACCGCCGCGGAACGGCTCGTCGCCCACATGAAGGACAACCGCGAGACGTACGTGAGCCGCAGCTCGGAGCAGGCGTTCGTGCTCGCCGTGCACCACGCCGAGACGATCCTGCGCGGCGCGCGGCTGCAGGTGTCCGGCGGCGACTACGCCAGCAAGCGGGACGCCTGGATGGCCGAGAACGTCGGCTGGATCGCCCGCCTGGAGGGCTCCCAGGGGCGGAAGAAGATGGTGTTGTGCGGCCACAACGGCCACATCGACAAGAGCGGCGCCGCGTTCTCCTTCGCGTCGATGGGGCGGCGGCTGGCCACGACGTACGGCAAGGACTACTTCACGATCGGCACGGAGTTCGGCGACAGCACGTTCACCGCCAAGGATGAGGACTCCGGGCAGCGCAAGCAGTTCACGGTGAGCAACGACTCGCCTGTGGCCAAACTGTTCGGCGGCGAGCGGCTCGGCTACGTCAACGTCGCGCGTGCCTCCGCCAAGCCCGGCAACCGGGAACTTCTCGCCTCGGAGATCCCGATGGGCAGCGTCGGCGACGGCTTCCGGTCGGTCTACAGCCACCTGAGCTGGACGTACACCGTGAAGATGACCCCCGCCAAGGCGTACGACGCCCTGGTGTACGTGCCGGACGCCCACCCGGTCACGCCACTGTGACAGGGCCGGACACACCCGGGCGAGGCGGTCGCGGCGATCAGCGCCATTGTCACATAGGGTGACTCTCAATCACTTTCCGTCACCGCCTGTGGAGGCATCATGAAATCCACCGCCCGTCTGACCGCCATCCTGGCCACCGGCGCGCTGCTGACCGTCGCGCTCGCCGCTCCCGCCGCCGCCGCCCCGTCTCCCACAGGAGACCTGCTCGGCTCGCTGCTCAGCCAGGTGGGCAACCTCCTCGGAGGCATCCTGGGCGGAGGGGGTCTCGGCTCCCTCCTCCCCGGCCTCCTTGGCGGCTGATCGCCACACGCTCGCCCGGAACCACGGGCGCGAGTGACGTACGTCACATGTCTGGGCTGTCCCCTCCTGTGCCGGCCGGTTCGTCGTGGGGGTGTAACCGTCACCACGGCAAGGAGACGTCCATGGACGCCCGTTTCGACTACGCCGGCAATCCGGTCGCGGCCAAGGCCGCGAAATACTTCGTCTCTGCGAGCAGGGCCGTGTCGGACTCGACGCTGCCGGCCACGACGCAGGAGCTGGTGCAGCTGCGCGTCAGCCAGATCAACGGCTGCGCCGTCTGCGTCGACATGCACACCAAGCAGGCCGCGCACGCCGGGGAGTCCCCGGTGCGGCTCAACCTGGTCGCGGCCTGGCGGGAGGCGGCGGTCTTCAGCGACGCCGAGCGGGCCGCCCTGGAGCTGGCCGAGCAGGGCACCCGCATCGCCGACGGCGGCGGCGTCACCGACGAGGTCTGGGCGCACGCCGCCAAGCACTACGACGAGGACCAGCTCGCCGCCCTGGTGTCGCTCGTCGCCGTCATGAACGCCTGGAACCGCATGAACGTCATCACCCGGCAGCCCGCCACCGGCGACTTCCAGCCCGGCCAGTGGGAGTGACGTCAGGCAGCCGCGAAGCGCCCCGGCCGGTCTCACATGTTCCCGGCCGGGGCGGCGCCGGGCCTCAGGTGGGCGGCGCGGGGCGACGAACAGCGCGTTCCAGATGCCGACCAGCGTCACGGCCCCCAGCACGGTCAGCACGATCCGGGCGCGCACGCTGCCCTGCCGCATGAGCTTGGCGGAGAGGATGATGGCCACCGCGACACCCATCACCAGGAGCAGGCCGAACGGTCCCGAGCTCGACGGGGGTGACTCCGGGTTGAGCTCTACGAAGATCCCCGACCATCAGCGGTGCCCCGTACCAGATCCACACCGCGGACGCGATCGTCACGGTCCGCGGCGGAGGCGTCCAGTAGACGCTCGGGTCCGGCTCGTCCGGCTCGTCCGGCTCGTCCGGCTCGGAGGCTCGCGCCCGCTCGTCATGA
This sequence comes from Nonomuraea longispora, assembly GCF_004348345.1. Classification (GTDB taxonomy): domain Bacteria; phylum Actinomycetota; class Actinomycetes; order Streptosporangiales; family Streptosporangiaceae; genus Nonomuraea; species Nonomuraea longispora. The sequence goes on from NZ_SMJZ01000221.1 coordinate 3,931, forward strand.
TCACGCAGTTTTCCACAGACCGCCCGGGACCGGTACCGAGGCGACCTGCTGCGGTTTCCTAGCAGTTGCGGCATATGTGCAAAAATGAGGTCGATCGTCGCATGCTCGACCTCTCGACTCCGGAGACTCACCACATGAGCCGCACCTCAGCCAGGCCGTCCGCCCGCGAAAGCGCGCCGCTGAAGGCGGTCGCCGGATCATGAGAAGGTTGTTCGTCCTGGTGGCCGCCCTGACGCTGACCGCCTGCGGGCAGGCGCCCGCCGCCCAGCAGGCCGGTTCCGCCGCGGCGCCGCAGCCCGGCTTCCCCGTCACGGTCGAGAACTGCGGGCGCACCCTCACCTTCGACGGGCCACCCGCCAAGGTCGTCACCGGCTATCACCCGTCACTGGAGACGCTGCTCGCCCTCGGCCTGGGCGACCGCATCGCCGGGCGTACGAACTTCTCCGAGAGCGCGTTCCTGCCCGGCCAGAAGAAGCTGTACGACAAGATCCCGGAGATCTCGCCGACGATCATGTTGCCGCAGAAGGAGGTCATGCTCGCCCAGGGAGCCGACTTCGTCCTGGACAACGCGATGGCCAGCTTCGACGCCGGCGGCGGCTACGCCACCGTGGAGGAGCTGGACGCCGCCGGCTCCCCGGTGTACATCCTGGGCGGCTGGTGCAGCCCCGAGGAGACGCTCGAGTTCACCCTTGAGGACACGTTCACCGACCTGCGCAACCTCGGCAAGATCTTCGGCGTCTCCGACCGCGCCGACAAGCTGGCCACCGAGCTGCGCGGGCGGCTCGACGACGTACGCGAGCGCGTCGCCGGCCGGCCGCCCGTCAAGGTGCTCGCCACCGACGGCGGCAAGGGCCCCGTCAACGCCTACGGCGGCGCCGGCATCACCGACCAGATGATCACCGCCGCGGGCGGCGTGAACGTGCTGACCGACGTCAAGGGCGACTACACCGAGGTCAGCGTGGAGCAGGTCAGCGCCGCGCAACCGGACGCCATCCTGGTCAGCGAGTACGCCACCCTGCGCGGCGAGACCATGCCCACCGTGCAGGCCAAGACCGCCGACGCCCTCGCCATCGCCAGGAACAGCCCGGCGGCCAAGGCCAAGCGGGTGCTCCCGGTGCCGGTCTCGGCCCAGCATCCCGGCTACCGCAACCTGCTCGCCATCACCGACATCGCCCGGTTCCTGCACCCCGACGCGTTCACGTCATGACCAGCGAGACTCGTCAGGACCTGGCGCCGGCCAGGTCCGCGAGCGCCGCGGGGCCTCACCGTCGCGGGGGCAGGTTCGCGGTGCTCGTCGCCGTGCTCGCCGCGGCGGTGATCGCCTCCACGTGGCTGGCGGTCAGCATCGGCGCCGTGCACGTCGCGCTGCCGCAGGCGTGGGGCATCGTCGCCGACCGGCTGGCGCCCGGCCTCGTCCCGCGTACGTGGACGCCGGTGCAGGCGCAGATCGTGTGGGAGTTCCGGCTGCCGCGCGCGCTGCTCGCGCTCCTTGTCGGGGCGGGGCTGGCGGTGGTCGGTGCGGTGCTGCAGGCGCTGGTGCGCAACCCGCTCGCCGACCCGTTCCTGCTGGGCATCTCGTCGGGCGCGTCCTTCGGCGCGGTGCTCGTGCTCATCCTGGGCGCCTCCACACTGGGCGGGCTGTCGCTGTCGGGCGCCGCCTTCGCGGGCTCACTTCTGGCCCTGGGCCTGGTGTACGCGCTGGCGCAACGTTCCGGCCGGATCACCCCGTCGCGGCTGGTGCTGGCCGGGGTCGCGCTGGCGTACCTCTTTCAGGCCCTCTACAGCTTCGTGCTGCAGCAGGCGCAGAGCGGGCGGGCGGCGCAGCAGGTGCTGTTCTGGCTCATGGGCAGCCTGGGCGGGGCCCGCTGGCACATGCTGCCGCTGCCCACCGTCGTGCTCGTCGCGGGCCTGGTCTACCTGCTGCTCCAACACCGCCGGCTCAACGCGCTCACCGCCGGGGAGGAGAGCGCCATCTCCCTCGGCGTGAACGTGCAGCGCCTGCGCATCACGCTGTTCGTCCTCACCTCGCTGCTGGTCGGCGTCCTCGTGGCCACCAGCGGCGCGATCGCGTTCGTCGGGCTGATCGTGCCGCACGCGGCCCGCCTGCTCGTCGGGGCCGACCACCGCAGGGTGCTGCCGGTCACGGCGCTGCTCGGGGCGGCGTTCCTGCAGCTCGTGGACGTCGCCGCGCGTACCGTCAACGCGCCGCAGGAGCTGGCGCTCAGCATCGTCACCGCGCTGATCGGCGTGCCGTTCTTCCTGTGGCTGCTGCGCCGGCGCTCGGTCGACCGGGCGGTGACCGTCACATGAGACTCGACCTGCGCGGCGTGTCCGTACGCCTCGACGGCCGTCCGATCGTGCACGAGGCCGACCTCCTGGTCGGCGACGGCGAGTTCGTCGCCCTCGTCGGGCCGAACGGCTGCGGCAAGTCCACCCTGTTGCGCACGATCTACCGAGCGCTGCGTCCCTCGGCCGGGCTCATCAGGGTGGACGGCGACGACGTGCACGGCCTGTCCTGGCGGGAGTCCGCCCGGCGTACCGCCGTGGTGGCCCAGGAGACGCCCTCCGAGCTCGACTTCACCGTCGGCGAGGTCGTGCTCATGGGGCGGACGCCGTACGAACGTGTCGCGGCGGCCGACGCGGAACGGTGCGCGCGGGCGCTCGACCGCGTGGGACTCGCCGGCGCGGAGGAGCGTGTCTACGCCACCCTGTCCGGCGGCGAGAAGCAGCGGGCGCTCATCGCCCGCGCGCTGGTCCAGGAGACCCGCCTGCTGCTGCTCGACGAGCCCACCTCCCACCTGGACATCCGCCACCAGCTGGAGGTCCTGCACCTGGTGCGCGAGCTGGGCGTCGCCACGCTGGCGGTCCTGCACGACCTCAACCAGGCCGCCGCGTTCTGCGACCGCCTCTACGTCATGAGCGCCGGCCGCGTCCTCGCCGGAGGACCGCCCGGCCAGGTCCTCACCCCCGAACTGATCTCCGAGGTGTACGGCGTCCGCGCCGTCCGCCGCAGCCAGCTCGTCTTCGAACGGCTCAAGGAGGAGCAGTGAGGCCCGCGGAAGATTTTCCCCCATGGTTGTCACACCCTTGAGGGCCCGCCTGTCTTAGCTGGCGACCGGCCGGCACAGACGCCCCGGCGAACTGAAAGGACGTGCCATGAAGATCGTGGTCATCGGCGGGACCGGGCTGATCGGCTCGAAGCTCGTGACGAAGCTGGGCGAGCAGGGCCACGAGGCCGCGGCGGCCTCGCCGAACACCGGCGTCAACACCCTCACCGGCGAAGGGCTGGCCGAGGCGCTGGAGGGCGCGCGGGTGGTGGTCGACGTGTCGAACTCGCCGTCGTTCGAGCCCGCCGCCGTGCTGAGCTTCTTCGAGACCTCCACCGGCAACCTGCTCGCCGCCGAAACGGCGGCCGGCGTCGGCCACCACGTGGCGCTGTCGATCGTGGGGACGGAGCGGATGCCCGAGAACGGCTACTTCCGGGCGAAGATCGCCCAGGAGGAGCTGATCGAGAAGTCGGGCATCCCGTTCTCGCTCGTGCACGCGACCCAGTTCCACGAGTTCGTGCGCGGCATCGCCGACGAGGCCACCGACGGCGGCAAGGTGCGGATCGCACCCGTACGCTTCCAGCCCATCGCGGGCGACGACGTCGCGGCGGCCCTGGCCAGGGTCTCCACGGGGACGCCGCTGAACGGCAGGATCGAGGTCGCAGGGCCCGAGCAGTTCCGGATGGACGAGTTCTTCCGGCAGGCGCTGGCCGCCGCGGGCGACCGGCGGGAGGTGGTGACCGACCCGCACGCGCGCTATTTCGGCAGCGAGCTGGACGAACGCTCGCTGGTCCCCCTCGACGGCGCGATTCTCGGCACGATCCGCTACGCCGACTGGGCATCACCGCGGTCTTGAAGGCTCATACCCGACGGGACTCGATCCCCGGCGTCACGTGGTGGTGCCGTCGTTCCTCACGCCCTCGCCCGTGGCGGCGTCCACCGCCACCTTGTGCTTGGTCCCGTCGGGCGTGAGCACGTCCGCCTCCCACACGGTCCTGTCCCGCTCGGTGTCCAGGTTGAGCTCCGTGAGGCGCCCCTCGGGCACCGTGGCCAGGATCCTCTCGGCCGCCTGGGAGTAGTCCAGCTTGGCCGCCGCCACCTGGTCCCGGCGCTCGGCCTTGTCGTCCGCGTCAGCGTCCTCGGTGGCGGGACCGTTGACGACCTTCTCGCCCTCCACGTCCAGCTGGTGTTCGGTGCCGTCCTTCTCGACGACCTGCACCTCCCACAGCCTGCCGCTGGCCTCCGTCTCGATGGAGACGAGCACGGAGCCGGGCACCGCGGCCAGCGCCGCCTGGGCGGCCCGCTTCAGGCCGCCGGCCGTCTCCGGCCCGCTCGGGGACGCGGTGCCGGACGTGGGGGTGCCGATGGACGGTGAGGACTCGGCGGCCAGCTCGTGCCCCTCGTGCCCCTGGTGGGACGCGGTGCCGCAACCCCCGGCGAGCACGGCCGCTCCGGCCATGACTCCGATGATCGTCGTCTTCATACGATGTCGGCTGCCCCGGAAGGAGCAGATCACTCATCCGGGTGTACGGCTACGCCTTCGGGGCCTGGGCGATGCGCACCATGGTGCCCGAGGGGTCGCGGAACGCGCAGTCACGCGGCCCCCAGGGCTGGTCGATGGGTTCCTGCAGCACTTCGGCTCCCGACGCGCGCACCCGTTCGAAGGTCGCGTCGAGGTCGTCGGCGCTGAAGATGATCATCGGCAGCGCGCCCTTGGCGAGCAGGTCCTGGAGGGCGTCGCCGTCGGCCTTCGGCCGGCCGGAATGCGGTGTGGAGAGCACGTATTCGGGGGCGGGCACGCCCGGGGTGCCGAGGGTGACCCAGCGGCCCTCGCCGGAGGGGACGTCGTTGCGCACATCGAGGCCGAGCGCGTCGCGGTAGAAGGCGAGCGCTTCGTCGACGTCGTGGACGGTGATGTGGCAGCTCTGCAGTGAGATGGTCATGCGGACAACGCTAGGCAGCGGCGTCGCCGCCCGCTTCTTCGATCCTGCTCGGTGCGTCCTTCGTCGGCCGGGTGTGCACCTTCGCCACGCACGGGGGCATCGCCGTCACGGCCGTGTGCTCCCTGGCGCGGTAGGCGCTCGGCGTCTCCCCCGTCAGCTGGGCGAAGCGGGAGCTGAACGAACCGAGCGAGGTGCAGCCGACCGCCATGCACGCGTCGGTCACGCTGACCCCCGCGCGCAGCAGCGCCATCGCGCGTTCGATGCGACGGGTCATGAGGTAGTTGTACGGCGTCTCGCCGTAGGCCGCCCGGAACTGCCGTGAGAAGTGCGCCGGCGACATGAGCGCGTGGCGGGCCAGCGTCGGCACGTCGAGCGGGCGGGTGTATTCACGGTCGATCAGATCCCGGGCCCGCCGCAGGTGCACGAGGGTGGCGAGGTCCTGCGGGGTCATGGGGGAAGCGTATACCCGCCCGGCCCGCCACGAGGCGGCCAGGTGCGCGGTCGGTGGTGAGCCCGGGGCACTGGATCATGATCCGCGTGAGCACGACCGGCCGGGCGGCCCCGAGCCGGTGCGCTCGGGGCCGCCAGGACCGGCCGTGCTAGCGGAAGCGCCGCAACCGCAGGCTGTTGCTCACCACGAACACGCTGGAGAACGCCATCGCCGCTCCGGCGATCATGGGGTTGAGCAGGCCGAGCGCCGCCAGCGGGAGAGCCGCGACGTTGTAGGCGAAGGCCCAGAACAGGTTGCTCTTGATCGTCCTCAGCGTCCTGCGGGACAACCTGATCGCGTCAGCCGCGACCCGCAGGTCGCCTCTGACCAGGGTGAGGTCGGAGGCCTCGATGGCGGCGTCGGCGCCCGTGCCCATCGCCAGCCCCAGATCGGCCTGGGCGAGCGCGGCGGCGTCGTTGACCCCGTCGCCCACCATGGCCACGACCCTGCCCTCGGCCTGCAGCCGCTTGACCACGTCGACCTTGTCGGCGGGCAGCACCTCGGCGATCACCTCGTCGATGCCCACCTCGGCGGCGACCGCCTTGGCCGCCTGCTCGTTGTCGCCGGTCAGCAGCACCGGCGTGAGCCCCAGCGCGGCCAGCTGCCGCACGGCCTCCTCGCTCGTCGGCTTGACGGCGTCGGCCACGACGAGCACCGCCCTGGCCTTGCCGTCCCAGCCGACCGCGACGGCCGTGCGGCCGCCGGCCTGGGCGGTGTGCAGAAGCCGCTCCAGCTCCGCGGGCAGGTGCTGCGACCACTCCGCCAGCAACCTGGGCCTGCCGACCAGGACCGCGTGCCCGTCGACGACGCCCTGCACGCCGAGCCCTTCGACGTTCGCGAAGTCCTCGGGCGCGGGCAGCGCTCCGACGCGCTCGGCGGCGCCCGCGGCCACGGCCCGCGCGATGGGGTGCTCGGAGGCGTGTTCCAGCGCCCCGGCCAGGCGCAGCACCTCGGCCTCGCTCTCCCCCTCGGAGACGTGCACGTCGCTGAGGGTCATCCGGCCCTCGGTGACCGTGCCCGTCTTGTCGAGCACGACGGTGTCGATCCCGTGCGTCGACTCCAGCGCCTCAGGGCCCTTGATCAGGATGCCGAGCTGGGCGCCCCTGCCGGTGCCGACCAGCAGGGCCGTCGGCGTGGCCAGGCCGAGCGCGCACGGGCAGGCGATGATCAGCACCGCGACCGCCGCGGTGAACGCCGCCCCCACGCCGCCGCCCGTGCCCAGCCAGAACCCGAGCGTCCCGATCGCCAGCGCGATCACGATCGGCACGAACACGCCGGAGATGCGATCGGCCAGCCGCTGCACCTGCGCCTTGCCGGTCTGCGCCTCCTCCACCAGCTTGGCCATCTGGGCCAGCCGCGTCTCGCCGCCCACCCGGGTGGCGCGGACGACGAGCCTGCCGCCCGCGTTCACGGTGGCGCCGGTGACGGCGTCGCCCACGCGTACGTCCACGGGCACGGACTCGCCCGTCAGCATGGAGGCGTCGACCGCCGAGGCCCCCTCCACCACCACGCCGTCCGTGGCGATCTTCTCGCCGGGCCGGACCACGAACGTGTCGCCCACCTGCAGCCGGTCGGCGGGGATGCGCAGCTCAGCGCCGTCGCGCAACACCGCGACGTCCTTGGCGCCGAGGTCGAGCAGGGCCCGCAGCGCCGCGCCCGCCCGCCGCTTGGAACGGGCCTCGAAATAGCGCCCGGCCAGGATGAACGCGGTGACCCCCGCCGCCGCTTCGAGATAGATGTTGCCCGACCCGTCGGTGCGCTCGATCGTGAACTCGAACGGATGGGTCATGCCGGGCATGCCCGCCGTGCCGAAGAACAGCGCCCACAACGACCAGCCCAGCGCGGCCAGCGTACCGATCGAGACCAGCGTGTCCATGGTGGCCGCGCCGTGGCGCAGGTTGGTCCAGGCGGCCTTGTGGAACGGCCACCCCGCGTACACCACGACCGGCGCCGCCAGCGTCAGCGACAACCACTGCCAGTTGGTGAACTGCAGCGGCGGGACCATGGCCATCGCGATCACCGGCACGGCCAGCACCACGGCGGTGATCAGCCGGTCGCGCAGCGGCCGCAGCTCGTCCCGCGGCTCCTGCCCGGCCGCGTCCGCCTGGGGCGGCGCGGGCAGCTCGGCGGTGTAGCCGGCCTTCTCCACCTCGGTGACGAGGTTCCGGGGGTCGACGCCGGCCGGGAAGGTGACGTTCGCCTTCTCGGTGGCGTAGTTGACCGTCGCGGTCACGCCGTCGAGCTTGTTGAGTTTGCGCTCGATCCGGTTCGCGCACGATGCGCAGGTCATGCCGCCGATCGAGAGCTCGACCGCCTGGTGCCGGTCATCGGTGAGCGTGGACATCACCGTTCTCCTCTCGCGTTCAGTGGCCGTGGCCGTCGTCGTCGTGCCCGCCGGACGTGGTGCCCGGAGTCTGCCGGGCCTTGGCCGCCTGCTTGCCGGCGCCGAGCGTGAAGTCGGCCGTACGGACCCTGCCGTCATGTTTGAAGTCCAGGAACAGACGGTAGTCGCCGTCGCTCGGCACCTCGGCGTAGAAGACGATGTCCGGCCCCGCCGCGGTCTTGCCGTCGCGGGGCTCGCCGTCGGGATGCACGTGCAGGTAGGCCAGGTCGTTGGCGCGCAGGGCCACCAGGTGGCCGTAGGCGCCGAGGTAGGGCTGCAGGTCGGTGACCGGCTCGCCGTCCTTGCTGACCCTGAGGGTGAGCTCGCTCGACCGGCCGGGATTCAGGTCCCCGTCAAGGGTGACGGTGTAGCCGTCGACGGTGGAGGTGCGGGTGACCGGCGGCAGCGCCTCGGGCTCGTAGTCGCCCGCCACGGACAGGTCGGTCCCCAGGGTGAGGGCGTCGCCGCCGGTGGGGGTGAAGTCGGCGAAGGCGCGGTAGGCGCCCGCCTTGGGGAACGTGACCTCCACCGACCAGGTGCCGTCGGCGGCCATCTCCGGATGCACGTGCTGGAAGGTCGACAGGTCACGGGACACGACGATGAAGTGCATCTTCTTGTCGTGCTGGACCTTGTAGCCCGTGACCGGACGGCCGTCGGGGCCCGTCACGGTGAAGCGGAAGTCGGCGGGCTCACCGGGTCTGATCTTTGTGGTGAGCGGGGTGAGGGTGTAGCCGTTCTCCGACACCTGGAGCCCCCCGGGGGTATTGTCGGCTGTCTGCTGGGTGGCGTGCTCGTCGTGCTTCGCACTTGCGGTGGGGGCCGCCATGGCGCTGTGGTCGCCGGCCGCAGGTGGCGCGCTGGTGGCGCTGGTCGCGGCCGGGCCGACGACCTTGCCCGCGCCCAGGGCGCCGCCGAAGACGACGGCGAGCCCCAGGACGTACGAACCGATCTTGGCCGGCGTGTTCATGACATATCCGCCACGCCGTATCCGGCGCCCTCGACTGCTGCGACGATCTTCGCCGCGTCGACAGGGCCGTCGGTGCCGACCGTCAGCCGCCCTGACGCCAGATCCACCTCGACGGCGGTGACGCCGGGAACCTCACCGACCTCCTCCTTGACCGAACTCACGCAGTGTCCGCAGGTCATTCCCTTGACGGTGTAGGTGACAGTGCTCATAACGATCTCTCCTTCACTCACGAACGGACAAGTCGGGCGATGGCCTCCGCGGCCTCCTTGACCTTGGCCTCGGCCTCGGGGCCGCCCTTCTGCGTGGCCTCGGCCACGCAGTGGGCCAGGTGCTCTTCGAGCAGCGACAGGGAGAACGACTTCAGCGCGCTGGTCGCCGCCGACACCTGGGTCAGGATGTCGATGCAGTATTTGCCGTCTTCGACCATGCGCTGCAGGCCCCGGATCTGACCCTCGACACGGCGCAGCCTCAGCGCGTGCTCCTGCTTGTTGTCGCTGTATCCGGGCATCGACGGTCTCCCTTCGGTGGCGTCGCTCGAAAAACACTATACCCCCCTACGGTATTCCCCACGCAAGGACCCCTTCCTGCTTCCCGCCATGGCGTACATGAACCCTACGGGGGTACCCCTCCGGGGTTGCAGGCGGCGGCACGCGGGCGCGAAGTCCGCAGACGGCTGTCCGGCGCCCGGCGGCGCCGCCCCGCACGACCGGTACGCTTCCCCGTCAGGGGCAACGGATGGCGGAGGACGTCGGTGAAGAGGCTGTTGGCGCGGCTCTGGCACGGACTTCGCGGGCCGGTGAAGTGGCGGCTGCTCTACCTCTCGCAGGACAAGTTCATGGTCGGTGTGACCGGTGTCGTCCGCGACCCCGACGGCAACGTTCTGCTGCTGCGGCACCGCTTCTGGGCCGAGGACCAGCAGTGGGGGCTGCCGACGGGCGGCGCGCAGCGCGGCGAGACCTTCGAGCAGACGGTCGCCCGCGAGGTCAGGGAGGAGACCGGGCTTGAGGTGCGCGTCGGAAAGATGGTGCAGCTCAGGAGCGGGTTCCAGCTCAGGGTCGAGGTCGCGTACGCGGCCGGGTACGCCGGCGGCGGCACGATGCGCCTGAACCCGATGGAGATCCTGGAAGCCCGCTGGTGCGCCCCCGACGACCTCCCCAAGGGCCTGCTGGAGTCACACCGGCGGCTGATCGAAGCGTCACGCCGGTAGGGGCGGGCGGACGGCGCCCCGGGATACGATGTCGGGCCTGAGGATCCTCGTCGAGACGTCGCCCGACCGGGCTTGAGGATCGGGCCGGCTCGCCGGTCGCGTCTCCCTACCTGTGGGAGGTGCGTGCCCGATGAGCATTCGTACGGTCGTCACCGTGGTGGCGGCAGGCGCGGCGGCCAGCATGGCCTTGGGGGAGTTCGTCCCCTTCCTGACCTCTGTGGGCGCGGAGTTCCAGCTGTCGCTCACCGCCGCGGGCCTGCTGTCCTCGGCCATCACGCTGGTCGCCGGGCTCACCTGTCTGCCGCTCGGGTTGTGGGTTGATCGTCGTCGGCTGCGCGGGTTCTTCGTGGCCGGTCTGGCGGCTCTGGGGGTGGCGGGCCTGGCGGCGACGCTCGCGGGCGGTCCGACGGCGTTGTTCGTGTCACGGGCCGTCCAGGCCGCCGGTTACGCCCTCGTCGTGATCACGGGACCCGGGCTGCTGGCCCGCCTGCTGGAGGGCCGGTCCCGGCAGACGGCGCTGGCGCTGTGGGGGTTGTGCATCCCGTCGGGGCTGGCACTGGCCGGCGCCCTTGGCGGGCTGACCACGGGCTGGCGCGCCGAGGTCGCCGCGGTGGGCGCGATCACCGTGCTGCTGGCCGTACCTGCCGCGACGTTGC
>NZ_SMJZ01000222.1 GCF_004348345.1 Nonomuraea longispora
GTGCCGAGGGTGTCGCCCGAGCGGTCCTGTGGTTGTGCTCCGACGCCGCCGCGCCGATCACCGGCGAGACGCTCCACGTTCCCTCGAGACTCTGCTGCGACGCCGGGCGGGGCAGCGGGGGGCCGCGAGGCGTCAGAGGGTTCTCGTCATGAACGCGCTGTGCGGGTCGGGCCGGTAGCCGGCGAACGGCTCGCAGTACGCGAAGCCGAACTTCTCGTACAACCGCCGCGCGGGCAGGAAGAACGCCGCCGACCCGGTCTCCAGGCTCAGCCGGGTGAAGCCCATCCTGCGGGCCTCGGCGATGATGTGCTCCAGCAGCAGCGACGCGATCCCGCTCTGCCGTCGCGCCCGCGAGGTGCGCATCGACTTCACCTCGGCGTGGCCGGAGTCCAGCCGTTTGATCGCCCCGCAGCCGACGATCGTGTCGCCGTCCATGACCGACCAGAACGTGACCCCGGGTTCGCGCAGCCCGTCGAGGTCGAGCGCGTGCTTGCTCTCCAGGGGCGTGATGGAGCGCATCTGCTGTACGTGCTCGTCAAGGAACGTGGCGATCTCCGGGCTGGACAGGTCGTCGACCACGATCTTCATGCGCGGCTCCTTCCGGCGGTTGTCAGGCACAGCGTGCCATCCCGCTTCCCGCCGGGTTCTGGAGGGGTGCCCGTCAGCCGGCCGCGCGTGGCGGGACGCCACTGAAGGGTGCCACGCGCGGCGGAGGCGGTAACGCCCAGGAAACGCCTCACCGGATTGGATCGCGTGCCAGGGGAAGACCGTGCCGGTCGTCCGTGGAGGAGGCATGATCATGGAACGTCGATCACCTGTGGCGTCGCGGCGGTCCTTGCTGGGGGCGATGGGAGCCGCGCCGTTCGCGGTCGCCGGCGGCATGGGGGCAGGACCCGCGCACGCCGCCCCGTCCCGGCGCGGACGCGTACCGAAGGAACTGCGCCCCGGCGGCGAGTACGACCGCTACGTCGCCGCCCGCGCCAAGGCGGACGAGTTCTCCGGCACGGTGCTGCTGGCCCACCGCGGCGAGCCCGTGCTGCAGCGCGCCTACGGCATGGCGGACAAGGCCGGGAAGGTCCGCAACCGCACGGACACCCTCTTCAACCTCGGCTCGATCGGCAAGTGCTTCACCGCCACGGCCGTGCTGCAGCTGGTGCAGCGGCGCAAGGTGGCGCTCCACGAGAAGCTGGGCGCCTACCTGGACGGCTTCCCCGCCGAAGTGGCGAAGAACGTGACCGTGCACCAGCTGCTGACGCACACGTCCGGGGTGGGCAGGCCGCCGAAGATGACGGGGCCGCCTGACCCGGAGGAGCGGGCGTGGGACACGGTCGAGGAGGTGTGGGAGGGCACCCAGAAGATCATCAGGGGCCTGCCGACGCAGTTCACGCCGGGCACGCGATACCAGTACAGCAACGACGGGTTCGTCGTGCTCGGCGCCATCGTGGCCGAGGTGTCGGGCCAGAACTACTACGACTACGTACGCGAGCACGTGTTCGCCCCGGCCGGGATGAGACGTACGGACTTCTACACCCGGCCGGAGATCCTGGCCGCGGACGACATCGCCCACTCCTACGCGACCGACCGCGAAACCGGTGCACGTTTCGACTTCACGACGAGCGAGATGGCCCCGTTCGTCGGCCTGCCCGCGGGCGGCTCGTACTCCACGACAGGGGAGCTGCTGAAATTCGTGACGGCGCTGCGGCAGGACGGCAGGCTGCTCGACCACGCGACCGTCGAGCTGGCCACGAGCGGCAAGACCGTCGTGCCTCCCGAGGAGGGGCAGGACTCGCTGCTGTCGTGCTCGCACTACGGCTACGGGTTCGCGACGCACATCTTCGGCGGCCGGCGGCTCTACGGCCACACGGGGGGCGGCCCGGGTGTGGGCGACACGTACAACGTCTATCCCGATCTGGACTGGGTGTCGGTGACGCTGGGCAACTACGACAGCTCGGGCACCAAGCCCATCCTGCAGCTGGAACGCCGGCTGATCACGGGCGACTAGGCGATGCCCGGACGGTGGTTGAACCCCGGCGGGGGAGGAGGCCGTACCAGGCCGAGAGACCACTGAAAGGGCAATCATGGACATGCGTACCCTCAGCGTTCCCGGCCTGGCCGTCGCCGCGGCGTTGGTCGCCGCCTCGCTCGCCCCGGTTCCCGCCGGCGCCACCACGCCCGTGTACCTGGCGGCGGTGCTCGACGGCGCCAACGAGGTGCCCGTCAAGGGGACGAAGGCCGGCGACCGGGACGGCAGCGCGATCGCCGTGTTCCGCGTCCACGGCCACCGGGTCGAGTACGCCGTGCGATGGCACAAGATCGCCGCGCCCAGCGGGTTCCACATCCACCGCGGCCAGGCCGGGGAGAACGGCGAGGTCAAGATTCCGTTCTTCGGCCAGGCGCTGCCCGCGACCCTCCACGCCGTCAAGGGCGCGGTCACCGTCAAGGACCGCGCCCTGCTCGGCCGCATCCTCAACAATCCGGGCAACTGGTACGCCAACCTGCACAATAAGAAGTTCGCCGCCGGAGCCGCGCGCGCCCAGCTGCACCGGATCCGCCCGGTGGCGCTGGAGTCGGTGCTGTCGCACGGGTTCACCACCACGCTCACCACGCGGGCGGACGGGCGGCAGGAGGTCCCGGCGGCAGGCACGAAGGTCGGCGACCGCGACGGCCGCGCCGGCTGGCTGGTGCAGCCGCAGGGCGGGCGGGTGTGGTTCGCCGCCGCGTGGGAACGGATCGGAGCGCCGGTGGGCGCGCATCTCCACCGGGCGCCGAAGGGCAAGAACGGGCCGGTGGCCGTGCCCTTCCTCGCCGCGAAGAAGGGCCTGCCGGCCGGCGTCAACGGCGTCGCGGGCAGCGCCGCAGTCTCCGCCGCGCTGGCCCGCCGCATCTGGAACAACCCCGGCAACTGGTACGCGAATCTGCACACCGCCCAGTTCCCCGGCGGTGCGATCCGCGGCCAGCTCTACCGGGGCGACTGGTAGGCAGGTGGCGTCAGGTGGCGTCACGGCATCGCCCTGCTCGCTGCCGTGAAATGTCCGTAATGACTGGATGGTGATGTGGGAGGTCGCTGGGTAGAGATCGCAGCACGGGGAAAGGAGCTGCGATGAACGTTCCAGCGGGGGGCGGGTACGATTTCCGGCTGCGGGACCTGTCCGACGTGGGAACGTACGTGGTGGACGACCGCGGGCACATCGTGGACGTCAACCCCCGGGCCGAGCAGATCCTCGACCGCGCCGCCTCGACCCTGCTGGGCAAGGACGCCCACGATCTGCTGCACCGCGGGAAGTACGGCGAGCCCCTGCCGCGCAGCCGGTGCACGGTGCGGCAGGCCCTCATCGCCGGCGAGACCCGCCAGTGCGACGATGAATGGCTGGAGTGCGGGAACGGCTCGCTGCTCGCGGTGTCCTGGTTGGTGACCCCCTACCAGAACGGCGAGGGCGACAAGGGCGCCCTGGTGCTCTTCCGCGAGGGATCCACGTCCGGCGCCGCGGAGGGAGGCAGACCGTCTGCGGCGTCGATGGCCGAACTGGACCGGCTGGCCCTGCTGGCGGAGGCGACCGCGACCCTCACCGCGAGCCTGGTCGTCGACGACACCGTACGCCAGCTCATCCGCCTGGTGGTCCCCCTGATGGCGGACTGGGCGGTGGTGGACCTGCTCACCGAGGAGGGCGGGGTGTCGCGCGCCGCCGTGGTGCACTACGAGAACGGCGTCCGGGTGCACCGGCGAGACCTGGAGGGGCCGATGACGCCCGTGCCGCAGGAGTCCTCGATGCCCCTGTCGCGTGCGCTGCGCGGGGTCACGCCCTCGCTGGTGGGACCGCAGGACTACCAGGGCCCTCCCGACTCGGACATCGCGGTGGCGCAGCGCGAGCTGTTCGACGGGACCGGCATGCACTCCGCGAGCATCGCGCCCATCCGCGGCGTGCGGGAGGTGGTGGGCGCGCTGACCTTGGGACGTTCCGAGCGCTCGGCGGCGTTCACGCCGGACGACATGCTGCTGGCCGAGGACATCGCCCGCCGCGCCGGGCTCGCGCTCGACAACGCCCGCCTGTACGAACGGCAGCGCCGGGTCGCGGAGACCATGCAGCGCCATCTGCTGCCGGCGCTGCCCCGCGTGCCGGGGCTGCAGATGGCCGCCCGCTACCTGCCCGCGCCCGACGCCTCACAGGTCGGCGGCGACTGGTACGACGCCTTCGTCCTGTCGGACGGGTCGGCAGGGCTGGTGATCGGCGACGTCGTCGGCCACGACCTCGACGCCGCGGCGGGCATGGCCCAGGTCTGCAACATGCTCCGCGCGTACGCCGGGGAGGTGGAGGAGCCTCCCAGCGTGATCGTGAACCGGCTCGACGAGGCGGTCGTGCGCATGGCCGAGACGACGATGGCGACCGTCGTCTTCGCCCGGGTGGAACGCCTGGAAGGCGCCTGGCGGCTGCGCTGGACCAACGCCGGCCATCCGCCGCCCCTCCTGGCCGAACGCGACGGGCCGGCCCGCTTCCTGGACGAGGGCAGCGGCCTCCTGCTGGGCACCGGGCTGTCCCCCGACCGCGACGACGCCGCCGTCCACCTGCCGCCCGGCGCGGTGCTGCTGCTCTACACCGACGGGCTGATCGAGTCTCCCGGCCACTCCCTCGACGAGGGCCTGGACAGGCTCGCCCGGCAGGCCTCCTCCCTGGTGGACAGGCCCCTTGGCACGATCTGCGACGCCCTGCTCGCCAACGTGCGCCCCACTGACAACGACGACGACGTCGCCATGCTCGCCCTCCGCGTCCCCGGCTGACCCGCACGGCCGACCTGTGCGGTCGCGCGTCAGGACACCTCGGCCGACGTGGCCGCCCAGGTGTTGCACGAGCCGGGGTCGCCGGTGGCGAAACCGCGCCCCACCCAGGAGCGGACCGTGGCGGTCGTGCCGTACCAGCTGTTCCTGCCGTCATCGTCGCCGACGGGGAGGGTCTTGAAGCGGTGCCAGTCCTTCGCGGAGCGCCCCTTCATGGGCCAGACGCTCTTCATGAACGCGCCGCCCAGGCACGCCGACTGGAGGAAGTAGCGCCGGGACTGCTCACGGGACTCGGCCTTCGAGCCGGCGTTCAGTTCCCCGAGGGCGGCCGAGATCCCGGTCAGGTGCTGCACGTGATAGGCGTACAGGGAGGCGGCCGTGTGGAACAACCAGAGGTCGGAGGGGGCGGCGGCCCACTCCTTGCCGATCTGGAAGATCAGCGTGCGGGACTTCTCGCAGTACCACGCCTGGGAGTCGGCGCCGTCCACGGGCAGGTCGCAGTGGTCGCTCGGGATCCGGCTCATGTGCCGCACCCTGACCGGCTCGTACGGCAGGCCCGCGCCGGTGAGGTGCCGTTTCCACGCCCGCTCCAGGCAGGCGACGACCGCGTTGACGTAGGCGCGCGCCAGCCTGCGGTCGTCGCGCCTGACCGGCGGCTCCGTGCACTTCGTGGCGGGCAGCGGACCCGCGTCGTAGAGCGCGTTGGCGGTCAGCTCGGAGCGGTCGACGGGATGGCTCGCCGTTTCCGCGGCGGCGGTCGCCGCCCACGGCCCGGTCAGTGAGGCGGCGAGGGTGCCCGCCAGCACCGTGATCATGAAAGGTCTCACGAGGCGTGACTTTAGGGCCCGGCCCCACCGTCCACAAATCGCCGTCGGCCGGTGGAGACAGCGTACGAACGGATCGTCTCCAGGAACAACCCGGTCACGGCGAGCCCGAGAAGCCCGTGGTGCCACCCCCAGCCCACGCCGATGCCGATCAGGCCGTCCACGGCCATGATCCCGCCGCCGCCGCCGACGGCCAGGGCCATCACGGCGAGCACGGGCAGCATCAGCCGCCTGGGCACCCGGCGGCCCAGCGGCAGGACCGTGAGGAGGACCACCCCGGCTGCCGCCACCCCCGACGCGGCCGCGAGCCACTGCGCCGCGGCCGGGTCCAGGAAGTAGCCCGCGGCCTCGGCGGGCGAGACCGGCGGCCCGCCGGGGAACCCGAGCCTCGCCTGCGTGGCGAAGGCGGCCTTCCCTGCGGCGTAACCGAGGAACGACCCCGCCACCGCGTACGCCGGCCAGCGTCGTGCGCGGCGGCGCCGCGGCTCGGAATGCGTCATGCACGTCACCGTACGGCCGCACGCCCCGGCCTCCTTCCCCGCCGCAGGGGAGGAACGTCCCCCGGGCGAGGGAGACGGCTACGTCATTTGTCCACCCACCGCCCGGTCATTTGGGCGGTGTCGCCCGGATCATGCCCGTGCCTACCATGTGGCGCAGCCGACGCGTTCCGCCGGGGGGACGAGAAGGGGGCCGATCCGTGGACGTCTCCATCGGCACGATCTGGGAGGCCGTCGCCCGGCGCCTCCCCGGCGCCGTGGCCATCTCCGAGCCGGGCCGCGATCACACGTACGCCGAGTTCGAGGACCGGGCGGCGCGGCTGGCCACGGCGCTGGAGCGGGCCGGGGTCGGGCCGGGCGACACGGTGGCCTGCTACCTGTACAACGGCGCGGCCTACCTCGAGACCGTCTTCGCCGCGTTCAAGCTCGGCGCCGTGCCGGTCAACGCCAACTACCGCTACACCGGGAAGGAACTGTCCGCCGTGCTGCGCGACGCCGACGCCGCGGCGATCGTCTTCAGCGGTGAGCTGGCCGCCCACGTCGGCCACGCCGCGCGTACGGTGCCCACGCTGCGCCTGCTCGTACGCGCCGGTGAGCCCGCCGGTGAGCCCGCCGGCCCTCCCGCGACCGGCCTCGACGATCTCCTCGCCGGTACGGAGCCGAGACCCGCCGCGTCACGGCCGAGCACGGACCGCCTGTTCATGTACACCGGCGGCACCACGGGCCGGCCGAAGGGCGTCATCTGGCGGCAGGGCGACCTGCTGCACTCGCTGACGGTGCCGATCTTCCGGCCGCTGGGCGTGTCCGAGCTGCCCTCGACGCTCGACGAGGCGGCGCGGATCGCGGAGACGGCGCACGCGGAGGGCCGGGCGCCCGCCACGCTGCCGGTGGTCCCGCTCATGCACGCCACCGGGCTGTTCAACTCGATGGGCGCCCTGCTCACCGGCGGCCGGGTCATCACGACCCGCCAGGGCGGGCTCGACGCGCGGCACGTCTGGGAGACCGTCGCGGCGCGGCGGGCCGGCACGATCATCGTGGCGGGCAACGCGGTGTGCCGGCCGCTCGTGGACGAGCTCGTCGCGGCGCAGGACGCCGGGAGGCCGTACGACCTGACCTCGCTCTCGTCGGTGATCAGCTCGGGCACGGTCCTCAGCGACGGGCTCAAGCGTGCCCTGCACGAGCGGGCCGACGTCACGATCATCGACGCGCTCGCCTCCAGCGAGGGAGGGCCGTTCGCCTTCGCCATCACCTCCTTCACCGGCGACCTGCCCAGCCGCTTCCACCCGGTGCCGGCGACCAAGGTCATCTCCTCCGACGGCGCGGAGATCGCCCCCGGCAGCGGGGAGACGGGCGTGCTCGCCTACGCCGGCCCGCTGCCGCTCGGCTACCACAAGGACCCCGCCAGGACCGAGGCCACGTTCCGCGTCATCGACGGCGTCCGCCACTCCGTCCCCGGCGACCTCGCGCGGGTCGAGGAGGACGGCGCGATCACCTTCCTCGGCCGGGACTCGGGCGTGATCAACACGGGCGGGGAGAAGGTCTTCCCGCAGGAGGTCGAGAACGCGCTGCTCGCCCACCCGGGCGTGAACGACTGCGTCGTGGTCGGCGTCCGGGACGAGACGTGGGGCGAGCGCGTCTCGGCGGTGGTCGCCACCGGGGACGGCACGCTCACGGAGCGGGAGCTCCAGGACTGGGTCCGCCGCGGCCTGGCCGGCTACAAGGTGCCACGCGCCATCGTGCTCCTCCCGGCCCTGCGCAGGACGCCCACGGGGAAGCTCGAAGTGGCGTGGGCCCGCCGCGTGATCGAGGAGGGCGGCGGCGCCCCGGGAGCTCTCAGATCCGGTCGCTGAGGGCGCTGAGCAGGCGTCCGAACCCCCGGGTGGCCAGCCGTGGCGGCGCGGCGCCGTTCATGCGCATGAGGCGCTCGCTCTGCATCAACGTACGCGGGCCGGACACGGCCAGGGTGTTCGAGGCGACGGTGGAGGCCAGGGCCGCCCGCCGCCTGCGCCTGGCGGAGTAGACGCCGACGACCGCGGCCGGGTCGGGCACCGTGGCCAGGCAGTCAACCAGGGTCGCCACGTCCTCAAGGGCCTGGTTGGTGCCCTGCGCCCCGACAGGCGGCATGCCGTGCGCGGCGTCCCCGAGCAGCACGCACCGGTTGTGGCCCCAGCGGCACGGCACCTTGTGCCGGGTGTGCGGGAACAACCCGGCGTCGCCGTCGCGCAGCGAGTCCAGCACCTGCTCGACGGGGGAGGCCCATCCCCCGAACCGTCGGCGTAACATCTCCAGCGGCTTGTCCTCCCTCGGTGTGCCGGGCGACCACGGCACGTCGAAGAACCACTGCATGAGCCCGTCGCCCGCGCTCGCGTAACCGAAGTCGCCCTGCCTGCCGACCATCAGCGTCGTGACCGAGCCCAGGTCGAACGGGGCCGGCGTCAGCCCTTGCCAGATCGCCGCGCCGGTCGGCGCAGCCGGGGCGTCGCCCAGCACGAGGGCCCGCACCCGCGAGCGCACCCCGTCGGCCCCCACCAGGAAGTCGCCGGCGAACTCCTCGCCCGTCCGCGTCCGCACCCGTACGCCGTCGCGGCCGGCCAGCACCTCCGTGACCCGCGCGCCGAACCGTACGGTGCCCTCCGGCAGCCCGTCGTTCAGAAGGGTGATCAACGAGCCGCGCGGGAGCACGCGGGCCGCCGACCCGAACCGTTCCGCCAGCTCCTCCAGGTCGAGTTCCAGCACCGGATGGCCGCCCGCCGTCCGCAGGCGCATCGCCGTCAGCCGCTGCCCCGTCCCCTCCAGGTCGACGCCGACGTCCCCGAGGATCGCCGTGCCGTTGCACCACAAGGTGATGGCCCCGCCTCCCAGCCGCAGCCCCGGCGCCTGCTCCAGCACCACCACCTCGTGCCCGGCGGCGATGAGCCCCCGAGCCGCCGCCAGCCCGCTGATCCCCGCTCCCGCCACGATCACCCGCACCGGCGGCCCTCCAACTCTACGTTTCGTAGTACTACATCTTATAGAGCCATGGCGCCGGCCGCCGGAGCGGGGTCGATCATACGCGGGGGCACGGTCCCGCCGGCGGGCACGGCCTTGCCGGGAACGCGGTCTTGATGGGACGCGGTCGCCGTGCGAGATTTCATGGGGCGAGGACGGAGCAGGAAACCCTCGATCGACGTGAGCCGCCCGGCCGCTGCCCCGATGGGAGGCGCTCGTGACCGGGAGTCGGCTCGGAGGCGGGAACGACGGCGGCGCCGTACGCGTGGGGTCCCGGGTCCGGCGGCCCGTGCGGGCGTGGACGGCGTCCGTGCACGAGTTGCTGTGGCACCTGGAACGCAGAGGGTTCGAGGGGGCGCCCCGGGTCCTCGGCGTCGACGCCGACGGTTACGAGCTCCTCACCTATCTGGAGGGTGACACGGTCGGCGACGCCCTGGTGTGGCCGTGGTGGACCCGCACCGAGGACACGCTCGTGCAGGTGGCGTCGTGGCTGCGGTCCTACCACGAGGCGGTGGCCGACTTCGTGCCGCCCGACGGCGCTCACTGGCGCACCGGCCGGCCATGGGAGCCGGGGCTCGTCATCGGGCACAACGACGCCAGCCCGTTCAACGCCGCCTACCACGACGGGCGGCTGGCCGGTTTCTTCGACTGGGACTTCGCCGGCCCGACCACGGTGGACTCCGACGTGGCGTCGGTGGCGCTGTGCTGGGTGCCGCTGCACGCCCGCCACGTGGTCTCCGCCGAGGGGTTCACGGAGTTCCGCGCGCGGCCCGCGCGGCTGCGCCGGTTCCTGGACGCGTACGGATGGAAGGGCCGGACGGAGAGCATCATCGAGGACGCCCAGGAGCAGATGAGCGCGCGGGCGCGACTGATCCGCCGGCTGGGCGTCACCGGCGACGGCCTGTACGCCAGGCTGCTGCGCCGCGGCGTCGCCGACGACCTCGACCAGGCCGTTCGGGAACTCGACGACTTCTGAGGAGGCATGCCCGTGACAGAGGCCGCTTGGCGTCCCCGCCTGCGCGACAGCGTGATCGTGCAGACGGACGGCGGCACGCTGCTGTTCCTGTGCCTGGCGGACCGGACCGTCAAGAGATTCGCCTGCGACCCCTTCGTGAAAGACGTGGTGCGGCTGCTCGACGGCACCCGTTCGATCGGCGAGATCGGCGCGCTGGCCCGCGGCGACGACCCGGAGGCGGAACAGCGGGTGGCGGAGGTCGTGCAGATCCTCGCGGAGGAACGGCTGCTCAGCAGGACCCGCGACCCCGAACGGGACTTCCGCCTGCTGGGCGAGGAACGGGCCGGGTTCTACGACCGTCAGCTCCGGCTGTTCCAGGACTTCTGCGACGAGGGCCTGGCGCCGGAGACGAGCGGCGTCGGCCTCCAGCGGCGCGTCGACGGCGCGACCGCCGCCGTCTGCGGCGTCGGCGGCATCGGCGGATGGGTGGCGCTCGCGCTGGCCGTCGCCGGCGTCGGGCGGATCCGCCTGTGCGACTTCGACCGGGTCGAACGCTCGAACCTCACCCGGCAGGTGGTGTTCAGGGTCGGCGACGTGGGCGCCCCCAAGGTCGAGGCGGCCGCGGCGAGGTTGCGCGAGGCGAACCCGTACGTCGAGGTCGAGACCTTCGACCGCCGCATCGGCGGGGCCGGCGACCTTGAGGACGTCGTGGCCGGCGCGGACGTCGTCGTCGGCGCGGCCGACCTGCCCACCCCCAACGACGTGGCGGGCTGGGTGAGCGAGGCCTGCTGGCCGCGTGTCCCGCACATCATGGGCACCGGGTACGCCTACCACATCGGCGTGCTCGGCACCTCGATCGTCCCGGGACGGACCGCCTGCTGGGCGTGCGTACGCGCCGAGACGTTCGCCGACCACGGCCGCGACGGCATGGAGACGGTCGTCGGGAAGAGGGAGAAGGCGGGCGCGATGGGGGCGCTGTGCGGTCTCGTCGGCAACATCCTGGCCTGGGAGGCCCTCCGCCTCATCGCCGGCCTGCCGCCCGCGCTCGGCGGCAGGTGGAGCGAGGTGGACTTCTGGCCGCTGGAGATCCGGTCGCGAGCCGTGCCGCGACGTCCCGGCTGCCCCACGTGCGGAACGTGACCGGCCCGCCCGTCAGGCGGCGGTGCCGCGCCTCGTCCGCCGTACCAGCAGGCCGATGAGGTAGCCGCCGCCGATCACCGTGGTCACCACGCCGACCGGCAGCGAGACCGGCGCCAGGAGGAACTGCGCGGCCGGAGGTCGTTTCATGGTGCGCTGACCTGGGCGGTGAGGGGGAGGCCGGCGACGCTGGAGCCGGCGTGCACGGTGTACTCGCCCGGCTCGGTCCGCCAGCTCCCGTCCCAGTGCTGGAACGCGCGCCGCGCGAGCGGGATCGTCACCCGCTCGGCCTGCCCGGCGCCGGCCCGCACCACCGCGTGTGGTCGGACAGTAAGACCGACTACTACGTCAACGGCACGAAGGTGCGTCCGATCACGGACGCGGCGACGCCCGCTGGCGCGCGGGCGGCCGGGCCGAGGTCTGGCGCGAGCGGGGGGTGGGTATTCCATTCGCGGTGTCTGGCAGCCTTGTGCTGTCCTGTCCCCGACCGAACGGAGCCCGGTGGCGCTTCCCCCATCCCCCAGCAGATCGAGCGGGCTCGTCACCGCCGCCCTGGCCTTCAGCGGCATGGTCGTGTCGATGATGTTCACCCTGATGGTGCCCGTCATCCCCGACCTGCCGCGGCTGCTGTCGGCCCCGGCGGAGGACGCGTCCTGGGCCATCACCTCCACGCTGCTGTCCTCGGCGGTGTTCACGCCGGTGAGCGGGCGGCTGGGCGACATGTACGGCAAGCGCCGCATGATGGTGATCAGCCTCGCCCTGATGGTCATCGGATCGGCGATCTGCGTCTTCACCAGTGCCCTGCCCCTCGTGGTGCTCGGCCGTACGCTCCAGGGCTGCGCGGTCGGCGTGATCCCGCTCGGCATCAGCATCATGCGCGACCTGCTGCCGTCCGGGCGGCTGGGCTCGGCCATGGCCCTGATGAGCGCGACGCTGGGCGCGGGCGGCGCGATCGGGCTGCCGGTGGGCGCCGTCGTCGCACAGTACGCCGACTGGCACATGCTCTTCCTGGTGGCCGCCGCGATGGGGGCGACGGGCCTGGTCCTGACCCTCACGATCGTGCCCGACTCGTCGCTGCGCGCGGGCGGACGCTTCGACTTCCCCGGCGTGGTGGGCCTGTCGGCCGGCCTGGTGTGCTTTCTGCTGCCCATCAGCAAGGGCGGCAGCTGGGGCTGGACGAGCCCGCTCACCCTGGGGTTGTTCGCCGCGGCGGCCGTCATCTTCGCCGTCTGGACGTTCGTGGAGCTGCGGGTCGCCAATCCTCTGGTCGACCTGCGGACCACCACCCGGCGTCAGGTGCTGCTCACCAACCTGGCGTCCATCGCGTTCGGATTCGCCATGTTCGGCACCCAGCTCGTCTTCCCCCAGGTGCTCCAGGCTCCGCCCGCCACCGGTTACGGGCTCGGGCTCTCCCTGTTCGAGGCCGGGCTCTGCATGGCGGTGGGCGGCGGCATGATGATCCTGCTCTCGCCCGTCTCGGCCCGCATCACCGGCGCCTACGGCCCCAAGGTGACGCTCATCCTCGGCGCCCTGCTCGCCGTCGCGGGCTACGCCGGCGCGCTGGCCGTGATGACGGAGGTCTGGCACGTCGCGCTGGCCGCGACCATCGTCTCGGCGGGGGCCGGCCTGGGTTACGCCGCGATGCCGGCCTCGATCATGAGCGCGGTCCCCGTCTCGGAGACGGCCGCGGCCAACGGGTTCAACTCGCTGATGCGCTCCATCGGCACGGCGACGGCCAGCGCGGTGATCAGCACCGTGCTGGCCGCGCACACCGTGCGGCTGGGCGCCGCCTCGCTGCCCACGCAGGACGGCCTGCGCTACGCGTTGATCATTTCGGCGGCCGCGGGGGTCGCCGGCATGGCGATCTCCGTGTTCCTGCCCCGCCGCCGGCCCTCCCGCCCGGAGGCCGGGCCTGGACGTGTGGTGAGCCGCCCGTCAGGCGTACAGGCGCCGTCGTGACTCCGGGGGACGGCCGCGCGGCCGTCCCCCGGGCGGCCTCGGACCGGCGGCGCATGCCCTTGGAAACGGGAGGGCGGCCCTGCACAGTTCATCGTGTACGCCCGGCCGCCGGCGCCGGGATGGAACTCCGGGTGCCGGTCTGCCGGGGGACCCGGTGGGGCGTGGAGCGGTGCGTTCAGCCGCAGGCGTCGGTGAGCCAGGCGCGATATTCCTTCGTGAAGTTCGTCATCACGCTCTTCGGCGCCTGGGCCAGCACCTCCCGCCAGCGGCTCACGTTGCCGTTCCAGGCGGGTGGCGGCTCCGCCCAGCTGACGCTGTCGGTCCAGCGCGCCTCGGGGCCCTTGAGCAGGCCGGGATGGCGCTTGGCGAGTTCGGCCTGGATCCAGGAGTCCTGCGAGTAGACCAGGATGCGTTGCGAGGCCTGGCGTTCCTTGATCGGGTCGGAGATCTCCTTCCACGCGGCCGTGGCGTAGGCGGGGTCGGAGAGCACGGCTCTGGCCTCGGGCTTGACCTCCAGCAGAGCGATCAGGCCGGCTGAGCGCACGTGGTCGAGCCACTGCCGCAGCGTGTGCACCTGTTCCCCCGCGTACGGGCCGCGTGCGATGCGGCGGTCGCGCAGGTTGTCGCTTCCGGCCGTCCACCAGAGATCGGTGATGTTCTTCCTGGTGCCCGTCAACCCGTTGGTGGTGGTGTTGTGCCACATGACGGCCTTGGTGCCGTGCCGGGTGAGCTGCACGTCGCCTTCCACCCCGTCGGCGCCCCAATCCTTCTGGGCGTTCACGGCGCGGGCGTTGTTGGGCTGGCGGATCTGGTCGCGTTCCCAGGGGTTCGGCCCGGAAGGATAGCCGCCGTGCCCGAAGACCAGCGGGCAGGAGGCCGCGCCGGCCGCCGTCGCCTGGGAGTGCGCCACGGGCGGCGTGCCCGCCAGGGCGATCGCGGCCACCGAGGTCACGAACGCGGCCTTCGTCCTGATCAGCATGAGAGGGTGACTCCGTCCGTCGGTTCGGCCAGGGGGATGATCCGCACGGGCAGAGTATGGGCGGGACTTTGGCCGATCAAGGGTTTGCGGGCGGCGGGAGTCGTCGCCCGGGGGTAAAAACCCGGTCAGAAGCATCCCGGGCGGGCACACGTGACACAGGCGGGGTGTTGTCGCAGGGGAGACGGGCACATGACGGTCCCGTCAGCGGCACGATCACGGAGGTCACCATGTCTCTGCTGCACTACTTCGGCATTGCACGTCAACCAGTGCCCAATCCGGACCTATATCCGGACTCTTCCGGCGCGAGTGCGCGCCGGCGTCGTCGTCGTCGGCGCCGGTGAGCTGACCGCCGACCTCAGGAACATCCGACCGGACACTTCCGGCCGGATGTTTCGCGTCTCCGCCCGGAACTCATGGTGGCGACGGCACCACGGACAACTCGCCGGGGTAGGCGTCGGCCGGCGCGCACGCGGACCGGTCAGCCGTTCGGTGGGGCGGGTCAGCCGTCCGG
>NZ_SMJZ01000223.1 GCF_004348345.1 Nonomuraea longispora
TCATGCAACGGCTCAGCCCGCCCTCGCTGGAGGTGCCGGGCTCGCGATCCGCGCAGGCCGCCGCGGCCATCGCCCGCGGACTGCCGGAACTGGGCACGGAACAGATGCTGCTGGCCTTCTCCTCGGAAAGCCTGCACGCCGACGAACCCCGCTTCCAGCAGGCGATGGCCGCCACAGTGGACGCGCTGGCCGCCCGCCCCGACATCGGCGCGCTGCTGCCCCTGCCCGACACCGACGGCGGCCACCCCCGCCACGCCTACGTGCTGGCCGGCGTGCACGGCGACGAACTCACCCGCCAGCGCAACCTGCCCGGCCAGCTCGCGAACGCGCGCCACGCCGTCCGGCAGGCCTCGGCAGGCACGGTCAGCGTGACGATCGTGGGCGTCAGCCGCGCCTTCGCACAGCTCGCGCACACCGACCTGGCCGACCTGCGCTCGATGGAGGCCGTGACCATCCCGGTGGCGGCGCTGCTGCTGGTGTTCGGGCTCGGCACGGTGGGCGCGGCGGCGGTCCCGCTGGCGGTGGGCGGCGCGGCGATCACGACCGCCACGGGCGCGCTCGCTGCGGCGGCCACGCTCACGCCCGTCGACTCCACCATGCTCACCTACACCCTCACCATGTCGCTGGGCCTGGGGCTGGACTACACACTGCTGATCCTGCTGCGCTACCGCCAGGCCCGGCGCGCGGGACTGGCGCCCGCGGCGGCGGCCGGACGCGCCACCGCGACCGCCGGCAGCACGGTCACCTGGTGCGGGGCCGTCATCATGGTCACCTCGTGCGCGCTGCTGCTCGTCGGCGTGCCGTGGGCACACTCCCTGGCACTGGCGGGCATGCTGGCCGCGCTCGTCACCCTCGCGGCCGCGCTGACCCTCGCGCCCGCGCTGCTGACCCTGCTGGACCGCCGCCTGCACTGGGGCCAGGTGCCCAGGCTGAGGCCCGCCCCGCACACCACACGACAGCCCGCATGGCTACGCGGCGCCGAACATCTGATGAAACGACCCGGCCGGTACGCGCTGGCGGCCGTCACCGTCCTGCTGCTGACCGCCGCACCGGCCCTGCACCTGCGGCTCGGCCTGCACTACGACCGGGACGCGATGGCCGGCACCGACATCGGCACGGGCCTGGCCGACATGGAGCGGGACGGGGTCGCCGGGCTGACCGCCCTGGCGCTGCCCCACCCCGGCCACACCGCCCCGGTCGACACCTTCGCCTTGGGCCGGGCCCTGAGCGCCGACCCGCGCGTGTCGGTGAGCACCGTACTCGACAACGGCAGGGACCTGACCGTCATGCTGATCGCCGCCAGACCCGCCCCCGACAGCGACGCCGCCGCGGGCTTCCAGCGCGACCTGCACACCCTGGCCGGGCGCCTGCTGCCCGCCGGCCAGCAGATCCTGGCCACCGGGCCGACGGCCAGGCTCACCGACCTGGCCCACGGCGCGCTCGACGGCCTGTGGCGGGTGCTGGCGGCGGTGCTGCTGGCCTCGTCCGCCCTGCTGCTCATCGTCTTCCGCAGCCTGCTCATCCCGCTGAAGGCGCTGGCCATGAACCTGCTGTGCGTCTGCGCCACCTTCGGGCTGCTCACCGTCGTCTTCCAGGACCTGCCCGGGCACGGCGCCGACATCAACGTCCTGCTGCCGCTGATCGTCTTCACCATCGTCTTCGGCCTGTCCCTCGACTACGAGGTCTTCCTCGTCCACCGCATCGCCGAACACTACCGCCGCGACCGCGACAACACCGCCGCCGTCCTGCACGGACTGCGGCACACGGCACGCCCCATCACGCTGGCCGCCGCCATCATGGCCGTCACCTTCGGCGGCCTGATGTTCACCCGGCGCCTCGACTTCCAGCAGGGCGGCTTCGCGGTGGCCGCCGCCATCGTCATCGACGCCACAATCATCCGGATGGTGCTGGTCCCCTCCCTGATGCGGCTGCTGGGGCACCGCAACTGGTGGCTGCCCGGATCACGCCACTGACAGGATGAGTGGGGCGGCCGATCCCACGCCGCCGACGGCGCCCGCACCGGTCAGCGCCGCAGGAAAGCCCGTACGGCCGGCACCAGCCGCTCATGGGCGTCCTCCAGCACGTAGTGCCCGGCATCGCGGAAAGCGTGGATCTCGGCCCCCGGCAGACGCCGCCGCCACTCGCGCAGCATGGCCGGGTCGAACACCGGGTCACGCAACCCCCACCCGATCAGCACGGGCCGCTCGGCGAAGGCGGCCAGACTCTCCCCGGCCCGCACCAGCAGCGGCCACGACCGGTCGCCGGGGCCGAACGGGATGTCGTGCACGAACCGCTGCACCGCCACCCGGTGCCCCTCACAGTCGTCGGGCGCCAGGAACGCCGCCCGCACATCGCCGGGCAGCCGCCCGCGCAGCCCGAACGGCGCCAGCGTGGCCAGGCGGGCGAAAGCGTGATGACGCAGGAACAACCGCTCGCCCAGACGGGTCTCCCGCAACAACCACAGCGGCAGCCGCAGCGCCGGCCGCACCCGCGGTCCGTGCGGATTGGGAAACGCCGCGGTGTTGAGCACCACCAGCCGGGCCACCCGGCCAGGATGACGCCCCGCCCACGCCATGCCGATCGGGCCGCCCCAGTCGTGCATCACCAGCGTCCACCCGCGGTCAGGCACACCCCGCTCGGCGACGAGGTGGCAGGTGAACGCGTCGAGATCGTCCACCCGCGCGGCCAGCGTGTACGGGTAACGCCCGCGGCCCGGCTTGTCCGACAGGCCCATCCCGATGTGGTCGGGCGCGATGCAGCGGTGCTCGCCGCGCAGCGCCACGATCAGCCGCCGCCACAGGTAACTCCACGACGGGTTGCCGTGCAGCATCAGCACGGGCGCCCCGTCACCCTCGTCCACGTAGTGCTGGCGCAGCCCGTCACGGGCGAACCAGCGGGAGACGAACGGGTAACCGGGAAAACTCGGGACAGGGCCGGGCATCGGGACCTCAGAACGGGTTCGGCGGCACGGGCGGGCGGCCGGCGGACGGATGAGCGGCGCCGTACACGCTTGTACTGCCCGGTCCCGCGCT
Source organism: Nonomuraea longispora (assembly GCF_004348345.1). GTDB lineage: Bacteria > Actinomycetota > Actinomycetes > Streptosporangiales > Streptosporangiaceae > Nonomuraea > Nonomuraea longispora. Next base: position 3,033 of record NZ_SMJZ01000223.1, read on the forward strand.
GTGCGGTCCCGCGCTGCACCGGCCCGAAACCTGCGCGGACAGGTGGGCGGCGAGCCTGGCCAGGCCGTCGGCCGTGCTGACGCGCGGCACGTAACCGAGGTCGCGGCGCGCGGCGGAGATATCGAACCAGTGAGAGGTCGACGCCTGGACGGCGGCGAGCCGCGTGACCGGGGGCTGCGCGCGCACGCGGGCCAGCCGGTAAACATACTCGACCGCCGCCGCCCCCGCCCTTGCCACACGGGCCGGCACGTGCCGGGTCACCGGCGGCAGGCCCGCCGCCGCCAGCAGCCCGTTGACCCAGCCCGCCACCGTGACCGGCTCGTCCTGAGTGATGAAGTACGCGCGGCCGGCGACCGGCGAACCCGGCGCCAGCGCGTCCAGCGCCAGCACGTGCGCCTCCGCCGCGTTGTCGATGTAGACCGTGTCGATGCGTTTCCCCGGAGCGCGCGGCATAACCAGCAGACCACGCCGCGCCTGCTCGACGAACCTGGGCAGGAAGTGCGGGTCCCCCGGCCCCCAGATCAGGTGCGGCCGCAGCGCCACGGTGGCCAGCCGGTCGCCGCCGGCGGCCAGCACGATCCGTTCGGCGATCGCCTTGCTCGCCGGATAGTGAGCCAGGAAACGTCGGGCGTAGGGCACCGACTCGTCCACACCCTCCAGGTCCCGTCCCTCGTGCACCACGCTGGGCGAGGAAGCGTGCACCAGCCGGGTGACCCCCGCCCGCCGACAGGCATCGACCACATTCGCCGTACCCACCACGTTGACCGACCGGTAGGCATGCGCAGGCCCCCACATCCCAGCCAGGGCGGCGCAGTGCACGACCGCCTCGCACCCCGCCACAGCGGACCGCACGCCCTCCGGATCACGGATGTCCCCGGCGTGCTGGACGACGCCCAGCGCGTCCAGCGCCGGATAGCGGCGCCGGCTCAGCGTCACCACGTCCTCTCCGCGTACGGCAAGCAGCCGGCACACCGCCTGGCCGAGAAACCCCCCACCGCCCGTCACCAGCACCTTCACCGCTCACCACCGCCCAGCCTGCGCGCCGCCCAGCCGGCCAGCAGCGGGCGGCGGATCTTGCTGGCGTGCCGGACGTCCATCGGGAAACCCGGGTGGACCAGCACGTGCCCGATGCCGGCGACCGCGGCGGCCCGTACCCGCTCGACCACGTCGCGGCGCTCCCGCCGCGACATGCCAGGCTCGCACTCCACGCACAACACCGGACGCTGGCCCCCCAGCGGCCCGACCCCCACCAGCGCGCTGCGGTACACGCCCGGCACCTCGTTGACGACCGGCTCGACCTGATCGGTGTACAGCTCACCGCCGGCGGTGCGCACCCGTTCGCTCTTACGGCCGGCGAACCACAACCGCCCCCGCTCGTCCTGCCAGCCGAGGTCCCCCATGCGGTGCACTGCCTCGCCACCGTCGTCGATACGGGCCAGCGCGCTCTCGCGCGGGCGGGCCAGGTACGGGTCGCTGACGGCGGGACCGGCCACGGTGATCTCCCCCACCGTGCCCGGCGGCACCACCAGATCGTCCGACCAGCGCGGGATCGCCTCGTCGGTGATGCCGATGACCCGCACCCGGTTGCCCGGCAGCACAGCACCCAGGCAGGTGCCGGCCCCCCGCACGGTGTCGGCCGCCGTCTCCGCCAGCTCGGCCCCGTCCGCCACGGCGACCAGCAGGCACTCGGTCGAGCCGTACACCGAACGCACCTCGGCGCGCGCGGGCAGGCACCGCTGGGCGCGACGCAGCACCGGGAACGGCAGCGGCGCACCCGCGGTGAGCACGATCTCCAGACTGTCCAAGACCTGCCCGTGGCGCTCGCAGTGGCGGGTGAGCCGATCCAGCAGCGCCGGCGCGGCAAACAGGCCCCGCACGCCGTGGGCGGCGATGGAGCCCGCCATGGCGGCCGGATCGGTACGCTCCGGACGGCGCAGATCGATCCGCGGAATGACCGAGGCGCACCCGATCGCCGGCGCCGCCACCGCGAACGGCAGGAAGGTCGAATACACCGTCGCCCCCGGCTCCAGCGCCCCCAGACGCGCCAGCAGCCCCGTCTGCCCGGCCAGGTGCCGGTGGCGGAACGGCACCCCCTTGGGCACCCCCGTCGAGCCGGAGGTGAACGCGATCAACGCCAGGTCGTCGGCGCACGACACCTGCGGGCCCGCCGCGGCGACCGGCGGCCCACCGGCGCGCAGACGGTCACGAACCCGGCCGAACCACAACGCGTACGTGGCGAACGTGACAGTGGCGACCACGCTGTCACGCGCCCAGCCCAGCACCACCCGCGCCAGATGAGCGCGCGGAACCGCGATGAACGCCTCCACGGCCGCCTCCCGCAGGCAGGCGCCGATGGCGCGCGCCCCGAGGCCCGGATCGACCAGGACGGGCACGGCCCGCAGCCGGAGCAGGCCCAGCACCACCGCCACCAGATCCCGCCCCGGCGGGATCATCACCGCGGCCCGCGTCCCCGCCGTCACCCCGGCGCGGGCCAGCCTGGCCGCGGCCTGCGTGACGAGCTCGTCGAGCCTGCCGTAGGTCAGCGTCTCGGCGCGGCGGCGCCCATCGACACGGCACGCGACCGTGTCCGGCCGGGCGCGCATCCAGTGTTCGGTCATCGCGACGACGTCGAAGAGCGGGGTGGTCACACATCACCTCTCACAACTCGTTTTGGATCACTCACTGGACGGTAACTATCTGTAGCAGAACACCACTTACAGTGATTGGACTTGACATGCGCCGACTCATCACCGTCCTCGCCTCCGCAGCCGCCGGAACCGCCCTCATGATCGCCACAGCAGGGCCCGCCTTCAGCATCTCGATCGTCGACTGCGTGCTCGGCACCGGCGTCGTCCTGCCCAGCCCCACCAGCACGACCCGCCTGGCCTGCTACGGCGGCACCTTCCACGGCCAGCCCGTGGGCGGGATCGCCTGACAGGCCGGCTCAACAGGGCACGGCCTCCAGGAAAGGCATGTCCTTGGGCAACCCGCCGCCGAAGACCCCAGGCGTCGGCGCCGCCGCTCCTGGAGGCGGCGCCGAGGCCACCACGCCCGGCGCCGCACCAGCCGTGGCACCCGCCACGAGAGCGGGCGCGACAAGCCGCGCCAGGGCCAGGGCGACACTGTCGACCGGAACGTTGATGCAGATCTTGCCCTGGCCCTCCACCGTGTCCGCTGTCTCCTCCGCTGTCTCCTCCGCCGTGTCCTCGGCCGTGTCCTCCAGTGTGTCCTCCACCGACCCGTCAAGCTGCGCGTCGGCCGGCGGAGACAGCTTCGTCAGGGGCGCGGCCGACGGCGTGACCGACGGCGTGACCGACGGCGGCGCGGTCACCGGAGGCGCGGTCGACGGAACGCCGGCGACCGCCGGACCCGCCAAGACACCGGCGAGCACGGCACCGCCGCAAACACCGGCCAGAACAGAAACACGCACGACAAACCCTCCAGTCAGCACGGCGAGAAAATCAAAGTGGCGTTGTGACCGCCGAAGCCGAACGAATTCGACAGCACCGGCCCCGACGGGACCGACCGCACCCGCCCGACGACGTCCACATCGCACCGCGGATCCACGTGGTCAAGGTTCGCCGTGGGCGGAACGGCCCGCGCCCGCAACCCCAGCACCGCCGCCACCGCCTCGATGGCGCCCGCCGCGGCGATGGCATGCCCGATAACCCCCTTGACCGACGTCACCGGAACCCTCGCCGCGCCGAACACCCGATCGATCGCCTGAGCCTCGGTCAAGTCGTTGAGCGGCGTACCCGTCCCGTGCGCGCTGACGTGCACGATCTCCTCAGCAGCCAGCCCCGCGTCGGCCAGCGCCGCGCGCATGCAACGAGCGGCGCCCTCACCCTCCGGCGACGGCGCGGTCAGATGGTGCCCGTCGGAGGTGGAGCCGTAGCCGGTCAGCTCGGCGTACACATGGGCGCCCCGGCGCACGGCGTGCTCAAAACTCTCCAGCACGACGAAGGCCGCACCCTCCGCCAGCACGAAACCATCCCGATCCCGATCGAACGGACGACTGGCACGCTCAGGCGCCTCGTTACGCTGCGACAGGACCTGGCACCGCCGGAAACCCAGCAGCACCGCCGGAGTGATGCAGGCCTCGGCACCGCCGGCGACCACCACATCAGCGAACCCGCCGCGCACCATCCGGCCCGCCTCCCCGATCGCATGAGAACCGGAAGCGCAGGCCGTCTCCACCGACAGGCTGGGCCCCCGCAGGCCGTGGTGGATGCTGATCGCCGCCGCCGCCGAATTGTGCATGGCCATCGGCACGGTCAGCGGACCCGGAGCACCCCGTTCAAGATGCCGCCCCCCGAGCATGGCCGCCTCGTCCGTCGTCCTGCCGCCGAAGCACGTACCGGTCACCACCCCCCGCCGCTCCGCCGGCGCCCGCAAGGCGCCCGCGTCGCACAGCGCGTCCGTGGCGGCGCACAACGCCAGCTGACTCATCCGGTCGAGCCGCGACGCCTGCTTGGCCGACACGTACGCCTCGACGTCCAGGCCCTCGACCTGGCAGGCGAAACCGACACCCAGCCCCTCGGTGTCGAACGAGGTGATCGCACGGGCGGTGGACCGGCCGGCCAGCAGCGTGTCCCACAACTCCTTCGGATGCGCGCCGGCCGGAGTACGCACGCCCAGGCCTGTCACCGCCACCCGTACCGCGGACTGGCTCACACCGACCCGCCCAGCAGCACGCGCGCCTTGGCGATCACATCGCCCACCGACCGTACGTCGGTGAGGGTCTCACGCGGCAGAGGCCCCCACTTCTCCTCCAGCGCCACATGCAGCTCGGCCAGGTCCAGGCTGTCGGCCTCCAGGTCCTCACGCAGCAGCGCGTCCCCGGTCACCCTGGCCGGGTCGACCTTCAAGATCTGTGCACAGTGCTCGCGCACCACGGTCGCGATGTCGTCCTCAGTCACGGCGAACTCCCCTCCAGGACGCGGCCACCCATGTCACCCAGCGTCGCCGATACAGCAACAACTGATCACACGTGGCACGGCGTCCGCCGTTAAGGAGTCGATCAAGTTTTCCCGACGGGCGCTGCGCTCACCAGCCCGCGTCACACCCGCTCCTATCGTGGGCCCCACCTCGGAACGATCACCGAGCGTCACCGACCATCAGGACAAAGGAGACGACATGCCCGTTCTCAAGCGCGCCGCCGCAGCCACAGCCGCGGCGGCGGCGATGCTGACCGCCGCCCCCGCCGCCGCCACATCCCCCGTCGCCACATCCCAGGAGACCCTGCTCACCTGCCAGGTCGCCACCACCGCCGAACGACCCATCACCTTCAAGCCGCCGGTCAGGTTCCTGCCCCACACCGTGACCGCCCAGGCCGGCCTCGCGCTGACCGGCTGCACCGGCTCCTCGGGCACCGGCATACGCTCAGGCGTCATGACCGTCCGCAGCACCGGCCGCGCCTCCTGCGCCGGCGTGCAGGACATACGCGGCAAAGGCACCATCACCTGGTACGGCGCCGACGGCCGCAAAATCGGCACCTCCACTCTGCGGCCATCGGTGGACAAGCTGACCGGCTACAACCCCGGCGACATGCTCCTCAGCGGACGGGTCACCAAAGGCCGCCTGGCCGGAAGCAAGGTGACCGGCACCGCCACCCCCACCTCCACCGTCAGCACCTGCGCCACGAAGGGGCTCACCACCATCCACGGCAAAGGCACGATCACCTTCCTCGCCTGACCACCACACCCGGCCGCACGACGGCCCCGCCGTCACCGGCGGCCGGACTCCCCCCGACCTCCACCGCCACCGGCGGCTTCACACCTCGGCGGCAAAGTGTCACGAAACCCCCTACCTCCCTTGCCGATCACCGCGCTAACGTCAGACCTCTGATCCATGCCATGGGCACCGCAGTGCCGAAGACGTTCCTTCCAGCCCCCCAACAGAAACCCCTAGGAGGAAGAGCCGTGAGCTCTGGCAAGAAGATCTGGTCGGCGGCCCTGCTCGCCACCGCCATGCTGGCGGTCACCGCGGCCTGCGGAAGCGGCGAGAGCAGCACCGACGGCAAGGTCAAACTGCGCTTCGCCTACTGGGGCAGTGACTCCCGTCGCGAAATGACAGAAGCGGCGATCGCGAAGTTTGAGGAGAAAAACCCAAACATCGACGTCGAAGGCGAAATCTCCGACTTCCCCAGCTACTACGAACGCCTCGCCACCCAAGTCGCCGGCCGCGACGCACCCGACGTCATAACCCTCGAAATCCGCGCCGTACGCGAATACGCGGAACGCGGCGCACTGGCCGACCTCGCCTCTAAGGTCAGCGCCGCCGACATCGACAGCAAAATCCTCGCCACCGGCGTCGTCGACGGAAAACAGTACGCCATCCCCAGCGGCGTCAACTCCTTCACCATGGTCATCAACCCCGCCCTGGTCAAGCGCGCCAAAGCCACACCCCCCGACGACAGCTCATGGACCTGGGAGGACTTCGTCGAGCTCTGCTCCGACGTCACAGCCGGCACCGGCGGCAAAGTCACCGGAACACAACTGTCCTGGAACCCCGCCTACCTCCAGATCTACGCCGCACAAAAGGGCGAACTCCTGTACAACGGCAACAAACTCGGCATCACCCCCCAAACCCTCAAAGACTGGTGGGCCATCACCCAGGACCTGATCAGAACCAAAGGCTCCCCCACCGCCGACAAAAGCTCCGAACTCTACGACGCCGGCATCGAACAGACCCTCATCGGCACCAACACCGGCGCCACCAGCCTGATCTGGACCAACGTCCTCGGCGCAGCCACCAAGGCATCAGGCCAGGAACTCGAACTCGTACGCATGCCCAAGATCGAAGGCGCCCAGACCAGCGGCATGTTCCTGCAACCCGCCATGTTCTACACCGCCTCCGCCAGGTCGGAGAACGCCGCCGAAGCCGCGAAGTTCATCGACTTCATGATCAACGACCCCGAAGTCGGCGGAATCGTCCTCAGCGACCGCGGCCTGCCCGCCAACGCCAAGGTGCTGTCCGCCGTCAGCGACAAACTGCCCGAAGCCGACCAGAAAACCCTGGCGTTCGTGAACGAGGTCCGCGGCGAACTCGCCGACCCGCCTGCCGCCCCACCGAAGGGCTCCAGCGCCATGGAAGGCATCCTCAGGCGATACTCCGAAGAAGTCATCTTCAACCGGATGACCCCCGACGAGGCCGCCCAGAAACTCATCACCGAATCCAACGCCCTGCTCGCCGGCTGACCACCACCGCGCACCCCGCCGGCCTCCGGACGGGGTGCGCTCCCTCTTCGTGGAGTTGGCTCTGAAGTGTGAGATCCGAAGTTTTGTCCAAACCCGGCGCCTTTACAAAGTAAGGTCAATCTTCAGAGGCGGCGGCATCGGTCAGGCGTTACTTCGTTGGACGGTTCCACATTGTTGCCGGCCCCCTTGAACCCGCGACCGCCGGCGCGCGTACCTGGACATGGTCTCTCCTCCGGACCCATAGAAAGGTGCGCGAGATGAAGCATCTGCGGATCGTTGCGGCATCCAGCCTGACCGCTCTGGGCGTGGGCCTTGCCGTGTTCACCATCTTCGCTCCCGCACCGAGCAGCACCGCGACCGCCCATGACCACCCCACTCGACCCGTCGCGGACAAGCCTCTGCCCGGGGCCAGCCTTGACCGCATCCTCGCCGCGATCAAATGCGACCGCCCGTCGGTCCAGGTCGATGCTTCCGAACTACGCCAGGTGTCCTGCCGGACCGGCGCGGGCCGCTACGTCGTCATGACCTTCACCACGCGAAAGAACCAGGACGCGTGGTACGAAGGAGCGCGGGCCTACGGCGGAACGTATCTCGTAGGCGACCGGTGGACCGTCGTCTCCGACCCGAAGCTCCTTGTCCAGCCCCACGCTCAACTCGGCGGCCGTATCGAGACCCACCATCACTGAACGCCCTGCCTTCAGGCGTGCCCCACGATCGCCGGACGGTACGTGGCTGGTTCAGTGGGTGGCGCTGAGCTGGTCGAACAGCAGCGTCAGGCGGGCCTCACCCCGGACAAAAGCGCCTGGAAGCCGTCTTGGAGCGGCTCCCGGGGTGTCGTCCTGGCCGAACGCGGGAGGTCCACGGCCATCGCGGACATGGCGTCGTACAGCGCGGGGTTAATCGGCGAACGACATGTAGGCCCTGGCCAGCCCCTCCAGCGCGGTCCGCGGTCGCCCGTCCGGGTCCGCATGGTCACCGTCGCCACTCTCATCGTGGCGTGACCGAGGCTGCGCGGTGTCCTCAAGGGGCGCGTGCTCACGCCAGCCCGGCGGGGTGATCGCAGAGTCCGAAGGCATTCCGGGATCCCAGCGCGGCCCAAGATGCGTTGGGCGATGGCGTGATCGCGTCCAAGCTTCATTTCCCTCTTGCCGTTCCTCCAGAACTGTATCTACTATACACAGTGTCTGAGAGATACAGTTTTTCCAGGAAAGGCACGTCGATGCCAGATGTCGTGATGCCCTGGACGGATTCACGGCCGCCGCAACCCCCTGAGCCACTGAAGAAGGAGCGCGATCATGGGTAAGCTCCGCGTCCACAACTTCTCTCGCCCCGGACGGTTCCGGCACCGGCAAGCGCATCCACGCCGGGCCGGGACCATGGCCGCCGGCACCACGTTCCGAGGCCCTCAAGATCGCCCCGGAGGCGGCGTCCGGTTGTGGGACAGCCCTGAAGGCAGGGCGAAGTCCCCGAATGGCCCATCCATGACAACAGGGGTGTCGATTCGGCTTGAGCCCGTTCGTAGACAAAGTGAGAGACCGGTAACGGCCGGTCGCCACGTACCGGAGGCCCATCATGTCCGTCACCACCACCGGCCAGGAGAGCGTGAGCGCCACCCTCACCTTCGCCGCCCCCGCCGCGAGGGTGTTCGCGGTGGTGGCCGACCCGACGACCCATGCCGCCATCGACGGCACGGGCTGGGTCCAGCAGGCCGCCGACCCGGAGCCGCTGACCGCGGTGGGGCAGATCTTCAGGATGGCCATGCATCACGCCGGCCATCCGGACGGAGACTACGAGACGGTCAATCAGGTCGAGGTGCTCGACGCGCCGCGTGCCATCGGCTGGCTGACGGGATACGAGAAGGACGACGGCCGGCTGGAGTTCGGCGGCTGGATCTGGCGTTACGACCTGGTGCCGCTCGGCCGGTCCGAGACCGGGGTGACGCTCACCTACGACTGGTCGGCGGTGCCGCAGAGCATCCGGGAGTATCTCCAGTTCCCGCCCTTCGGCCCTGATCATCTGACCGGCTCACTGCACCACCTGGCCGAGCTTGTCCACGCCAGAGCCGGTCAGTGACGCACTTCCCCCTCTTTCCGCGGCCGATGTCGAATGGCATCGAGCCGGTTCGTCGCCAAAGTAGCGGCCGGCAAAAAGCCGGCCCCCGTACCGGAGGTCCAGCGATGTCCGTCACCACTGCCACTGCCACTGCTTCCACGAAGAACCTGATCGTCGGCGGCCTGGCCGCCACGGTCGCCGCCGCCGCCGCGACCATGGGCGTCGCCGCGTCGGGTCGGCTCGCCGGGATCGGGCTCGCTGTCGGCGGTGCGCCGATCCCGTTGTCGGGGTTCGCCACGCTGACCGCCATCTTCTCCGTGCTGGGCCTGGCACTGGCCCTGATCCTGGCCCGCACGACCCGCCGTCCGCGCGTGGCGTTCGTCCGTACGACGATGGTGCTCACCGCGTTGTCCCTGGTGCCCGATGTGCTGGTGGACGCGCCCACGGCCACGAAGGTGCTGCTGATGTTGACGCACGTGGTCGCCGCCGCGATCGTTGTCCCGGTCATCGCCCGCCGCCTGCCTGCCTGACCTTCAGGAGAGCCCATGAAGAAATACCTGCTGGCCGTCCAGTTCGACGAGAGCGCGCCGTGGCCGCAGGAGGAGGAGCTGCAGGCGCAGATGGCCCGGACCGACGAGGTCACCGCCGAGATGCGGCAGGCCGGGTCGTGGGTGTTCGTCGGCGGCCTGCTGGCCTCGCACGCCACCACGGTCGTGCGACCCGGCAACGGCACGACCACGGTGACCGACGGCCCCTTCGCGGAGACCAAGGAGCAACTCGGCGGGTTCTGGGTGATCCAGTGCGACGACCTGGACCAGGCGCTGGCCTGGGCCGAGAAGTGCGCGCTGGCGTGCGGGTCCCCGATCGAGGTGCGTCCCTTCGTGGACGCGCAGTGGGGCTGAGCGCGCGGATGGACCTGGACGGCATCTACCGGGCCGAGTACGGCCGGTGCGTGGCCACGCTGACGCGCCTGCTCGGTGACATCGGGCTCGCCGAGGAGGCCGTGCAGGACGCCTTCGCGGTGGCCGTCCAGAAGTGGGACGAGCCACCGCCCAACCCGGGCGGATGGATCGTGACCACCGCCCGCAACCGGGCCATCGACCGCCTGCGCCGCGAGTCCACCCGCGAGGCCCGCCACGCCCAGGCACTGCTGCTGCACCAAGCCGACGAGCCACAGGAGGTGGGACCGGTGCGCGACGACCAGCTCCGCATGATCTTCACCTGCTGCCACCCGGCGCTGTCACCGCTTGCGCGGACCGCGCTCACGCTGCGCCTGCTCGGCGGGCTGGAGGTGGCGGAGATCGCACGGGCCTACCTGGTGCCGGAGACGGCCGTCTTCCAGCGGATCGTCCGCGCGAAGAAGAAGATCCGCGACGCCGGCATCCCCTATCGGGTGCCGGACGCCGCCGACCTGCCCGACCGGCTGGCATCGGTCCTCACCGTGCTCTACCTGGTCTTCAACGAGGGATACACCTCCACTTCCGGGCAACTGCTGCGCACGGACCTCTGCCTGGAGGCCGTACGCCTGGCCAGGGAGCTGGCCGGGCTTATGCCCGACGAGCCGGAGGCGATCGGCCTGCTGGGGCTGCTGCTGCTGACGGAAGCCCGCCGGCCCGCGCGGGTGGGGCCTTCGGGCGAGCTTGTGGTCCTCGCCGAACAGGACCGCTCGTTGTGGAACCGGGAACTGATCGCCGAAGGACACGAGCTGGTCCGCCGTTGCCTGCGCCGTAACCAGCCGGGGCCGTACCAGTTGCAGGCCGCGATCAACGCCGTGCACACCGACGGCCCGGCGACCGACTGGCCGCAGGTGCTGGCGCTCTACGACCAGTTGCTGCACCACGCCCCGACCCCGATCGTGGCGCTGAACCGCGCCGTCGCCGTCGCCGAGGTGCACGGTCCGGCAATCGCACTGGCCGCCGTCGACGAGCTGGACCTGCCGGGCTACCATCTGCTGCCGGCCACCCGCGCCGACCTGCTCACCCGCCTGGGCCGCACGGCTGAGGCCGTCGCCGCGTACGACGAGGCCATCGCCCTGGCCGCCAACGACACCGAACGAACCTTCCTCCAGGCGCGACGCGCGCGCCTGACCACTGACGACTGAGGCGACGGCCCGCGCCGGAGGGTGGCTTCCGGCGCAGGGCCGTGCGCGGGGACGTCAGACTTCTTCGACGCTGCTCGGCTCACGCCGGGACAGGTCGATACCGAGCTCCTCCGCGGCGCGGAAGACGTCCTCGTCGGTGTCACGCATCTCGATGGACATGCCGTCGCTGGAGAGCACCTCGACGTTGAGGCACA
>NZ_SMJZ01000224.1 GCF_004348345.1 Nonomuraea longispora
CCACCGAACGGCCGGCACCCGGTGCCCCTCCCACGCGCGGCCACACGGACCTCACACCCGATCCGGTGCGCCGGGGTGACGGCGCCCCGGTTCCCGTGAGAGATGAGGACGGTGCGCCGATCCCGCCGCGCAGGAAGGACGCAGGCGCGGTGCCCGGCGCCGAGGATCCTTCGGCCGCTGAGCTGGCCGTCCTCGAACGGGAACGACGGGCCGAGATCGCGCGCCTGTCGGAGCTGCTCACGGAGGAGGCCAGGCTGTCGGTGGTCAGGCGCGACCTGCTGCGCGTGGAGCAGGAGCTGGCCGCGCTGGTCGAGGCCGACGCTTCCGTCGCCGAGCGGCTGGCCGTCCTGCCCGGCCTCATCGAGCGGGCCGAGCGGGTGCTCGCCGAGGCCCGTACGCACGCCGCCAGGATCCCGGCCGCCCAGGCCTTCCGCGACGCCACCGCCCACCTGATCGAGATCGACGGCGAGCTCGCCAGGCTGGCGGCCGAGCTGGACGAGCTGTCGCAGCGCGAGGCCGAGCTGTCCGCCGCGGAGGCCGAGCTCCCCGGCCGGCTCGCCGAGGCCGGCGCGGCTCTGGCCGACCTACGCGCGCAGGCGGCGGCCCTCCCCGCCGCCGTCGCGAGTCTCGACGCCGCCAGAGCCGCGCTGCAGGCCACGCACCGCCGCGATGCCCTCGCCGTGGAGCTGGACGCGGCCGTCGCCGCCCATCAGGTGCTGGTCGACCGGGCCCAGACGCTACGCGAACGATGGCTCGACCTGCGTCAGGCCCGCATCGACGGCATGGCGGCCGAGCTGGCCCTCGACCTGGCCGACGGGCAGCCGTGCGCCGTGTGCGGCTCCGGCCACCATCCCGCTCCCGCCGCCCCCGCCCCGAGCGCTCCTTCGGCCGACGACGAGCACGCGGCCGAAACCGAGCACGAGGCCGCGCTCGCCGAGCGCGAGGCGGCGGAACGTGCGCTCGCCTCGCTGGAGTCCCGGCACGCCGACGCGGCCGAGGCCACGGAGGGCCTGGACGTGGCGGAAGCCGAGGAGAGGGTTTCGCTGGCGGAGGAGGAGGTCACCCGTCTGGAGACGGCGGCCGGTCGCGAGCCTGCCCTGACGGACGCGCTCGGCCGCATCGAGAGCGAACGCGAGCGGGTCAGGGACCAGGCCATGGAGATCGCCGAGGCCCTGGCCGCGCACCGCGCTCACCATACGCACCTGCGATCCGAACGCGCCCGCCTGCGGACCGGCCTCGCCACCACCGGCCTCACCGCACCACCCGGGCAGCTCGACACTCCACCCGCCGCGGGTGTCGTGCAGGAACCCGGGGCAGGCGTCACCGGCCAGGAGAGCGGTGGCATGGAGGCCGGGGTGCCCGTGTACGAGGTCGACGGCGCGGTCGTGCTGGCCGGGGCCGAGGAAGAGCTGCGCAGACTGCGGCAGTCGGCCGGGCGGGAGGACGAGCTGGCGGGGGACGTGGCGCGGCTCCACCGCGAACGGCAGGACCTGGAGGAGGAGAGCCGCGGGGTCGCCGCCAGGCTGGCGGCCTGCCGTACCAAACATGAGGAGCTGAGCGGTGACGCCGGGCGGCTCGGCGCGCGGCTGGACGCGGCGCGGGGCGGCGACCCCACCCTGACCGCCCGGCTGGCCAGGCTGGGTGACGAGGCCGAGCTGCTGCGGGAGGCGCTGGAGGCGACGCAGGCGGCGGCAGCGGCCCATGACGAACTGGCCAGGGCCGGGCAGGCCGCGGAGGAGGCGGCGGCCGAGGCCGGGTTCGCGGACGTGGCGGAGGCGGAGGCGGCGGTCAGGAGCCAGTCCGAGCGGGAGAGCAAGGCGGAGCTGCTGCGCCGCCTCGACGACCAGCACGCCGCCGTCACGAGCACCCTGGCCGATCCCGAACTGGTCGCCGCCGCCGCGGAACCCGCCCCCGACCTGGCGGCGATCGAGGCGGAGCGCGACGCGCTGGAGGAGGCGCACACGCGGCTGTCGAGCGTTCGCGACCGGGCCGTGGCGCGGGTGGCGCGGCTGGAGGAGCTGTACGGCGACCTGTCCGGCCATCTCCAACGGTGGCGGCCGGCCGCTGAGCGGCACCGGCTGGCGGAGCGGATGGCGGCGCTGGCCGGCGGCACGTCCAGCGACAACCGGTGGAGCATGAGCCTGTCGTCGTACGTGCTGGGCGAGCGGCTGCGGCAGGTCGTGGACGCCGCGAACGAACGCCTCGACCACATGTCGGGCGGACGCTACCTGCTACGCCACGATCTGCGGAAGACGGCAGGGTCCCGGGCACGTTCCGGCGGCGGGCTGGGGCTGCGGGTGGCCGACGGATGGACCGGCGTCGACCGCGATCCGGCGACGCTGTCCGGAGGCGAAAGCTTCGTCACCTCGCTCGCCCTGGCGCTGGGCCTGGCCGACGTCGTCACGGCGGAGGCCGGTGGGGCGGAGCTCGGCATGCTCTTCGTGGACGAGGGTTTCGGCACCCTCGACGAGGACACCCTCGACAGCGTCCTCGACATCCTCGACGGGCTGCGCGACGGCGGGCGGGCGGTCGGCATCGTCAGCCACGTCGCCGAGCTCAGGTCCCGGATCTCCGCCCAGCTCAAGGTCACCAAGACCCGCACCGGATCCACCCTCGCCTCGGTCGGCGTCGGCTGAGACGGCATCCCACCACGCGTGATCTGAGCGGCTGTCAGGCGTCGCTGCTCACCGGGGCCGGGCGGGCGACAGCGGCCAGCCGGGCGGCCACGCCGGACAGGTCGAGCCTGTTGGCCTCCTCGACCCGTGCCACCGCGGCGGCGGGCACCGCGGCGATGCCGTTGAGCGCGCCCGCGACGGCGGCGGCCATGCAGCCGACCGTGTCGGAGTCGCCGCCGGCGGTGGCCGCGGCGACCGCGGTCCTGAACGGGTCGCCGCCCGCCGCCACCAGCAGGCCGATGGCCGCCGGGCATGCCTCGGCCGCGGGCAGGCCGGTGCCGATGACGGAGGCGATCCGCTCGATGGCGTCGTCCAGGTCGCGGGACTGTACGGCCAGCGTGACGGCCAGGTCGATGCGCTGGGCGACGGAGGGCCCGGGGACGTGCCGGCCTTGCTCGGAACCGAGGGCCTCGCCGAGTTCGGCGCCGCGCCGCGCCGCCCGTACGACCTGGAAGAGGTCCGCGCCGTCCACGCAGGCGGCGGCGGTGGCGGCGGCGATGGCGGCGGCCCCGGCGACGCCGATGTTCGTGTGGTGGCTCGGCACGCACGTCAGGTGGGCCGCGCGTACGGCGCCCTCGACGTCACCGGGGTGCACCAGTCCGGCAGGGGCGACCCGCATGGCGCCGCCGTTGCTGGCGCCCTCGCTCATGATGCGACCCGCCTTGCCCACCTCCCAGGGGTCGTCGCCGGCCTTGAGGCGTTCGATGGCCCGGCGCGTGGTGGGGCCGGCGAAGTGGGGATAGTAGGCGGGGTTGCCGGACCAGCCGATGAGCAGGCGGGCCATGACCTCGGGGGTGACGGCTCCGTCGTGCTCGATGTACGCCTCGGCCAGCAGCAGCATCTGGCTGGAGTCGTCGGTGATCTGGGCCGGCCCGCGCCCGACCGCGTACGGCGCGTCGGGCGGCGGCGTGTGGAAGCTCTCGACCCTGCGGCCGAACAGCTCCCGGATCTCCGGAATGGAGCGTTCCTCGGTGGGAGCGCCGAGGGCGTCGGCGATGCAGGCGGCGGCCAGGCTGCCGTGGATGCGGTCCAGAAGAGTGGTCATCGGATTCCTTGTAGACGGGGTGCGGCGTCGAGGGTGACGGTGCGCAGGGTTGTCCCGATGCCGGTGCCGGCGTCGAGGTAGGCGCGTGAGCCGAGGTGGCCGACGCAGAGGGAGGCGGTGGCGACGCCGGCGCGCAGGCTGTCGGCGAGGGGGCGCCCGAGGATCCAGGACCCGGTGAACGCCCCGGCCAGGGCGTCTCCGGCGCCGGTGGTGTCGACGACGTCGACCCGCGGCCCGCGCGCGAGCCAGCTCCCGTCCCGGCTGTGGCACGACGCGCCGTTGCGCCCGCCGGTCACCACGACGACGGACGCGCCGGCGGAGATGAGCAGCGCGGCGCAACGTTCCGGATCGCCGCCGGCGAGCACCTCGGCCGTGCCCTGGTTGCAGAAGACGAGGTCGCTGGCGCGGGCGAGGGCGCGTACCTCGTCCCAGCGTCCGGAGACGGCGTCGGGTTCGAGGTCCACGGCCACGGCCGCGCCGTTCGCTCGGGCGCGGGTGGCGAGGTCGAGCGCCCAGCCGAGGTCGTCGGCGAGCGGGGCGACGACCCGCGCCGTACGGAGCAGGTCGTCGGAGACCTGTCCCGCGGCCGGGATCTTCACCTCGGTCACCGCTCCGACGAGGGACTTCTCGCCGGTGTCGTCGAGCTGGACCACGCAGAACCAGGTGTGACCGCCGGCGACGGTGATGCTCGCCGACACGTCCACCCCGTGGGCGGCCAGCCGGTCCAGCGCCTGGCGGCCGGGTTCGTCGGAGCCGACGGCGGTGACCAGGCCGCTGCGGGCTCCGGCGAACCCGGCCGCGGCGGCGAGGTTGGCGCTCATGCCCCCGCCCTGGATGCTGAGCAGCCGTCCGATCGCCTTGCCGTCGGCGGTGGCGATGTGGGGCACCTGGACGAAGTAGTCGACGCTGGCGTCCCCGACCGCGAGGACGTCCAGGGGCCGCGGGTTCGTGGCGGTCATCCTGGGGCCCTCCTGCTGAGGAGGTTGTTCAGCAGGGCGGCGCCGACCAGGACCAGGCCCAGGATGCCGGTCTGCACGGAGTTGCCGACCTGGGCCAGCTGCAACCCCCAGGACAGCACCACCACGACGGCGAGCGCCAGCAGGACGCCGCTGAGGTGGCCGCGCCCGCCGAAGATGTGGATGCCGCCGAGCACCGCGATGGTGATGGCCTGCAGCTCCATCCCGAGGCCGGCGCTGGGCCGGGCCGTGAGCAGCCACGCGTTGGTCACCACGGCGCCGAGCGCGGCCAGCGCGCCGGACAGGCAGTACAGCCGGAATCTGAGCTGGTTCACGTCGATCCCGACCAGGGCGGCGGCCCGGTCGCTGGTGCCGATCTGGTGCAGCCGCCGGCCGAAGGCGGTGCGGTTCTGCGCCCAGATGGCCACGGCGAACGCGGGCGCGAGCACCAGCAGCACCTGGGCGGGTACGCCGAGGATCGCGCTCTGGCCGAGGGCGGCGAAGCCCTCCCGGTTGAACCCGCCGAGCTGGCCTCCGTCGGTCAGCACCTGGGCGAGCGCTCCGTACAGGAAGAGCGTGCTCAGCGTGACGATCAGCGGGGGCAGGCCCAGCCGGGCGACCATGAAGCCGTTGACGGAGCCGAGCAGCGCGCCGAAGGCGACCGTCACGAGGGCGGCCAGCCACGGGCTGAGGCCGAGGTTCTGGGCGAGCAGGCCCATGACGATGCCCGACAGGCTCAGCGCGGACCCGACGGACAGGTCGATGCCGCCCCGGCCGCCGAGGATGACCAGCGACACGCCGAGGGCCAGCAGGCCGATGACCGCGCCGTACTGCGTCATCGCCAGCAGGTTGCCCACTTCGAGGAAGTACGGCGACAGCAGGCTCATCAGCGCGCCGAGGGCGACGACGAGCACGGCGAGGAACACCCTGCGATCGCTCACGCGGTCCCGCAACGGCCGCCGGGGCAGGGCTCCCGTGGTCATTTCCTGGCTCCGATCCGCTTGTCGAGGGTGCGCCGGGTCAGTACGTCGAAGGCGACCGCGAGGGCGACCGCCGCCCCGACCAGCACGCCGTTCCACAACGGGGGCACGCCCATCAGCACGACGCCGTTCTGCAGCAGCGCGATGAAGGCCAGGCCGCCGAGGGTGCGCAGGACGCCGCCCTCGCCGCCGAGGATGCTGGTGCCGCCGACGACCACGGCGGCGATCGCGGGCAGGGTGAGCTCGTTGCCGGCCGTGGCCTGGACGACGCCGACCCGGCCGACGTAGATGAGCGCCGCGAGGCCGACGAGGACGCCCACGAGCACGTACGCCGCGAACGCCGTCCGGCCGACGGGCACCCCGAGCAGCCGCGCGCCCTCGGCGTCGTTGCCGATGGCGAACAGTCGCCGCCCGAACACCCGGTGCCGCAGCACGTACGCCAGCACGCCGAACACGGCCAGCACGACCAGGCCCACCAGGGGCAGCCCGCCGGCGCGGGCCGGGCCGAGCGCGGGCACGACGGGGCCGGCGAAGACGTCGGTGCTGTCCCAGAGGATGAACAGCACGGTCTTGAAGATGGCGGCGGTGCCCAGCGTGGTGATGATGGGGGAGATCCGCCCGCCGACGACCAGGGCGCCGTTGACGGCGCCGAGCGCGCCGCCGAGCAGCAGGGCGATGACGACGACCAGCGGCGGCGGCGTGCCGGCGACGAACAGCGTGGCGCCGACCCAGGCGACCACGCCGAGCATCGGCCCGACGGACACGTCGATCCCGGCCAGCAGGACGACGAGCGTCACTCCCGCGGCGAGCAGCGCCAGGTCGGCCGAGTTGATCACCACGTTGGCGAGGTTGGCCGCGGACAGGAAGCCGGGGGCGGCCACGGTGAAGAAGATCACCTCGGCGACCAGGAGGATCGGCAGCAGCGCGTTGCGGAGCACGACCAGCATGCGCGCGGAGGGCGCGAACGCGGAGGGGACGGTCGTCGTGGTCACGGGTTCACCCCCATCGTGGCGCGCAGCACGGCGTCCTCGGTCAGGTCGTCGCCGCTCAGCTCCGCGGCCACGCGGCCCTCGCGCATCACGTAGACGCGGTCGGAGACGGCGAGCAGTTCCGGCAGGTCGCTGGAGACGGCCAGCACCGCGGTGCCCTCGCGGGCGACCTCCACCAGGCGCTGCTGGATGTCGGTCTTGGTGGCCACGTCGATGCCCCGGGTCGGCTCGTCCAGGATGAGGATCTTGGGCTCCGTGGCGAGCTGCCGGGCGAAAAGCGTCTTCTGCTGGTGCCCGCCGGACAGGCCGGTGACGGGGAAGGCCGGCGTGGAGGCCTTGATGCGCAGCCGGTCGATCCACGTGGTCGCGAGCTTGCGTTCCTCGGCGCGGCGGATGACGCCGAGCCGGCCGAGGAGCTCCGGCAGCTTGACGGCGGTGATGTTGCTGAGCGTGTCCATGCCGGGGAAGATGCCGAGCGTCTTGCGGTCCTCCGGCAGGTAGGCGATGCCGGCGGCCATGGCGTCACGCGGGCCGCGCGGCGTGTGCGGCCGGCCGTCCACCCGCATGGTGCCGGAGGTGGGGCGCAGCACGCCGAAGACGGTCAGGGCCAGCTCGGTACGCCCGGCCCCGACGAGCCCGTACAGGCCGACCACCTCGCCGCCGCGGACGGTCAGGTCGACGTCCGAGACCGCGCCCGGCACGGTGAGCCCGGAGGTTTCCAGCATGACGGGCCCGGGTCGCGCGGCCGAGCGGCTGATGGCGGCGTTGACCGGCCGGCCGGACATCATCTCCAGGATCCTGTCGTGGTCGGCCGCCGAGGCGGGCAGGTCGCCGGCGAGCCTGCCGTCCTTCAGCACGATGAACCGGTCCGCGACGTGCTCCAGCTCCTCGAAGCGGTGCGTGATGTACAGCACGCCGACGCCGGCGTCGGAGAGCCTCTGCACGATGAGGAACAACCTGCGGACCTCGGCGTCGGTCAGGATCGAGGTGGGCTCGTCCAGGATCAGCACCTTGGCCTCGACGTCGACCGCCCGCGCGATCAGCGCCAGTTGCTGCTCGGCCAGGCTGAGCGCGTCCATGCGGCGGCTCAGAAGCTCCACGGGGACGTCCAGCCGCCGGAACAGCTCCTCGCCGCGCCCGTGCATCCGGCGCCAGTCGACCTGGCCCGCGCGGTCGCGTGGCTCCCGGCCGACGTAGAGGTTCTCCAGCACCGACAGCCGGGGGAAGAACGACGGCTCCTGGTAGACGACGCTGACGCCGCCGGCCAGCGCGGCTCCCGGTGAGGAGGGCCGGTGCGGGGCGCCGTCCAGGGTCATCTCTCCGCGGTCGGGAGGGTACACGCCGGCAATGATCTTGATCAGGGTGGATTTGCCGGCGCCGTTCTCGCCGAGCACGGCCAGCCGCTCGCCGGCCCCGAGCGTGAAAGCGACGTCGGTGAGGGCCGTGGTGGCGCCGAAGCTCTTGCACAGGCCGGACACCGAGAGGATGGGCCGCACGTCGCTCCTAGTAGTCATACCGGGCGATGTTCGCCTTGGTGAAGACCATCGGCGGGCCCATGACGAGTGTCTTGGTCGCCGCCGAGTACTCGACGGGGTCCTTCAGGCCCGGCACGGTGTTCTTCGCGGCGAGCTGCTTGCCGTCCAGCAGCTGCTTCATCGCCCAGACGGTCAGCACACCGAGGTTCGGGACGTTCCAGAGCACCGTGGAGGTCATCACGCCGGACTCGACGTACGTGCGTGCCGTCCTCGGCGACCCGAAGCCGGAGACCGCCACCTTCCCCGTCTTGCCGGCGTTCTGGACGGCCTGCGCCACTCCGGGCACGGCCGTCGAGGGCACCGCGATGATCGCCTTGAGGTCGGGGTAGGCGGTCATGAGGTCCTGAGCCTCTTTCAGCGCCTGCGCGGTGTCCGTGGTGTAGCGCACGCCGCCGACGAGCTCCAGGGCGGGGTAGGTGGACTGCTGCCGCTTGCGCGCCTCGGCCACCCAGCTGTTGAACGTCTGCGTGTCGGCCGCGCCGGACACGATGCCGTACTCGCCCGTTCCGCCCATGGCCTTGGCGATCTCGTCCATCACGGTCGCGCCGAGTGCGGCGTCGGAGGCCTGCTGCACGAACAGCTGGCGTTCGCTGTCGGGCGCGTCGGCGTCGGAGGTGATCACGACGATGCCCTTCTTCCGCGCGGCGGCGATGGCCGGGTTCATCGACCGGGGGTCGAGCGGGGAGACCGCGATCGCGGCGTAGCCCTGCTGGACGAGGCTGTTGAAGATGCGCAGCTGCTCGGTCGCGTCCGCGGTGGACGGCCCCGCCTGGGTGTAGGACATGCCGAGCGACTGCGCCGTCTTCTCCGCGCCGTCCTTGAAAGCGGAGAAGTAGGGTACGCCCTCCACCTGGGAGACGAAGGCCACCTTCGGCCCTTCGCCACCACCGGTGCTGGGCGCGGCGCTCTGGCCGGCCGGACCTCCCACGGTCGAACAGGCCGCCAGGGCGATCGCCGTCACGACGGCCATGACCCCGGCTCTGATGTTTCGCATATCGCATCCCGAGATGACGTGCTGACAGGTCTCAGGCGCACCCCGTATCTCGCCCGTGCCGCCACCGTAAGAATTGGTACCAACCAGTGTCAAGAGTTGTAGGTACAAATCTGGATGTTGTTGGTATATGTTGTGCATGGAGCTTGTTGACTGGTACTTCGGTCTGCGCCGGGTTCGCGAGCGAGGGGAGTTGGGCCCGCATGACCAAGCGCCATGCGCACGAGATCGTGGCTGATTCGCTGCGCACGCACATCCTCGAAGGCCGCTACAAACCGGGGCAGCGCCTGCCGTCCGAGGAGGCGCTCACCGAGGAGTACGGCGTCAGCCGCAACACCGTGCGGGTCGCGCTGAACCACCTCACCGCGGCCAACCTCATCACCCGGCGCCGCGGATCCGGCAGCTACGTCAACTCCGACCTCGGCATCAGCCACTCCCTCGGCAACCTGCGCAGCTTCACCGTGCTCCTGCGCGACCTGGGCCTGCAGCCGGGCATCACCGAGGTCGAGGTGCGCCTCGACCCCAGCCCTCCCCTGGAGATCCTCGGGTTTCTCCCCTCCGAGGTCGCCTGGCTGGTCCGCAGGGTGCGGACGGGCTCGGGCTCGCCCTTCGCGCTCCTCGACTCATGGCTTCCCGACCGGATCGGCTCCCGCATCGACCCGGAGGCCCTCACCCGGCGCCAGTCGTTGTACGCCTCCCTCGCGGAAGACCTCGACATCAAGGTCTCCGAGGCCACGGAGAGCATCCACGCCGAGGCCGCCGACGAACGCGAGGCCCGCGTCCTCGACGTCCCGGTCGGCAGCCCGCTCATCGTCATCAGGCGGTGGACCTACGACCGCGCCGGCAGGCCCGTCGAATACACCCGATCGGCCGCCCGCGGAGACCGCTACAGGTACGTGGTCAAGCTCCGCGCCTGAACCCGCCGGTCGCGGCCGGTGACGACCTCGCGCACCGGCCCGCCCGTGTGGTCAGGTCCGGGCGAGCTCGTGGAACCGGCCACGCCGGGCTGGAACCCCTGTGACGCTTTCCTCAGCCGAGCGAGGCGATCAGCCGCGGCAGGGCGGCCGGGTCATGGAAGAGGGTGGCGCCGAGGCCGGCGAGACGGTCGGCGGGGGTGAAGCCGCCGGCGTAGGCCAGGCAGCGCATGCCCGCGCTCATCGCCGCGGTCACCCCGAACGGGCTGTCCTCCACCACCACGCACCGCTCCGGCGGCACCCCCATCGTGCGCGCCGCGTGCAGGAACAGGTCGGGCGCCGGCTTGCCCCTGGCGACGTCCTCGGCGCTGAACACCCGCCCGTCGAACCGCTTGCCCAGCCCCGTGAGCTCCAGGCTGCGGCGGATGGTGGCGTGCCGGCCGTTGGAGGCCACGCAGGTCGGCACCGTGAGCTGGTCGATCGCCGCCTCGATGCCCTCGATGGCCCGTAGCTCCGCCATGATCGCGGCCTGGTGCTCCGCGTTGAGCCGCTCGCGCCAGCCGGGCGGCGTCTCGCCGACCTGCTCGGCCCAGTATTCGTTGGTGCAGCCCACGAAACGCTCGGCGTACTCCGCCTCGTCGATCGTCCAGCCCAGGCGCCGCAACGCGGCGGTGCCCACGCGCGTGGAGATGGGCTCGCTGTCCACGAGCACCCCGTCACAGTCGAAGATGACCAGATCGATGGCCAAGCCGGCTCCTTTCCCTACAGGTCGGCTACGAACCTATCTGATGTGACATAGGGCCAGGTGATAGCGTTCGCGTATCGCTTCACAAGACGCTAGTCCGCATGGTGAGACCCGTATGACGACAACCCCCCAGACGGCGGCCCCCAGCAGGTCCAGGGTCGCGGCCGCCAGCCTCATCGGCACCGCGATCGAGTTCTACGACTTCTACATCTACGGCACCGCCGCCGCCCTGGTGCTGAACACCGCCTTCTTCCCCGACCTCGACCCGGTGGCGGGCAGCCTGGCGGCGTTCTCGACGTTCGCCGTGGCCTTCATCTCGCGCCCGCTCGGCTCGGCGCTGTTCGGGCACTGGGGCGACCGGATCGGCCGCAAGTCCATGCTCGTCGTGTCGCTGCTCGTGATGGGGCTGTCGACGGTGGCGATCGGGCTGCTGCCCGGCTACGCCGCGATCGGCGTCATGGCGCCCGTGCTGCTGGTGCTGCTGCGGTTCACGCAGGGCATCGGCCTCGGCGGCGAGTGGGGCGGCGCGGCGCTGCTGGCCACCGAGCACGCGCCGCCCGGCAAGCGCGGACTCTACGCGATGTTCCCGCAGCTCGGACCGTCCGTCGGGTTCATCGTGGCCAACGGGCTGTTCCTCGTGCTGGGCGAGACGCTGAGCGACGACGCGTTCGGGAGCTGGGGGTGGCGACTGCCGTTCGTGGCGAGCCTGCTGCTGGTGATCGTCGGCCTGTACGTACGGCTGAAGATCTCCGAGACGCCCGTCTTCCAGCAGGCCATGGACCAGCGGCGCATCGCCAGGGTGCCGTTCGCCGGGCTCATGCGGCACCAGTGGCGGCGCGTCCTGCTCGGCGCCGGCGCCATGACGATCGCGTACACGCTCTTCTACACCGCCACCACCTACTGCCTGGCGTACGGCACCAACACGCTGGAGATCCCGAAGACCACGATGCTCGCGCTCACCATGATCGGCGTCCTGTTCATGGCCGCGGGCACCGTGGTCTCGGCGATGGTCTCCGACCGGCTGGGCCGGCGGCGCACCCTGATCACGGGCACCGGCGTGGCCATCGTGTGGGGGCTGGTGATGTTCCCGCTGATGGAGACGAGGTCCGTCGTGCTCGCCGGGGTGGCGCTGGCCGGGGCACTGGCGCTGATGGGGCTGGTCTTCGGGCCGATGGGGGCGTACCTGCCGGAGTTGTTCAGGACGGAATACCGCTACAGCGGCGCGTCGGTCGCCTACAGCCTCGGCGGGGTGCTCGGGGGCGCGGTGCCGCCGCTGGTCGCCACCGGCATGCAGGCCGGCGGCATGGGAGCGATGGCGGTGGGCGGGTACGTGTCGGCGATGGCGCTGCTGAGCCTGCTCTGCCTGCTCGCCCTGCCCGAGACGGGCGACGAATCCCTGTAAAACCACCTGTTCGTGGCAACCGGCCAGGTAATGTGGTGCTCATCAACACGGCGGTCGAACAGAGCCGTGGCGCCCACGGCCGCGCTGACTCCCTGGGACCGACTCCTTCTGGACGACCCGCAGGGGAGTAAGCGCGGCCGGAACGCTCAGGCGCTCTCGTAACCCGGGAACAACAGCGACAACTCCCTCGGGTACGCCCCGATCAGGCGCAGCTCGTCGTCCGTGAGCGGCCTGCCCGTCATCGCGTTGCAGAGCTGCACCAACCGGAAGGCCAGCCCTTCGTCGGGCGTCGCGATCCCCAGCGCGTCCATGACGTGCCCGAACCCGGCCTTGCCGCCGTACTCGCCGGTGAGCACCACCCGCCCGTTCCGCGCGTGCCGGTCCTCGGGGAACGGTCCCAGCGTCGCCTCGTCGTACAGCTCGTACGTGCCGTGGTCCTTCAGCGCGCCGTCGGCGTGGATGCCCGACTCGTGCGCGAACGCGTTGCGCCCCACCCCGACCTGGTTGTACGGCAGCGGCTGCCCCAGCGCGTAACTCGCCCACAACCCGAACCTGCGGGCCCACGACAGGTCGAGCGGGTCGCCGATCTCGGCGTCGAGCCCGAAACCGTGCTCGAAGGCGAGGGCGGTGGCGAGCAGGTCGGCGTTCCCCGAGCGCTCGCCGATGCCGTTCACGCACGTGTTGATCCACGCGTCCTGCCCCGCGTCCAGGTCGCCCAGAGCGCCCGAGACGGAGTTGGCCACGGCCATGCCGAGGTCGTTGTGGCAGTGGGTCTCGACCGGCATCGCGGTCGCCGCAGCCAGTTTGGCGAAGCGCTCGCGGATCCGGCCCGGCGTGTCGCCGCCGATCGTGTCGCAGTAGCGCACCCGGCCGGCGCCCGCCTCCTTGGCCGCCAGGGCGAACTCCAGCAGGAAGGCGTCGTCCGTACGCGAGCCGTCCTCGGCGTTCACCCCCACGGTCAGCGCGCCCGCGTCCTTGGCCGCGCGGACCGCGGCCGTCATCTCCCTGATGATCGCCTCCCTGTCCAGGCGGCCCCGGAACTTGTTCTGGATCATGTAGTCGGACGTCGAGATGGACAGGTTGTAGTGCTTCAGCCCGAGAGGCGCCGCCTTCTCCACGTCCTGCGGCACGCCCCGGCACCAGCCGGACAGCCGCAGCCCGCCGAACGCCCCCGCCGCGCCCAGCGCCACCTGGGCCTTGACGTACGGGACCTCGTGGAAGAGGAACGGGAAGCCGATCTCGGACTGGGCCACGCCGAGCCTGCCCAGATAGAAGTTGACCATGGTCTTGCCGAACTTGGACAGGCCGGTGCGCGCGGTCTGCACGCCGTCCCGGTTGGTGACATCGAGGAAATGAACCTTGGGCATGCCCTCACGTTGACATGGTTGCTCAACGTGTATCAATATTGATTTTCATCAACATGATGGGAGGGCTCCCCTTCGATGGAGTGGATCGACGCGGCCACGGCCGCCGAACGGCTCGGCGTCAAGCCCGCCACGCTGTACGCGTACGTGAGCAGGGGAGTGCTGCGGCGGCGGCACGGCGACGACGGCCGGCGCAGCCTCTTCTCCGCCGAGGAGGTCGAACGCCTCGCCCGCCGCGGCCGTCCCCGCAACCGGCAGCCGGAGCTCGTCATCGAGTCGTCCGTCACCGCGCTCGGCGCAGACAGGCCCTACTACCGGGGACGCGACGCGATCGAGCTCGCCGGGACGAGCTACTTCGAGACGGTCGCCATGTGGCTCTGGACCGCCGACCCCGCACTCTGGCAGCCCCGGCGCGGCGCCTCCGCCGAGGTGTGGAGGTGCGAGCCAGAGGCGCTGCGGGCTGCCGTCGCCGCCCAGCGCGGGCTGCCGGAGGACCTGCTG
This sequence comes from Nonomuraea longispora, assembly GCF_004348345.1. GTDB lineage: Bacteria > Actinomycetota > Actinomycetes > Streptosporangiales > Streptosporangiaceae > Nonomuraea > Nonomuraea longispora. The sequence continues at coordinate 14,098 of NZ_SMJZ01000224.1, forward strand.
CCGCTCGACCGCCTCCAGGTGATCGCCACCGTGCTCGGCGCGTCCGACCCCCTCCGCCACCAGCTCGACCCCGCCTCGGTGACCGGCACGGGCCGCCGCCTGATCGCCGGCCTGGTCGACGCCATGCCGCAGCTCGGTGAGCCCCAGGGCGAGTCGATCGCCGAACGCCTGTGGTCCCGTCTGTGCCCTGACCCGCCCGCCCCCGGCC
>NZ_SMJZ01000225.1 GCF_004348345.1 Nonomuraea longispora
GGTCATTGGGAGGGGCGCCACGGTGACTGCCACGGTGACTGCCACGGTGGCTGCCACGGTGGCTGCCACGGTGGCTGCCACGGAGGCGGGCTAGTTCGGCCGTCACCGTGCCAGTCCTTGCGCCGCGCGTCGCGTGACGTACCTCGCCCGACTCGTCCAGCAGCGCGGCCCAGCCGCCGACCTCCTTGGCGAGCCGGTCGATGACCGCGTACATGCCCTCCGGTCGCAGCGCGGCCCGCGTCAACCGTCCCTGGGCGTCGAAGGCACGGGTGATCTCCTCGTACTGCTCGGCGGCCAGGAGTTCGCTGACGGCCTTGCCGATGGCGATGAACGGCGTCTCGCGCGGCACTTCGAACAGGGGCAGCCCGTGCTCTTCTGCGGCGGCGACCAGGGCCGCGGGAACCTTCTCGTGCGAGACCCCCACGCCGAAGCCGAGGCCGGACACGCCGCGAGCCACCAGTCGAGCGACATATCCCGACAGGTCCCCAGCCATCCGCATCCCCGTCGTGAGCAGCAGCTCCCCACCCTCCAAGTACGGGGTCGGGTCCGCGAGCTCGCTCACCGCCACCCACCGCACCGGCACGTCCAGAACCCCAGCGCCGCCCCGGCCGCCCGCCCCGGACCGACGCGACCCCTCGGACGGCGCACGATCAGACAGCGCACGATCAGACAGCGGGCGGGCGGAGGTGCCGGCGAGTGGGCGGAGGCGCATGCGACGCGCCACCGTCCGCAGGGAAGGCGGCATGAGGATTTTGTCCATTCTGGCGAATACGACCGCCTTCAGTTTGACATATCGGTATATCGGCGCAGGTGAGAGGCCGCCGTAGCGTCGGGGCCATGAGCATTCCCCAGGAACGACGCGTCGTGACCGCGATCCCAGGCCCCAAGTCGCGGGAGTTGCTGGCCCGCAAGCAGGCCGCCGTCCCACCCGGCATCGGCACCGCCCTGCCGGTCTTCGTCACCCGCGCGGGCGGCGGGGTGCTCCAGGACGCCGACGGGAACTCGCTGATCGACTTCGGCTCCGGCATCGCCGTGACCAGCGTGGGCAACGCCGCACCCAAGGTCGTCGAACGTGTCCGGCGGCAGGTCGCCGACTTCACCCACACCTGTTTCATGGTCACCCCGTACGAGTCGTACGTGCGGGTGTGCGAGAAGCTGAACGAGCTGACCCCCGGCGACCACGACAAGCGCACCGTGCTGGTGAGCACGGGGGCCGAGGCCGTGGAGAACGCCGTCAAGATCGCCCGCCACGCCACCGGCAGGCCGGCCGTCGTGGTGTTCGACCACGGCTACCACGGCCGCACGCTGCTCACGATGACGCTCACGGCCAAGAACATGCCGTACAAGGAGAAGTTCGGCCCCTTCGCGCCCGAGGTCTACCGCGTGCCGCTCGCGTACCCGTTCCGCTGGCCGTCCGGGCCGGAGAACTGCGCCGAGGAGGCCGCCGAACAGGCCATCGACATGATCACCAAGCAGGTGGGGGCGGACAACGTGGCCGCCGTGGTGATCGAGCCGATCGCCGGCGAGGGCGGGTTCGTCGTGCCCGCGAGGGGTTTTCTGCCACGCGTCGCGGAGTTCTGCAGGACCAACGGGATCGTGTTCGTGGCCGACGAGGTCCAGACGGGGTTCGCGCGCACCGGCACGATGTTCGCCTGTGAGGACGAGGGCATCGTGCCCGACATCATCACCACCGCGAAGGGCATCGCGGGCGGCCTGCCACTGGCGGGCGTGACCGGGCGCGCGGAGATCATGGACAAGGTGCACGCGGGCGGCCTCGGCGGCACGTACGGCGGCAACCCCCTCGCCTGCGAGGCCGCGCTGGGCGTGATGGAGACCATCGAGGAGGAGGACCTGGTCGCCAGGGCCCGCCACATCGGCGACACCATGCTGCCCCGGCTGAGGGCGTTGCAGGAGCGCTTCGACGTGATCGGCGACGTGCGCGGCCGAGGCGCGATGATCGCCATCGAGCTGGTCGAGCCGGGCACCAAGGTGCCGAACCCGGCCGCCGTCCAGGAGATCGTCCGGCGCTGCCACGCGGAGGGCCTGCTGGTGCTCACGGCGGGCACGTACGGCAACGTGCTGCGCTTCCTGCCGCCGCTGGTCATTCCGGACCATCTGCTCGATGAAGGGCTCGGCATCCTGGAGAAGGCGATCGCCGAACTCTAGAACAAACCCATCCGAATCGGGCACCCGGCTTGCGCTGGATGCCCGACTTTGTTGGTGTAACTGCCGTCAGCTGGGTAGAGAATTCACCCTGACTTGACGCTCTGCTAGACGATCACAGCCACGGTCAGGGTTATAACGGTTCCGGTATACGGATGGGCAATGGCTGCGGGAAGCGTGATGAACTGGAGTTCCACCAAGACGGCGACGCGGAGCATGGTGACGTTCGACCCTGAAGGGCTGACCTGGGCTCAGCGTGACGGCGACGCCTGTGTCGTCTGCCACAAACGCTGGCCACGACCACGCAAGCGGGTCGGCCGGCTGCCCGACGACGCGCCGGTCCTGGCCTGCGCCGACTGCGCCGAAGCGCTCCTGCCCTCTCCCGCCGCGACCGTCGTCGCCTTCCCGTCACGCTGAACAGGTCCGGCTGAAACACCACGCCCCGTCCCCGTGCCGCAGGACAGCGAGACGCCCCGGGGCAGGGGGGGAAGGCCCAGGGCGTCTCTGCAGGTCACGCCCAGCGGGAGGAGGGGGCGCGCCCGCGGCACATCACGTCAGGATCGGCGCCCCCGTTCACTCGGCGAGTTCCCGCCACCGCTCGGTCCAGGCGTCATAGTCACTACATTCCCCGCAAGCGGGCGGCCGTACCGCGAAGACCACGTGGTCGAGCTTCTTGTCCTCGCCTGCGCCGTAGGCCTCGCACATCTGCCTGGCCCGCCCCTTGCACGCCTTGTCGTTGGCCGGAGCCAACCCCACCCACGCGGCCGCGTCGCGCTGCGCGTCGGCCGCGGTCACCCAGTTGAGCCACCGGTAGGCGCAGGTGGTGTCGGGCACGTTCGCGCCGAGCATCCACGAGTCGACCCACCCGGTGGTCCGGCGGGTGCTGACGGCCTTGATCGGCTTCCCCGCCTTCTGCAGCAACATCTTGTGGTACGGGGTCGCCTGGGCATAGTCGAGCGACCCGGTGGCGAACCCCTTGACCAGGTCGATCGGGTTGCGCCAATAGACGCGGTCCCTGCTGCCTTCCAGGAGCGCCACCGTCTGGTCGAGCTGCTTGGTCGTCAGCTCGTACGGCTCGTCCGAGCCGCCGGCCATGGCCGCGTCGGCTATCGTCAGCGGGGTGTCCCTGAGCGCGACCCGCTCTGAGGCGAACACCTCACGCAGGTCCGCGCCCTCGACCCGGCCGGCGTCGTAGATGAACTCGTGGTAGCCCCACAGGTAGGGCACGCCGTAGACCTTGCCCGAGACGGTGGACATGTCACGGAAACGCTCGTCGATGTCGTCGTAGCCGGCGATTTTGGCCGGGTCGATGGCCTGCACCTGCTTATTCGCGACCAGGTCGGCCGCCAGCACGGGCCCGGCGGAGATCACGTCGTAGGGCCGGTCGTCGACCTTGTCGGCCATTTCCTCGGCGGTTTGCACGCTGTCGAGCTTGGCGATCCGGCAGCCGGTCTCCTTCTCGAACGCGCCCGTCCAGTTGACCTTGGGGCTGGTGCCGCCGTACTCGGCGTAGCCGCGGTAGGTGAGGATCTGCAGGGTGCCGTCACTCTGCGTCGCCGTCGGACTCTGAGAGGGACTCGGGGAAGCGCTCGGAGAAGGGCTCGGAGAAGGGCTCGGCGGTGTGGGCCGCGCCGCTCCCATGCCGACGACCAGCGCTGATGCGGCGATCGCCAAGGCATAAGTACGACGACGATCCACGATGTCCCCCCTTGTCCCTCTGCTGGGAGCTTACCGGGGAGCGGGACGGGAGGGACGCGCATCTCTCCCGTCCGTAATCGCGGGTTACCCGTTCGTGGGGAAGCCGAGGTTCACGCCACCGTGCGAGGGGTCGAGCCAGCGGGACGTGACGACCTTGCCGCGGGTGTAGAAGTGCACGCCCTCGGTGCCGTGCACGTGGGTGTCGCCGAACAGCGAGGCCTTCCAGCCGCCGAAGCTGTAGAAGGCCATCGGCACCGGGATGGGCACGTTGACGCCGATCATGCCCACCTCGACCTCGTTCTGGAACCGCCGGGCGGCGCCGCCGTCGTTGGTGAAGATCGCCGTGCCGTTGCCGTACTCGCCGCCGTTGATCAGCTCCAGGCCCTCCTCGTACGAGCCGACGCGCACGATCGACAACACCGGCCCGAAGATCTCGTCGGTGTGCGTACGCGAGCCCGGGGGGACGTGGTCGAGCACGGTCGGCCCGAGCCAGAAGCCGGGTGTCTCGGCGGCCTTGCCCCCGCCGAGCACCGCCGTCTCGCGGCCGTCCACGACCAGCTTGGCGCCCTCCTCGACCCCCAGGTCGAGGTAGGACGCGACCTTGTCGCGGTGGATTCCGGTGACCAGCGGCCCCATCTGCGCCTTCGGGTCGTCGCCAGGGCCGATCACCAGCCGGCCCACCCGTTCGACGATCTTCTGCACGAGCTCGTCGCCGATGGGGTCGACGGCCAGCACGACCGAGATCGCCATGCAGCGTTCGCCCGCCGAGCCGAACCCGGCCGACACCGCCGAGTCGGCCACCAGGTCGAGGTCCGCGTCGGGGAGCACGAGCATGTGGTTCTTGGCGCCGCCGAGGGCCTGCACCCGCTTGCCGTGCGCGGTTCCGGTCTCGTAGACGTGGCGGGCGATCGGGGTGGAGCCGACGAACGAGACGCCGCGCACGTCCGGGTGTTCGAGCAGCCGGTCGACGGCGGCCTTGTCGCCCTGCACGACGTTGAACACGCCGTCGGGCAGCCCTGCTTCCTGCCAGAGCCGGGCCATCAGCAGCGAGGCCGACGGGTCCTTCTCCGACGGCTTGAGCACGAACGTGTTCCCGCACGCCATCGCGATCGGATACATCCACATCGGCACCATGGCGGGGAAGTTGAACGGCGTGATCCCGGCCACCACGCCCAGCGGCTGGCGGATGGAGTAGGAGTCGACCCGCGTCGAGACGCCTTCGGAGAAGCCGCCCTTGAGCAGGTGCGGGATGCCGCAGGCGAACTCCACGACCTCCAGGCCCCTCGACACCTCGCCGAGCGCGTCGGAGTGCACCTTGCCATGCTCGGACGAGATCAGCGCCGCCAGCTTGTCGCGGTGGGCGTACATCAGCTCGCGGAAGCGGAACAGCACCTGCGACCGCTTCATCAGAGAGGCGTCCCGCCAGGCGGGGAAGGCCGCCGCCGCGGCGGCCACGGCCGCGTCCACGTCGGCCGCCGACGCCAGCGCCACGTGCCCGCTGACCTCGCCGGTGGCGGGATTGAAGAGCTCGGCGGTACGGTCGTCGCCGTCCGCGAGCGCCCCGTTGATCCAGTGCTTGACCGACTTCACTGAGTTGCTGCCTCTGCGTTGATGGTTTCCAGTGCGGTGACGATGATGCCGAGCCCCTCGACGGCCTCGTCCACCGTGAGGGTGAGGGGCGGCGCCATGCGGATGGCGTTGCCGTACAGGCCGCCCTTGCCCGCCAGCAGGCCGGCCTTCTTGGTCTCCTCCATGAAGCGGGACGCCTGCGCGGGGCCTTCCAGCTCGACGGCGAACATCAGCCCCTTGCCCCGCACCTCCTTGACCACGGGCAGCCGCTCGGCCGCCTCCTTGAGCCCGTTGATGATGATGGCGCCGGTACGAGCCGCGTTGGCCTGCAGGTCGTGGTCGAGCACGAAGTCGAGGGTGGCGTTGGCGGCGGCCATGGAGATGGGGTTACCGCCGAACGTCGACAGGCCCACCGCGTGCGGGGCGTCCATCAGGTCACCGCGCGCGACGACGCCGCCGACGGCGAAGCCGTTGCCCAGCCCCTTGGCGAACGTGAGCATGTCGGGCGTGACGCCGTGGTTCTGAATGCCGAAGAACGCGCTGCCGGTGCGGCCCCACCCGGTCTGCACCTCGTCGGAGATGAACAGGATGCCCTGCTCGTCGAGCACCTCCTTGTACGCGGCGAACAGCCCGTCGGGAGCCATCGTGAACCCGCCCACGCCCTGGATCGGCTCGGCGATGAGCGCGGCCACGTCGTTGGAGACGGAGGTGGCCAGCACGTGGCGCAGGTCGTCGACGCACGCCTTGACGTAGTCGGCGTCCGACAGGCCCGCGAACTGGGTGAGGTGCCGGTCGGTGCCGTGCAGGAAGTGCACGTTGAGCGGGGACAGCGAGTTGTTCTTCCACGCCCGGTTGGCGGTGACGCTGATCGCCCCGAAGCTGCGCCCGTGGTAGCTCTGCCGCATGGCGAACACCTGGTCGCTCTTCCGCGCGTACGTGGCCAGCAGCAGGGCGGTCTCGTTGGCCTCGGTGCCGGAGTTGGTGAAGAAGACCTTGGCGTCGGGGATGCCGGACAGCCGCGCGATCTTCTCGGCGAGCTCGACCTGGCCGCGCAGCAGGTAGGCGGTGCTCGTGTGCACCACGCCCGTGGCGAGCTGGCGTTCGACGGCCTCACGCACTTCGGGCACGTCGTACCCGATCATGTTGGTCAGGATGCCGGCGAAGAAGTCGAGATAGCTCTTGCCCTCGCCGTCGGTGACGCGGTTGCCCTTGCCGCTGACGATCTCGATGGGCTCGGTGTAGTTGAGTGCCAGCCAGGCGGGCATCACTGCCCGATGGCGCGCGAGAAGCTCCGACATGCTCCCGAGTATTCCTTTTTCGTCCGCATCCTCCTATCTCCAGAGTGTCGGGTTAGCGGAAAATCGGGTTACACAATGTAACGACCCCTTACGAGCGACGAGCGTGTCCGCAAGCTCGACACACCGGCGTGCTCCAGCGGGATCGCCCCCATCAGCGACGCGTACGCCGACGGTCCGGCCAGCCCTCCGCCCGCGCCCATCAGCACGAGCGCGCACAACAACGACGGGTAGCCGGTAGTGGCCGCCATGATCACGAAACCGGCGGCCATGACGGACAGCCCGCCCGAGATCAGCGTACGGTTGCTCACCTTCTTCCCCAGCCCCGCGCCGATCCCGTTGAACAGCACCGCGGCGCCGGCCTGCGGCAGCATGGCGAGCCCGGCCTGCAACTCGCCGTAACCCAGCACGAACTGCAGATACTGCGCCAACAGATGATCAAGGCGGCCGGTTCACGGGGATGGACATCGACTTCGCCATCTCCACGCTCACCGCCTACGTCTTCGGCATGACGATCCGCGAGATCGCCTGGAACACCGCGATGGGCGACCGGTACGACGCCGACGAGATGCGCGCCGTGGTCACCAGGGCCGCAGCCGGCCATCCCGACATGCTGGAGCGCATCGACATGGACACCTACGACGACCCGCAGGCGATCCGGGAGATGTGTTTCGACTTCGGGCTCGTGTCGCTGCTGGACGGCCTTGAGCGGCGGCTGGCGACGTAGCAGGATCCGAGACATGAGCGATTTCCGTGCCGCCCGTGACTTCCTGCTCGGCGCCGACCCCGTCACCGCGCGACGCGACTTCCGCTGGCCGGAGCCGTCGGAGTTCAACTGGGCACTCGACTGGTTCGACGGGGTGCTGGCCGCCGAGACACCCGGCGCCGTCGCACTGAAGATCGTGGGCGAGAGCAGCGCCCGCTACACCTTCGCCGAGTTGTCGGCCCGCTCCAACCAGGTCGCCAACTGGCTGCACCGGCAGGGCGTGCGCCGGGGCGACCGCATCCTGCTCATGCTGGGCAACCAGGCCGAGTTGTGGGAGTCGCTGCTGGCCGCGATGAAGCTGGGCGCGGTCATCATCCCCGCCACCACGCTGCTGACCGCGAAGGACATCACGGAGCGCATCGAGCGCGGCGGCGTTGCCCACGTGATCGCCAACGCCGCCGACGCGGGCAAGTTCACGGGCGGCGACTACACGAAGATCGCCGTCGGTGACGCCTACACCTGGCTGTCCTACCACGAGGCGTACGAAGCGCCCGAGCGCTACTCTCCCGACGGTCCCACCCGGGCCCAGGACACGCTTCTGCTCTACTTCACCTCCGGCACGACCTCGCAGCCCAAGCTGGTCGAGCACACGCACGCCTCCTATCCCGCGGGGCACCTGTCGACGATGTACTGGATCGGCCTGCGGCCGGGCGACGTGCACCTCAACGTGTCGTCCCCGGGATGGGCCAAACACGCGTGGAGCAACGTGTTCGCCCCCTGGAACGCCGGCGCGACCGTGCTGATCCACGACTACCAGCGCTTCTCCGCCCGCGCCCTGCTGGAGGTGCTCCGCGACGAGCAGGTCACCACGTTCTGCGCGCCCCCGACCGTGTGGCGGATGCTCATCCAGGAGGACCTCGCGGCCTGGCGGCTGCCGCTGCGCACGGCCGTGGCCGCGGGCGAGCCGCTCAACCCGGAGATCATCGACCAGGTGGCCAAGGCGTGGGGCCTGACGATCAGGGACGGCTACGGGCAGACCGAGACCACCGCGCAGATCGGCAACGCGCCGGACGACCCGGTCAGGCCGGGCTCGATGGGGCGGCCGCTGCCGGGGTACGACGTGGTGCTCGTCGATCCGGTCTCGGGCGAGCAGGGGGACGACGGCGAGATCTGCCTGCCGCTGGACGAGCGCCGCCCCCTGGGCCTCATGTCCGGATATGTCGGTGGATCTAGTGAAGCTATGCGCGACGGCTTCTACCACACCGGCGACGTCGCCACCCGCGACCAGGACGGCTACATCACCTACGTCGGCAGGACCGACGACGTCTTCAAGGCCTCCGACTACCGCATCTCGCCGTTCGAGCTGGAGAGCGTGCTGCTGGAGCACGCCGCCGTGGCGGAGGCCGCCGTGGTCCCCGCGCCCGATCCGGTTCGGCTCGCCGTACCGAAGGCCTATGTGACGCTGGCACCGGGCTTCGAGCCGGACGAGACGACCGCGCGGGCGATCTTCGAGCATTGCCGCAGGGAGCTGGCGCCGTTCCAGCGGGTGCGACGGCTGGAGTTCGACGAGCTGCCGAAGACCATCTCCGGCAAGATCCGTCGGGTTGAGCTGCGCGTACGCGAGCCCCGCGGCGAGTTCCGCGAGGAGGATCTGACGTCATGAGAAGGGAACACGGCGTAAATCCCCCTTTACCCGTTCTTACAGGCTGATCAGCTAGGCTCTGCCCCGTGCTGCCCACCATCGCCGACGTCCTCGCCTTGGAGACCGTGCGCCGGGGCAACCCGCGCGTGGTCGCGGGCGCCGATCGGCTCGACACCAAGGTGCGGTGGGTGCACGTCGGCGAGATCGCCGACATCGCACAGCTCCTGCGCGGCGGGGAACTCGTGCTCACCACAGGCGTCGCGCTCCCCGACGACCCGGAGAAGCTCGCCGACTACATCGGCGAGCTTTCCAGTGTGGGGGCCTCGGGGCTGATCGTGGAGCTGGGCCGCAAGTTCGTCCGCGAGCTGCCGCGCGCCGTGGTCAAGGCCGCCGAGGAGCACGGCCTGCCGGTCATCGTGCTGACCCGCGAGACGCCGTTCGTGCAGATCACCGAGTCCGTGCACGCCCGGATCATCGACATCCAGTTGGAGGAACTTCGGGCCTCCGAGCAACTCCACGAGGTCTTCACCGAGCTGTCGGTCGAAGGCGCCTCGCCCGCCGAGGTGCTGGCGCAGGTGGCGAGGCTGTCCGCCCGGCCCGTGCTGCTGGAGAACCTGGCCCACCAGGTGCTGGCCTGCGAGTCCGCGGGCCGTGACGCGGGCGCCCTGCTGGCCGGGTGGGAGAGCAGGTCCAGGGCGGTGGCCCCGGCCGAACGCACCGCGTACGACGCCGCGTCCGGCTGGCTGGTCACCACGGTAGGCGCACGCGGCCAGGACTGGGGGCGGCTGATCCTCATCTGCGGCTCCTCGCCGAGCCCGCGCGACATGGTGCTGGCCGAGCGCGCCGCCACCACGCTCGCCCTGGGCCGCCTGCTCGAACGCCACCAGGAGTCGCTCGAACGCCAGGCCCACGGCACGATCATCACCGGCATTCTCACCCACGCCTACTCCGATCCCGAGGAGGCCGCCGCCCGCGCCCGTGCGGTCGGCGTGCCCCTCACCGGGCGCAAGCTGGTCAGTGTGGTCATCAGGCCGACCGACCCGGTGGACCAGGCGCTGGACGGCCAGGCGCAGCTCGGCGAGCTGGCCGAGGCGACCGCCGCCGCGTGCCGCGACGCCCGCCTGCCCGCCCTGGTGGGAGCACTCGACCAGGCGCGCGTCGGGGTCCTGATGCCGCTGCCGCCGCGCGCCCAGGTCGAGCCGGCGCTGACCGCGCTGGCCGACCGGCTGCGCGCGTTGTGGCGGCCCGGCTCGACGTTCGTGCTGGCGGCCGGCTCGCTGGTGGAGTCGATCCGGGACGTACGCCGCAGCTTCCTCGAAGCCGAGCAGGTCGCCGACGTGGCGGTCCGCCAGCCGGACGGCCGGGCCTTCTACCGCCTGCCCGACCTGCGCCTGCGCGGCCTGCTGCACCTGCTGCGCGACGATGCGCGGCTGCAGACGTTCGCCGAGCGGGAGCTGGGCCCGCTGCTGGCCCACGACGCGCAGCGGGGCGGCGACCTCACCCGCATCCTGCGCATCTATCTCGACGCGGGCAGGAACAAGGCGGTCGCCGCGCAGAAGGCCCATCTGTCCAGGCCCGCCTTCTACGACCGCCTGCGCCGCCTCGAACGCATCCTGGACACCGACCTCGACGACGTCGAGTCATGCCTCTCGCTCCACGTGGCCCTGCTGGCCCTGGAATCCTTCCGCCGGGAGAACCGGTGAGCACGCCGATGTATTGGAATGGGCGATATGTCCGATGTGCTCAGGCCCGACCTGGCCGATCTCGGCCGCATGCTCGCCACCGCGGGAGCCTTCTCGGTGCCCGTCAACGACGTGCAACTTTCCCCGGACGAGCTCGACTCCGGCCAGATCGTGGCAGGCGACCCGCCACCTCCTCACTGGAGGGCGGGGTTTCCGCCGCGTTTCCGGCCGCCCCGAGCTCACCCGAGACCGGCAAGGACCGTCACCGATCCCAATCTCCACACAGCGCAATAAGGCGGAGCGGTGCATCGGCTTGATCGAGCGATGCCGAGGGGCGGCCTTCCCGTTAGTCGGAAACGCCCGACAGAATGGGGCCGGTCCGCACCTACGCGGGGGCCGCCTGGGATCCACGGCCTCCAACCGGCTCGCAGCTCCGCACCCCGTACAAGCGCCTAGAAGCCCATCGCAGCCCGTACCTCGTCGAGGGTGGTGACCGCCCGCTCGCGGGCCCGTTCGTTGCCCTCCGCCAGGATCTGCCGCACGTCGTACTCGGCGTGTTCCTTCCTGCGCTTCCTGATGGGGCGCAGGAACTCGTTGACCGCCTCCGTCACCAGGCGTTTGAGCGCGGCGGCACCGCCGTACCCGATCTCCTCCGCCAGGTCCTGCGGCGAGCGGCCCAGGCAGAGGGCGGCGAGCGTGAGCAGGTTGGCCACCTCAGGGCGGTGCGCCTCGTCGAAAGTGATCAGCCGATCGGTGTCGGTACGGGCCTTGCGGATGAGGGCGGCCGTCTCGTCCTCCGTGGCCGACAATGTGATGGCGTTGCCACGGCTCTTGCTCATCTTGCCGCCATCCAGCCCTCTGAGCAGCGGCTGCTCCCCCATCATGGCCTCGGGCACCGGGAACACCTCGCCGTACCGTTCGTTGAAACGTCGCGCCACCAGCCGCGTCATCTCCACATGCGGCAGTTGGTCCCTGCCGACGGGCACCAGCGTGCCCTTGCAGAACAGGATGTCGGCCGCCTGGTGCACCGGATAGGTGAACATCAGGCCGCTGACCGCCCGCTGCGAGCTGTGCGCGATCTCGTCCTTCACCGTGGGGTTACGCTGCAACTCCGCCACCGACACCAGACTGAGGAACGGCAGCATCAACTGGTTCAGCTCGGGGATGGCGCTGTGCCGGAAGATCGTGACCTTGGCCGGGTCGAGTCCGACCGCCAGATAGTCGAGCAGCAGCTCGGTGATGTTGCGCTGGATCTGGCCGGGCAGGTCGCGGTCGGTGATGACCTGGTAGTCGGCGATCAGGACGTACATGGGATGGACGTCCTGCAGTTCGACGCGATTGGCCAGCGAACCGAAATAGTGGCCCAGGTGCAGCGGCCCGGTCGGGCGGTCACCCGTGAGCACGACGTCTTTCATGGCCTCTCTCCTTTGGATAAATGCCGTCCCGGAGAGAACCCACACGTTGACGGGCCGCCTCGAGACGGCCCGGACAGGGGTAATCAGTGGCCGTCTATCGGCCACCACCACATGCCGCTGTGTGTCATATCCGAATTGTATCCACTGGTGGTGTCAATCTCGTAACCTCTGCACTTCTTTCGCGTGTTCGCCTGCCTCAGAGACCTTGATCTCGCCAGGATGGTGCGGTCCCTTTACCGCCCTCTGGAGAATTCATGTCTCGACGCACTCTCGCCGGCGGCCTGGCCATAGCCGCGGCACTCACCCTCACCACACTGCCGGTCGCGTCCGTCGCGGCCGAGCAGGCGTCGGTGAGGTTCCCGTCGGCCAAGTTCCCGCTGGGCACCCGGCCCGCGGCGACCAAGAAGACGACGACCGTGGCACAGGGCATCGACCTGTACGACGTGAAGGCGGGCACGTCGACCGACGGTTACACGGTGACCGTGCTGATGCCGTCAGGCCGCGACTACGGCACCCTCCGCACCGCCGAGGCCGTGGTGGTCGAGGTGGAGGCCGCCGGAGAGACCCCCAGCCTGCAGAAGGTGATCAGGCCCGGCGTCGCCGACGCCCCCTCGCAGACCGTGTACATGGTGCGGGTCGGCCTGTGGTCCTTCAAGGACAAGAAGAAGGCGGAGAAGACCGCCAAGACACTCAAGAAGGCCGGCCTGAAGGTCAAGGTCGACTATCTCGGCGACGACGGCCTGAAAACCACGGGCCCCTGGAACGTCAAGGTCGTCATGATCGACAAGAAGGCCTTCCGCGGCTCGTACGCGGCCTCGCTCGGCAAGAGCGTGGCCAAGCGCGAAACCGTCTCGTCGATGGTCAAGGCCGGCAAGGCACTGGTCGGCGTCAACGGCGGTTTCTTCAACATCCACACCGCCAAGGCGCTGCGCGGCGAACCCGTCGGCGCGTCCGTCGTGAACGGCAAGCTCCTGAGCGAGGCCATCCCCGGCCGGTCGGCCGTGGTGCTCAGAGGCCGATCCGCGAAGATCACCGAGCTGACGACGACCGTGAGCGCGGTCTCCCAGGACGGCGAGAAGGCCGAGATCAACGGTGTCAACCGGGCCGCCGCCACCGACGAGCTGGTCCTCTACACGGAGGAGTACGGCGCCAAGACGCCCACCGGCGGCACGGACGCCGTGATCGACCCCAACGGCAAGGTCGTGGGCCTGCGCACCTCCGGCGGCAAAATCATCAAGGGCATGCGGGTGCTGCACGGCAACGGCGTGGGCGCCGACTGGCTCAACGAGCACGCCTGGCAGGACTGGAAGGTGAAGATCACCACCAAGGTCGTCGACCTGCGCACCAAGAAGGCCCTCAAGCTGACCCCCGACCTGAACGTGATCGCGGGCAGCGTCGGGCTCGTACGCAACGGCAAGGTCAAGATCACCGCCAAGCGTGACGGCCACGACTCGATGAACATGATCCTCCGCCGTCACCCGCGCACGCTCCTCGGCACCACGAAGAACGGCAGCCTCATCCTGGCCACCATCGACGGCCGGCAACCGGGCATCACCGTGGGCGCGAACTTCGTGGAGGCCGCCCAGTTCATGCGCTGGCTGGGCGCAAAGCACGCCATCAACCTGGACGGCGGCGGGTCGACGTCGATGGTGGTCGACAACAAGCTCGTCAACCGGCCTTCGGACGGCTCGGAACGCGGCATCGGCGACGCTCTCCTGGTCCTCCCCAAGTAACCTCAGGAGCGACTCCCTGAACCACCGAAGGGGCCCGTGCCACCACGCACGGGCCCCTTCTCCGCTCAGCGCCTCGCCCCAGGCCGCGCTCATCGGACACAAAAAAAGGGGCTCCACGCCTCAAGCGTGGAGCCCCTACAAAAAATTGTCCGGCGGCGACCTACTCTCCCACACCCTCCCGAGTGCAGTACCATCGGCGCAGAGAAGCTTAACTTCCGGGTTCGGAAT
>NZ_SMJZ01000226.1 GCF_004348345.1 Nonomuraea longispora
CTGCGCGCCGCGCCGACCCGGCCCCCATGGCCACCCCCACGGCGCCCATGCCGCCCACGCACACGGCGAATGTGACCAAGGCGAACCCGGCGCCCAGGGCGATGCCGGCGACCATGGCGGCGACCATCCCGACCACGAACCCGACCAGCACCCCGATGATTCCGCCGCCGAGCATCCTGGCATAGCTCGGGCCGGCGGGCGGCGACCCGCCGGGCATGCCGGCACCCGCCGCGGCACCACGGCCGGTCTCCGGTATGGCCCATGTCGCGTCCCCGGCGGGCCCCTCCCCGCTGCCGGACGCGACCCTCCCCGCAGCACCGGCACCGGCCAAAGCGGCTGGGGCGTCCTGCGCCGGTACGGGCTGCGGCCATTCGGCGTCCCCCGTCACCACGGCGCCCTCCACGAGGTCGGCTCCCGGCCCTGAACCGGCGTCCGCTGCCGGCGCGGACCCCGGTGCGGACCCCGGTGCGGACCCCGGTGCGGCGGCGGTCCCGGGCGGCGTCGCGGTCTCCGACGCGGCACCGGCAGTGCCCGGCGCCCGCGTCTCCTCGGACGGCAGCCGTTCGTCCCCCGTGCTTCGTCCGTGTGGCAATGGCGTGTCCGCCATCGTCGTCCTCCCTGGTAGTTCGACGACCATCCGGCACCCGGGGCAGTCGTCGATGCGGATGAAACCCCCGTGCAGCTCGACGATCTCCTTCACGATGGCCAGACCCAGCCCCGCGCCCCCGGCGTCGGCGGTGCGTCCCGCGTCCAGGCGGGAGAAACGTTCGAAGACACGTTCCCTCGCCGCCGCCGGGATGCCCGGCCCCGGGTCGGCGACGGCGAGCCGTACCGACTCGCCGTGTTCCGCGCCGGTGACGGTGACGACGCCACCCGGCGGGCTGTGGCGTACGGCGTTGTCGAGGAGGTTGGACAGGACCTGGGCGAGCAGGTCGGGGTCGGCGCGCACCCCGAGCCTGGCCGGGACCGCCGACCTGATGGTGACGTCGTCGCGGGCCAGCGACGCCTCCCTGACCGCCTGCTCGGCGAGCCGTGCCAGCTCGACGGGTTCGGGGTCGATGAGGCGTACCCCGGAGTCGAGTCGCGACAGGTCGAGCAGCTGGGCGACGAGCCGTCCGAGGCGTTCGGTCTGGGCGAGCGCGGTCGACATGGTGACCGGGTCGGGCGCGGAGACGCCGTCCACGACGTTCTCGAGGATGGCGCGGAGCCCGGTGATGGGTGTGCGCAGTTCGTGGCTGACGTTCGCGACGAGCTCGCGCCGCTGCCGGTCGACCTCGCCTAGGTCGGCGGCCATCGCGTTGAACGCCCTGGCCAGCTCCCCCACCTCGTCGCGCGAGGTGGCGTTGACGCGCAGCGTGTAGCTGCCCTTGGCGATCGTCTGGGCGGCGCTGGCCATCTGGCGCAGCGGCTTGGTCATGCCCATGGCCAGCACCTGTACCATGATCAACGCCAGGACGACGGCGACCGCGATGCGCACCTCGCCGGCCAGGCCGGAGGCGATGCCGACCTCGTTCACGACGAACGCCGTCCCCACGGCCAGCACGATCACGATGCCGAGCTTGACCTTGATCCGGCCCAGGAAGTCGAGCGGCCTCACTGCCGCACCAGCGCGTAGCCGACGCCGTGGACGGTGCGGACCACGTCGGAGCCGAGTTTGCGGCGCAGCGCCCGTACGTGGCTGTCGACCGTCCTGGTGGCGGCGGCCTCGGAGAAGCCCCACACGTCGGACAGCAGCCGGTCGCGCTCGAAGACCTGCCCCGGCCGTTCGGCCAGCCGCCGCAGCAGGTCGAACTCCGTCCTGGTGAGCTGCGCCTCCGCCCCGCGTACGAACACCCGGCGGGCCGCGGTGTCGATCTCGACCTCGCCCACCCTGATCACGGTGTCCTCGACGGCGAGCTGGGAGGCCCGTTCGACCCTGCGCAGCAGCGCGTGGATCCTGGCGACCAGCTCGCGCATGCTGAACGGCTTGGCCAGGTAGTCGTCCGCGCCGACGCCGAGCCCGACGAGCACGTCGGTCTCGTCGCCGAGCGCGGTCAGCATGAACACGGGCACCGGCCTGGCCGCCTGCATGCGACGGCACACCTCCAGCCCGTCGAGGCCGGGTAGCAGCCGGTCGAGGATCACGAGGTCGGGTTCGGCCCTGCCGTACTGGATGAGCGCGTCCTGCCCGTCGCCCGCCACCCTGACGTCGAACCCCTCGGCCGCCAGCCTGTTCCTGACGGCCAGGGCGATCGTCGCATCGTCCTCGACCACGAGGATGCGTCGCTGCTCCGCCACGTACGGAAGCCTAGAAGCGCCCTGTGCAGACGACACTGCTGGAATTGTGCATATCCGGTGCAGACTAGGCGAGTGAACACAGCCGCATACCTGCGCCGCCTCGGCCTGCCCGGGCTGCTCGGCGCTCCCGTCAGCGCCGAGAACCTGCGGACACTGCATGTCGCGCACGTCGAACGGGTCGCGTACGAGGTCCTGGAGATCTGGCTGGGCCGCCCCACCACGGTCGATCCCGCCGAGTCGGCCGGGCGTGTCATCCGTGGCCGCGGCGGCTACTGCTACCACCTCAACGGCGCGTTCTCCGGGCTGCTCAGGGCGCTCGGCTACGACGTGACCCGGCATGTCGGCGGCGCGCAGCTGCGGGGCGGCGAGCCCGGCGTCACCGCCAACCACCTGGTGCTCACGGCGCGCGGCCTGCCCTCTGACGGCAATCCGGGTGGTGAGTGGATGGTCGACGTCGGGCTGGGCGACGGCCTGCACGAGCCGCTCCCGCTGGTCGCCGGCTCCTACCGGCAGGGCCCTTTCACCTACGGGCTGCGCCCCTCCGAGGTGGCGCCCGCCGGCTGGCGGTTCGACCACGATCCGAGTGGTTCGTTCGTAGGTATGGACTTTGGCCCAGCGCCCACGGATATGTCGGCCTTCGTCAGCATGCATGAACATTTGACGACGTCTCCGGCGTCCGGGTTCGTGCGAATCGCTGTCGTCCAGCGGCGCGACGGCTCCGGTGCGGACATCCTGCGCGGGCTCGAACTGCGCCGGGTGGGGGCGGGCGCGCACACGATCGTCCTGGACACGGCACGCGACTATTTCGCGGCCCTGGCCGACGTGTTCGCGCTGCCGCTCGACGACGTGAGCGAGGAGGAGAAGGAGAAGCTCTGGGGCAAGATCCACGACGCCCACGAGGCCTGGCTGGCAGGCGGTCCCGCATGATGGCCACGCGTGCGCACGGGCGCTATCGTGCACGTCGAGATGGGTGAGACCACCAGACTGGCCGGCCGTTACCGGCTGCTCAACCCCCTGGGCGCCGGGTCCGTGCTCCTGGCCTTCGACGAGGCGCGCCACCGCGACGTCGCGGTCAGGCGGCTGCGTGTCCCCACCGAGCTGCGCGACGCCGCGCTGCACGAGGCGCGGCGGGCCACCACACTGCGGCACGCCTCGATCGTGCGCGTGCTGGACGTCGTGATCGAGGACCGCGCGCCGTGGCTGGTGATGGAGTTCGTCTCGGGCGCCTCGCTGGAGCAGGCCGTACGCGCGCGCCGGCCGCTGCCCGTCCCGCAGGCCGCGCGGGTGGGAGTCTGTGTCCTGTCGGCGCTGGCCACCGCGCACGAGGCGGGCATCGTGCACGGCCGGGTCGATCCCGGCAACGTGCTGCTCACCACGACGGGCCGGGCGGTGCTCACGGGGTTCGGCTTTCCCAGCCTCAGCATGTTGCCGTCCGCCGACCTGTGGTCGCTGGCCGCCACGCTGCACTTCGCGATCGAGGGCCGCCCGCCGGGCCAGATGCCCGCCGAGGGCGCCGACCCGCTCAGGTCCCTGGTCAGGGCGATGTTGCACCCGTCGGGGGCGCCGCCGCTGGACGTGGTGGGCGAGACGCTCGACCGGCTGGCCGTGGACCGCCCGCTGGACGCGGTCATCGCGGCGTCGGGCCCGCTGCCGCCCGCGGACGCCGCCGCGGTGGGGCTCGCCCTGCTCGACCGGCTGCTGGCCATCGGCGAGTTCCACGGCGGGGTGCAGCCGGGCAACGTCATGATCGACAGTAGCGGGCGGGCGCGGCTCCTGCCGCTGCTGCGAGCGGGTACGCTGCCCGCCTACACCGCTCCCGAGGGCGCCCAGACCCAGGAGGCCGACCTGTGGTCGCTGGGCGCGACGCTGTTCACCGCGGTCGAGGGCGCGCCTCCGGCCCCGGGCGCGCGGCTGGCCAGGGCGGGCGCGCTGGCCCCCGTCCTGTTACGGCTGCTGTCGGGCCATCCGCAGGACCGTCCGACACCTGACGAACTCCGCGCCGAGCTCCTCGCGATCAGGAGCCGGCGGAGCTGAGGAACCTCGGCAACGATTGCGATACATCGCGAACGGAACAACGACGGAGGTGTCACTCGTTGGACAGGCGACGCACAATGTGGAAGAGGCGGGGCGCGCGCTCCGCGTTCGGAGGATGTTGAGGATGTCGCCAGTCCAGAAGTACGCCATCGGCGCAGGCGCCGCGGTGCTGCTGTCCCTGATGATCTTCGGCACCGGCTTTGTCACCCTGCTGGTTGTCCTCGGCGTGGTCGCAGCTCCGGTGATCGGTTACCTGATGCTCGACCCGTCGCAGCGCGAGCGCCTCAAGAGGGCGCGCAAGCGCGGCATCGGCCGCTGAGCCGCCCGGCGGAGGCCTCAGGCCTCCGCCGCGGTCAGCGCCGTCCGCACCCGCTGGGTCACCCTGCGCTCGACGTAGAAGGACAGGAACGGCACCGTGCCGCCCAGCATGACGCCGAGCATGTACGGCCACGTCCAGCGTGCCTTCATGCCCAGATTCATGACGGCGACGAGATAGAGCATGTAGAGCCCGCCGTGGATGGGCGCGATGATCTTCGACATGGCCTCCTCGCCGAAGCCGTAACGCAGCACCATGCCGACGCACAACACCAGCAGCATGACGCCGACCACGTAAGCCAGCACCCGGAAGGGCTTCAGAGCCGATTCCACGATTTAACCTTCCAGAGCCATCTCAGGGGACTTGCCACGTTCCCGATCCGCTCGTACGGCGTCGCGTACGAAGTGGAACCACATGAAAACGGCGAATCCGGCAAAGATCCACCAGTTCGCGGCGTAAGCGAGGTTACGCCAGGTCAGCGTGCCGCCGACCACGGGCGGGTCGACCTTCACCTGCGCCAGCCAGCCCGACGGCGGTTGCGCCACGACATAGCCGGCGCGCACCTTCTCCCCCGTCCACAGGTTGACCAGCTCGCCCGTCGACACCGTCTGCACCTGGCCGGCCGGCAGCCCCTCGCCGCGGCGCTGCACGCTGTCGGTTCCCTGTTGGGGACGCAGCCGCCCCGACACCGCGACCCTGCCCTCCGGCACGGCGGCCACCGCGGGGTCGCCCGAGGTCTTCGCCCAGCCGCGCACCACCGGCATCAGCGTGCCGTCGTCGAGCCGGAGCGGCGTGAGCACCCAGTAGCCGTGGTCGCGGGAGACGTTGCCCCCGGGGGCGTCGACGTCGGGCCGCCGGTCGGCCACCAGGAGCTGGCGGCCCGCGTCATAGACGCCCTCCGCCGTGACCCTGCGGCTGACGGCCTCGCCGCCGAGCTGAGAGCTAACCTGGGCGAGCGTGGTGACCGCGACGGGCGCGGGGTCGGTGGAGGCGCGCGGCCTGCCCGAGTCGTGGAAGACGCCGAGCTGCCAGCGGCCGAGCAGGATGAACGCGATAAGGACCCCGACGGTCAGCACGTGTAGCCCCAGCAAGCGTGGGGAGAGCAGGGTCCTCAGCATGGTTCAAAACTATCCGCCGGGTGGGGTGGTCCTCTCATCAGGCCACTCCTGAGCAGGGCGTGCATCACCCACCGCAGATCCCGCCAAACGCCGCAAATGACACAGACGCTCACGCTAGGCTGCTGCTCATGTCTGACCAGCATATCGACCCGGCGGGCAACACCCAGCAGTTCCGCGCGTTCGCACAGCGACGTGAGCAGGAAGCCGCGACCCCGCCGAAGAAGTCCCCCATCGTCCCCATCGTTGCCGTCGTCGTCGTCGCGGTCGTGATCGTCGGCGTCGTCGCCTTCCTCCTGCTCCAGTAGGCATCCGACCAGGACGACCCGCCGCGGAGGCCGTGGCGGGTTCTCGTCGTTCCTGTGGCCTGTTTCACTCTGGACCCGATCGACGCCCGTCCATACATTAGATCTACTGTCCAATAGTGCCGTGGAGGTCCGATGGCTGGGATCGTGATCATCGGCGCCGGGCTCGCCGGCGTCTGCATGGCCATCAAGCTCAAGGCCGCCGGCCATCACGACTTCGTCATCCTGGAGAAGGCCGGCGACCTGGGCGGCACCTGGCGCGACAACATCTATCCCGGATGCGCGTGCGACGTGCCGTCACACATGTACTCGTACTCGTTCGACCTCAATCCCGGCTGGTCGCGGATGTTCGCGCCGCGGCAGGAGATCCACGACTATCTGCGGTCATGCGCGGGCAGGCACGGCGTGACCCCGCACATCCGGTACGGCAGGCACGTCACCGCCCTCGAGTACGACGACGCCCGCCGCGACTGGACGGTCACCACCGACGACGGCGGCACGCTGCGCGCGAACGCCGTGATCTCCGCGATCGGCGCCCTGCACATCCCCAAATATCCCGAAATTTCGGGACGCGAGTCGTTTGTCGGTCCAGCCATGCACTCCGCCGCCTGGGACCACTCCGTCGACCTGACCGGCAAGCGGGTCGCCGTCATCGGCACCGGCGCCTCCGCCGTACAGTTCGTCCCCCGGCTCGCCCCCGTCACCCGCGAGCTCACCGTCTTCCAGCGCACGGCCCCGTGGCTGCACCCCAAACCCGATTTCGCCATCCCGCCCCGGGCCCGCGACGCCCTGCGCCTGCCCGGTGCGGCGAGGGCGCTGCGCACCGCCCTCTACTGGGCCCTGGAGTCGCGCGCGCTCGGCTTCGCCGTCGACCCGCGGCTGATGAAGGCGCACGAGAAGCTGGCGCTCAAGCACCTGCACGCCCAGGTCCCCGACCCCGACCTGCGCCGCCGGCTCACCCCCGGCTACCTCATCGGCTGCAAGCGCATCCTGATCTCCAGCGACTACTACCCGACCCTGATGAGGGACGACGTCAAACTGGTCACCGACGAGATCACGGAGATCAGGCCGCACTCGCTCGTGGACGCCGCCGGCCGCGAGCACCCCGCCGACGCGATCGTCTACGGCACCGGCTTCCGGGTGCTCGACGCGCTCGCCGAGCAGCACATCGTCGGCAGGGGCGGCGTGAAGATCCAGGACGCCTGGCAGCACGGCATCCAGACCTACTACGGCATCACCACCTCCGGCTTCCCCAACCTGTTCTTCCTGCTCGGCCCCAACACCGGCCTCGGGCACAACTCGGTCGCCTTCATGATCGAGGCGCAGGTCCGCTACGTGATCGGCTGCCTGCGCCTGCTGTCCAGGACCCGCGCCAGGGCCCTCGACGTCAGACCGGAGGCGCAGCGGGTGTTCGACCGGCGGCTGCGCGAACGGCTCGACCCGCTCGTGTGGAACGCGGGCGGTTGCCGGTCCTGGTACCTGGACGAACACGGAGTCAACAGGACAATCTGGCCGGGCTTCACCTTCGAGTACTGGGCACGTACGCGGAAGGTGAAACCCGGCGCCTACGAGCTCATCTTCTAGCCGGATCGACGACCATCGCGCTGCCGCCGCCCCTGCGGCTCGGCTCGGCCACGGCCTGGACCCGGCCCCTGCCGAGGAACTCCAGCGCCGTCGCGGCGCCGATCTCCGGGTTGAGCGCGAAGGCGTGCCCCTTGGCCTCCAGCTCGGCCCGGTGCTCGTCCAGGAACGCCTGCTCGGCCTGCGTCTGCTCGGTGTTGCGCTGGGTGGCACGTGGCGCGGCCAGCGCGTCCGGCAGGCTCATGCCGAACTCGTACCGGTTGACGAGGATCTGCAGCACGGTCGTGATGATGGTCGAGCCGCCGGGCGAGCCGGCCGCCAGCACCGGCCTGCCGTGGTCGAACACCAGCGTCGGCGCCATCGACGAACGCGGCCGCTTGCCGGGGCCCGGCAGGTTCGGGTCGTCCGGCGCCGGGCCGAACGTGAAGTCGGTCAGCTCGTTGTTGAGCAGCACGCCCCGCCCCGGCACGACGATGCCGTTGCCGCCGGTGGACTCGATGGTCAGGTTGTAGGCCACCACGTTGCCCCAGCGGTCGGCGACCACCATGTGGGTGGTCTCGGGGCCCTCCTTCGCGACCGGCGCGGCGCTGCCCGTGGGCCGCGGGCACGGCTCGTACGAGCCGTCGGGGTCGCCGGGCGCGGCGGGATGCGCCATCGCCGCGTCGCCGACCTGGCAGGCCCGTTCCTTGGCGAAGCCGTCGGACAACAACTGCTTGAGCGGCACGCCGGGGATGTCGCCGACGTACGCGCCGCGGTCGGCGAAGGCCAGCCTGGACGCCTCCAGGTATTCGTGCAGGCCGACCTCGGGCAGGGCCTCCAGGATGTTGAGCGCCTCCCCGACCGTGGAGCCGCCCGAGGACGGCGGTGCCATGCCGTACACGTCCATGCCCCTGTAGGAGACCTTCGTGGGCTCGCGCAGGAGCGCCCGGTAGGCGCGCAGGTCGGACAGCTCCATCAGGCCGGGCCGGACGTTGCGGGTGCTGCCCGGGGTGACCGGCGGCCGTTTGACGGTGGCCACGATCTCCTTGCCGAGTCGCCCGCCGTACAACCAGCGGGGGCCGCGTCTGGCCAGCTCGCGGTACGTGGCCGCGAGGTCCGGGTTCCTGAAGGTCGAGCCGACGGGCGGCGGGGCGCCGTTCGGGAGGTAGAGCTCGGCCGTGGAGGTGAAGTCCTTGAAGCGGTCGGCGTTGGCGGCGGTCTGGTCGTGGAAGGTCTGGTCGACGACGAAGCCCTTGGACGCCACGTCGATGGCGGGCCGCAGCGCCTTGGCGAGCGAGATCGTGCCGAATCTGCGCAGGGCGAGGTCCCAGTTCGCGACCGTGCCCGGCACGCCGGCGGACAGGCCGCTGGTCACGCCCTCCTCGAACGGGATGCCCTCCAGCGTGGTCGGGGTCATCGCCCTGGGCGCGGTCTCGCGGCCGTCGATCGTGAAGACCTTCCGCTTCCCGGCGTCGTAGTAGACCATGAAACCGCCGCCCGCCAGGCCCGACGAGTACGGCTCCGTGACGCCGAGCACCGCGCCCGCGGCGACGGCGGCGTCCATGGCGTTGCCGCCCTTCCTGAGCACGGAGACGGCGGCCCTGCTGGCGTCGAGGTCGACGGTGGCCACGGCGCCGCCGTACCCCTCCGCGACCGGCACCTTCTGCGGCGGCTTGGCCGGCGCGGGCGCCGCCGGCACGAGCAGGACGAGAGCTGTTGCTGCGGGAACGATCACTCGGCGCATGGTGTCCACGATGACCCAGGTACGCCCGTCGTGGTAGGGCCCCCTCACACACAGGGATGATGCGCAGGTCAAAGCGTTGATCTAGCGTGGGTGACGTGCGCGGGAAGTACGGATTCGACCCCTACCTCGCCCTCATCGTGGCCGCCGCCCAGTTCGTCATCGGCAGGGGCGCCTCCTGGGGGCAGCAGACCTTCAGGGAGCCGCTCGACCCCTACGCCTATGGGCTGCTGCTGGTGGGGCCGCTGGCGATCCTGCTGCACCGGCGTCTCCCGCTGACCACGACCGCCGCGGCGCTGGCCGCCAACGACCTGTTCCTGATCGCCGGGTACGCCTACGGCCCCAGCTTCATCAGCCCGGCGGTCCTGCTGTTCCTGCTGGTCACGCGGGGCAAGCGGCTCATCGCCTGGGTCATGGCGGGGGCGACGCTGGTGTCGTTCCTCGCCTACGGCTGGCTGATGGGCAACCGCGACCTCCTCCACAGCGTGTGGATCCTGACCTTCATCATGCTGCTCATGGTGCTGGCCGAGCTGGTCAGGATCGTCCGGGAACGCCGCGCCGAACGCGAGCGCACGGCCGAGGAGGAGGCCAGGCGGCAGGCCAGCGAAGAACGCCTGACCATGGCTCAGGAGCTGCACGACGTGCTCGCGCACAACATCTCCCTCATCCACGTCCAGGCCTCGACCGCGCTGCACCTCATCGACGCCAACCCCGAGCAGGCGAGGACCGCGCTGTCCACCATCAAGACGGCCTCGAAGGAGGTGCTCGGCGAGATGCGCTCGGTGCTGAACGTCCTGCGCGAGGGCGCCCCCCGTGCCCCCACCGCCGGGCTCGACCGCCTCGACGAGCTGGTGGAGCGCTCCGGGGTGGAGGTGACGCTCGAACGCGCCGGCTCCCGGCCGCTGCCGTCCCAGGTGGAGCGGGCCGCGTACCGGATCGTGCAGGAGTCGCTCACCAACGCCGCCCGGCACGCCCCCGGCTCCGACGTCGCCGTCCGCCTGGAGTACGGCGAGCGCGAGCTGCTCATCACGGTGTCCGACACGGGCGGGACGGACGTGCCCCTGCTGGCCGGGGCCGGCAGCGGCAACGGCATCCCCGGCATGCGGGAGCGGGCCTCCGCTCTGGGCGGCACACTGGTGGCGGGCCCGTCAGGCGCCGGCTTCAAGGTCGAGGCCCGGCTCCCCCTACCCGAGGAGACCACATGATCAAGGTGCTGCTGGCCGACGACCAGGCGCTGGTGCGGGCGGGTTTCAAGGCGCTGCTCGACGCCCAGCCCGACATGACCGTCGTGGCCGAGGCGACCGACGGCGCGGAAGCGGTGCGGCTGGCGGGCGAGCACCAGCCCGACGTGGTGCTGATGGACATCCGCATGCCGGGCACCGACGGGCTGACCGCCACCCGCCAGATGCCGCCGGGGCCGCACATCATCATCCTGACGACGTTCGAGCTGGACGAGTACGTCTTCGAGGCGCTGCGCGGCGGCGCCAGCGGCTTCCTCGTCAAGGACACCGAGCCTGCCGAGCTGATCCAGGCCGTCCGGGTGGTCGCGGCCGGCGAGGCCCTGCTGTCGCCCAGCGTCACCCGCCGCCTGATCGCCGAATACGCCACCCGCGCCAAGGCCCCGGTCGCCGTCGACGGGCTCGACCAGCTCACGGAGCGCGAGCGTGAGGTGCTCGCCCTGGTCGGGACCGGCATGACCAACGACGAGATCGCGGCCAAGCTGTTCATGTCGCCGGCCACGGCCAAGACGCACGTGAGCAGGTCCATGATGAAACTCCACGCCCGCGACCGCGCCCAGCTGGTGGTCATCGCGTACGAGTCGGGCCTGGTGAAGCCGGGCTGGGCCTGAAGCGCTAGCCAGCGGCGAACGGCGTCTGCACGGTGGCTCTCAGGCAGAGCAGAATGGACGAGTTTCCGTATCTGGCGGATCGTTCACCCGAACTGCCCTCCGCCATCCAGGCTCTCTACGACAGACGCGGACCCCGCAAGGGCCATCCGCCTTTCAAGCTCATCCTGTGCGGCTCGGCGATCTCCATCATGTCCTCCCTGCTCGCCGGTGATCAGGCGTTGCGCGGCAGGGCGGTTCTCGATCTACGCATCGGCCAGTTCCGCTTCCGAGACGCCGCGACATACTGGGAAACCGACCCGCATACCGCCTTTCTCATCGACGCGGTGCTGGGAGGCGCGCCGGGCTACCGCGACATCGTCGGTGATCCGCCGGAACCTGGCGCGGAAGGGCTTCTCCACTGGCTGGAGCGGTCCATCCTCAACCCATCACACGTTCTGTTCACCGAACCGGACTATCTCCTTGAGATTCCACGACCTGATCGTCCAGCCGGACATCAGCGCTCTGGAGATGGGGCAGGCCCGCGTCGTGTGGGAACGCTCGCGTAAGACCTTCCCCGACAGGATCCCCGGGACCGCACTTCGAGGAGGCCGCCCGCCTGCCAGGAACACCGCGGTCACGAGGTGGACGTCATGGCCGTCAGCCGTGCCACGCTTCCCCGGTCGAAAAGCGCGCGCATCACCCTCATCGGCGAGGCCAAGCGCACCAACAAAAAGCGTACGACGGCCGACCTCCACAGGTTGCGGAGCGCGTCGGCGGGCGGATCGTCGCAGCGTGCCCTGACCACGTCGATCCGGTCGTCCTCGTGGGCCGACTGCTCGAAGGCGAACACCTCGGCGAGCAGTTCGCGCAGGGCGGTGCCGTCCTCGCCGTCCGCACGGTCGATCGCCGCCTCGCGTACGAGGCTGCGGGGGCCGCGCCGTGCTCGACCAGGCCATCAAGGCCACGACGATGAAGACGAGAGGCTGAGACGCCCCGGCACCTGGCGCTCGGCCTGCTGGCGCTGGCGCATCCCGATCCCGCCACGCAGGTCATCGACCGGCTCGGGATCGACCGCGCGGCGGCGCGCGGCCGCCTCACGTGACGAAATATGGTTGAACGCCGGGCTTGGCTCCTGACAGGGTCGGAGCATGCGGCGCGCGTACGACGATCTCGTCCAGGAGGCGGCCGGCGTCTCCGTGGACGGCTGGGACTTCTCCTGGCTCGACGGCCGGGCCACCGAGGAACGCCCGTCATGGGGCTATGCCAGGCTGCTCGGCGAGCGCCTGGCCACGGTCGGGTCCGCACTCGACATCCAGACGGGCGGCGGCGAGATCCTGGCCGGGGTCCCCACGCTGCCGCCGGTCACCGTGGCCACCGAGTCGTGGCCGCCCAACCTCAAGCTGGCCGCCTCCCGGCTGCGCCCGCGCGGCGCCTGGGTGGTGGCCGACGACGAGGAGCCACGCCTGCCGTTCGCGAGCGGCGCCTTCGAGTTCGTGGCCAGCCGCCACCCCGTCGAGACATGGTGGGAAGAGATCGCCCGCGTGCTGCGGCCCGGCGGCTCCTACCTCTCCCAGCAGGTGGGGCCCAGAAGCGTGTACGAGCTCGCGGAGTTCTTCCTCGGCCCGCTCCACGGCTCCGCCCGCGACCCCGCGGAGGCCGAGCGGGAAGCGGAGGCCGCCGGGCTCGAAGTGGTCGGCCTGCGGTCCGAGCGGTTGCGCATGGAGTTCCGCGACATCGGCGCGGTCGTCTACTTCCTGCGCAAGGTGATCTGGATCGTGCCGGGCTTCTCGGTCGGGCGCTACGAGGACAGGTTGCGCGCGTTGCACGATCGCATCGAGAGCGAAGGGCCGTTCGTCGCCCACTCCGCCAGGTTCCTGATCGAAGCGAGGAAGCCCGATGGCCCGACTGCGTGACGTGGTGGTCGACTGCCGGCACCCGGCCTCCCTGGCGAGGTTCTGGGCGGCGGTGCTCGACGGCTACGCGGTGGCGCCCTACGACGAGGACGAGCTCGCGCGGCTGCGCGCCAACGGGATCGACGACCCGGAGGACGACCCTACGGTGCTGGTCGAGGGCGGGCCGCCCCGGCTGTGGTTCCAGCACGTGCCGGAGCACAAGGCGGTCAAGAACCGCGTCCACCTCGACGTCGACTCCGACGACCCCGGCGCGGAGATCGCGCGCCTCACCGAACTGGGCGCCACGGTGGTGGCCACCCGCGACGACTGGGTGATCATGGCCGACCCCGAGGGCAACGAGTTCTGCGTCTTCTGACCGGCTCTGGGACGAGGTGAAGCTTCGCGCCTACGCCGGCGGGCGTACGCGGGCGCGGTCCGGGCACTCCCCCGGACGCAGCGCGAAACGGACCTGACGTGCGATTCGCCGCACGGCCCCTCGGCGGATGCTGAAGGCAACCGTCAAGGAGGAGACATGAACACCATCGCACTGCTGGCGCCGCACTGGGGCGGCTCCGGCGCGTTCTGGCCGATCTTCCCGCTGTTCTGGGGCCTGTTCTGGGTGGGCGTCGTGGCGCTGGCCATCATCGCCCGGCGCAAGGGCTGGTGGGGTCCCCGCCGTGCCCACCCCGCGGGGCCCCCGGGACACGCCGGGCCCGCCGGGCCCGCCGGTTCGCCGACCGCGTCCGCGGAGCAGATCCTCGCCGAGCGGTACGCCCGCGGCGAGATGAGCGACGACGAGTACTTCGAGAAGCTCTCCGTTCTCAAGGGCGGGACATCATGACGTGTCCCCCGGCCTGAACACCGCTCACAC
>NZ_SMJZ01000227.1 GCF_004348345.1 Nonomuraea longispora
GACGCCACCATCCCGCCGAGCATTATCTGCGCTGGTCACACTGGCGACGCTGTCACCAAGCCCGCGCCCGCCGCTGCCACTATCAACGCCAGCGCAGACTCATCGATCCCTAAGTGCGGCTGGAGTACTAGCCACAATGCGCCGCACGTGATCGTATGCGGACGCGCGGGTGACCGCGTCGTCGTGATGGAGCCTCTGGGCTGGCATGGCAAGAGAAAGATCGAGCAGATCTCAGCCGATGGGGTCGAGGTCCTCAACCTGTCCGCCAACCTGAACACGCGGCTCAGCCTCCGGCGGGCGGTCGACGGTCGGGTCCTGACCGTGGTCGACAGCGGCGGCCCTCAATTAGCCGGAGGTGAGGATCCCCAAGGTCTCGACGACCAACTGGGAAACCTGCCGCTGTTCCCGCCGCATCCTTATGACGAACGGCAGGGGGCCTTCCTGGAACTCGCGTTCACGATGGCAGGGCACCGGCTGGACGTCAACTGGTTCAACACCACATTTCACCGACGCTACTTCGTCCGGAATCAACCCTCCAGTTCGTAACGTCGGTCAGTCAATCGCCGCAAATCATGTGCCCCAGCCTGTCCGGCCCGAACGCGGTCCCCAGCCAGCCATCGACCTCATCCAAGATCCCCGCCTCCCGAAGGTGAACTACCTTGGGATGGGCGCGCTCGTTAAGGATGGCGTACTGGGCGGGCTGCACAGGTAGTACGCCTGCCGGTTGGACGCAACCCCGTCTGGATCACGTCGCACCGCGCGTGGCTGCTTGGCGAGGGCTTTGCCGGCAGCGAGACGTACAGCAGCAGGTCAGGTACGGTCTGGCCAGCTTGTCGAGTACTTGAGCATGAGTTCGGGGCCTGCTCATTGCCCCTGGTCGAAGGCCCAATGGGAGCCTCCGCGGCGGTTGATGGTGTCCCCGCTGCCGCCCTTGGTGCACGGGGTTCTTCCCACCTGGTGGTCGAGACCTGGATCGACCGATCCGACCCGACCTACGGGGGACACCATGGCCATCGATCTACAAGACAGCACAGCATCGAAGACCTTCCACCGGAATGCTCTGAACGCAGCGGACAGGGCCTTTCAACTCTTGATCCTCGGTCCGAACCCGCTCTCGATAGATGGCCGCTCCATCGGGCATGGGGCGCCCACGCGTCCGATCAATCTTGGGGAGGTCAAGGCGCTGGTGCTCTCGCCCAAGGCGGACGACGATCTGAAGGACACTGTCTGGGCGCATCTCGTGCGGCGCTCGCGGCGCGACGGCCCCGCCTGGGTGATCGGGTGCGTGGGGGTGGCTATGCCGGGACTGAAGAACCTGGCCACGCGGTGCACGCAGAGCTGCTCGGCACACGTGGCAGAGGACATCGTCTCGGAGACGGTGACGTATTTCGTCGCCCAGCTCCGCCGGATCGATCTCGACCGACCGAACATCCTGCCTCGCCTGCTGCTGTGGGCGAAGAAGGGCGCGCTTCAAGTTCGGGCGCGGGAACTGGCCTCCATCGAGGTCTGCACCGACCTGCCGGAGCCCGTGGCCCTGGACAGCGAGCCGTTCATGGTGCTCGCCGAGGCCGTCCGGTGCGGTGTCATCACCCCGGACGAGGCGAAGCTGATCCACGCGACGCGCTTGGAGGGGCAGGCGCTGCGGGCGTACGCGCAGCGCCTGGGCGTGCCGGCGGATCGGCTGTACAAGCGCCGGCGGGCCGCGGAGACGCGGCTGGCGCGGGCGATCGAGGAGGGTCAAGTCTCGGTCAGCGGTGACGGGCCGGGCTCCAATATCGAGCGCTGAACCGGTGGTTCATCCATGTCAGCCGTGATCACGGCTCGGGACGGAGTTCTGGGGGCGGTTGCCCGTTCCCATCGAGTTCATCGTCCCTCGTCCTTCGAAGGAGGACACCCATCCCGGACCGTTCCGGGCCTGTGATCACGGCTGGCCGCCAGGTCAAGACCTCTCGTCCTTGGGGGTCATGTCATGAAGCCGTCTCGGCCTTGTCCGTTGTTCGTCATCCGGTTCCGGCGAAGGTGAACTGGGTGCGGCGTGGTGTCGCGTCGCGGCTGGTGTGGACCGGCGGCTGCACCGTCGCCGCCCTGACCGTGCCGGGGATCGCCGAGGCCATGACCGCGCTGGCCTCCGCCTCGCTCGACCAGGTCATCACCAACCTGCGCAACGTGGTGGTCGGGCTGCTCGTCGGGCTGGCCACGCAGTTCTTCACCATCGGCGGAGTCCGCTACATCCTGGCCGGCGGAGACCGCCCGTTCTGGTGGAGATCCTGCAGCGGATCGTGAGGGCCTGACGTGGCCGGCACTCGCCGAAGAGCGGCCGGGCTGCTCGTCCTCCTGATGGTCGGTGCCGCGCTCGCCCTGGCGCTGATCAGCGGACGCGCGCTCGCCGCCTCTCCGACAGCGACACCGACGCCCACCCCAACCGCGACGCCCTCGACCTCGGCCGCAGCGCCGGCACAGGACTGCGGGTTCATCAGCGTGGCCTGCGAGGCCCGCCAGGCGGTCAACGAGTGGTTCACACACCTCGTGGAGACGGCCTCCAAGCCGGTGTTCGAGATGCTCGGGTCGACCGTGCTGGCGACGCCAGAGCTGGACTCCCCAGCGATGGCCCGGGCCAAGCAGCTGTGGGAGATCTCCAGGACGCGCTGGTTCGACGAGCACTTCCAGCCCGAGGAGAAGCGGCGATCCTACGCCCGCGCCTCCCGCAGGCAGGCATCCAGCCCCGGCATCCCGCGACCCGGCTGGGTCAGGCCCGAGGACGTCGTCCGCCGGCGGACGTTCGGGGTCGTGCTCGACACCTCGGGTTCCATGGACGTCCGGCTGCTCGGCAAGGCGCTCGGCGCGATCGCCTCCTACGCCGCCGCCCGCGACGTGCCCCAGGCCCGGGTGGTCTTCTGCGACGCGGCCGCGTACGACGCCGGGTACCTTCCGGTCGAGGAGATCGCGGGCCGGGTCCGGGTGCGCGGCCGGGGCGGCACGGTGCTCCAGCCGGGCGTCAGGCTGCTCGAACGCGCCGGCGACTTCCCGCCCGACGGGCCCGTCCTCGTGATCACCGACGGGCAGTGCGACGTGCTGCGCATCCGCAGGGAGCACGCGTTCCTGCTGCCCCAGGGCGCCTCGCTGCCCTTCCGGGCCCGCCGGCCGGTGTTCTACCTGAAATAACGGCTTTGATCTGGCATTGAACTGACTCGGGTACACCTTTACCCATGGACCGACCCGCCAGGGTGCTCGTCGTCGACGACGAGCCGAACATCCGCGCCCTGCTGTCCCAGACGTTGCGCCTGGTGTCGTTCGAGGTCAGGACCGCTGAGACCGGCGCGGAGGCGGTCACGGCCGCCAGGGAGTTCCGGCCCGACATCATGGTGCTCGACGTGATGCTGGAGGACATCGACGGGTTCGAGGTCGCCAGGCGGCTCGGCGAGCGCGTCCCCGTGCTGTTCCTGACCGCCCGCGACCGCGTCGAGGACCGCGTCCAGGGCCTGTCGCTCGGCGCCGACGACTACGTGGCCAAGCCGTTCAGCCTGGAGGAGGTCGTGCTGCGCATCCGCGCCGTCCTGCGCCGCGGCCGGGGCCGGCCGGCGGACGACGTCCTGCGCTACGCCGACCTGGAGCTCGACCCGCAGGCCCACGAGGTGCGGCGGGCCGGCGTGCGGGTGGAGCTGTCGCCCACCGAGTTCAACCTGCTCGAATACCTGCTCACCAACGCCGGCCGGGTGGTGAGCAAGGCGCAGATCCTCGACAGCGTCTGGCGCTACGACTTCGACGGCGACTCCAGCATCGTCGAGTCGTACGTCTACTACCTGCGCAAGAAGATCGACACGTTCGAGCCGCAGCTCATCCACACCGTGCGCGGCGTCGGCTACACACTGCGGACCCCGCGGTGAGGCCGTGGACGCTGCGCGCCCGGCTGGTCATGGCCGTGCTCGCGCTCGCCACGGTCGGGCTCGTGCTGTCGAACGTGGTCGGCGTCGCCCTGCTGCGCGACAACCTGATGAGCCGCGTGGACCGGCAGGTCGAGCAGCTCGCCAAGCTCGGCGAGCGGAAGAGCTTCCAGGTGCCTTCGGCCAAGCCCGCCACGCCCGACACGCTCTCCGAGGCGCTGTCCAGGCGGATCGCCTCCTTCCAGCAGCTCATGATCTACACCCCCGACGGCAGGCTGCAGGCCGGCGTCGCCGCCCCCGGCCAGCCCGGCCCCGTCATCGACGAGCTCAGGATCGGCGTCACCTACACCGTGCCCGGCACCACGGGCGCCTCGTGGCGGATCCGCGCCGTCGAGATGCCCGCCGGCGACATCTGGGTGATCGCCCAGTCGCTCACCGAGGTCGAGCAGACCCTGACCTCGGCCGCCGCCATCGCCGTCGCCGTCAGCGTGCTGACGCTGCTCCTCATCGGCCTGGCCGCCAACGTCGTCGTACGCCTCGGCCTGCGCCCCCTGACCAGGATGGAGACCACCGCCGGGCAGATCGCCGGCGGCGACTTCGCCCGCCGCGTCCACGCCCAGGACGCCCACACCGAGCCAGGCCGCCTGGCCACCGCCATGAACGTCATGCTGGACCGCCTGGAGTCCGAGATCGCCGCGCGGACCGAGTCGGAGTCCCGCATGCGGCGCTTCCTCGCCGACGCCTCCCACGAGCTGCGCACCCCGCTCACCTCCGTACGCGGCTTCGCCGAGCTGCACCGCAGGGGCGGCGACGCCGGCGAGGCCCTGCGCAGGATCGAGGACGAGGCCGCGCGGATGGGCTTGCTCGTCAACGACCTGCTCACGCTGGCCCAGCTCGACGAGGAACGGCCGCTCGACCGCCGGCCCGTCGACCTGCTGGAGGTGGTCGCCGACACGATCCGCGACGCCCGCGTACGGGTGCCGGAACGGCAGGTCAGGCTGGCCGGCCTCGGCGAGACCCTCGTCCCCGTCTCCGTCGTCGGCGACGAGGCCCGCCTGCGCCAGGTGGCCGCCAACCTCGTCGGCAACGCGCTGTGCCACACGCCGCCCGACGCCGCCGTCACCGTCCGGGTGGGCAGGTCGGACGGCGCGGCCGTCCTGGAGGTGGCCGACACCGGCCCCGGCGTGCCGCCCGAGCACGTGCCGCGCCTGTTCGACCGCCTCTACCGGGTCAGCAGGGGCCGCTCGAGAACCGACGGCGGCGCCGGGCTCGGCCTCGCCATCGTCGCCGCCATCGTCCGCGCCCACCACGGACGCGTCGAGGTCGACACCGCGCCGGGCGAGGGCGCCACGTTCCGCGTGTTCCTACCTGGCTCCGAGGCGGCTCCCAGCCCGCGTTGAAACGCGCCAGGCACGTTGGGCGCCATGAGAAGAACAATCATGGTCATCGCGCTGGGCGTGCTCGCCACCGGATGCGGAGGCGGGCAGAGCGGCCCGGGAGTCGCCTCCGTGGCGGTGGCCTCCGCGGATCCCGCCGCGAGCGCGAGCCCCACGTCCACCGCCGACCGCCAGGAACAGGCCAGGAAGTTCGCGCAGTGCATGCGCGAGCACGACGTCCCCATGAAGGACCCCGACCCCGGCGGGGGCGGCGGACTCAGCGTGATCGACGTCGACAAGAAGAAGCTCAGGGACGCCACCGAGGCGTGCCGCGTCCACGCGCCGTTCAAGGACGGTGAGCGCTCCGACCCCGAGCAGGTGGACCGGATGCGCAAGTTCGCCGCGTGCATGCGCGAGAACGGCGTCGACATGTCCGACCCCAACCCCGACGGCACCATGAAGTTCGGCGCCGTCAAGCGCGACGATCCGGCGTTCAGGAAGGCGTTCGACGTGTGCGGCAAGGAGTTCCCCAAGCTCGGAGGGCGCAAGTGACGCAGGTCAGGGCGGACACCCGGGCCCCGCGCCCCCTGCCGCCGCGCCGCCGCGCCCCGCTGCGCGCCCTCGCCTGGAGCGGCGGCGCCGCGCTGCTGGCCGCCGCCGTCGCCGCGGCCGCGCTCGGCTTCGGCGGCGACGCCTCCGGCACGGCCGTGGCCGGCCGCACACCCCCGGCCACCGCCACGGTCACCCGTACGACGCTCACCGAGACCAGGACCGTGGACGGCACTCTCGGCTACGGCGACCCGCTCACCGTCACCGGCAAGACCCCGGGCACGATCACCTGGCTCCCCTCGGAGGGCTCCACCGTCACCAGGGGAGACGGCGTCTACAGCGTCGACGCCGACCGCCGCCCCCTCCTGTACGGCGCCATGCCCCTCTACCGCACCCTGCGGGACGGCGTCGAGGGCAAGGACGTCGAACTCCTCGAACGCAACCTCGGCAAGCTCGGCTACACCGGCTTCGACGCGGACGACACGTTCACCTGGGCCACCCGCGAGGCCGTCGAGGACTGGCAGGAGGACCTCGGCCTCGACGTCACCGGCGAGGTCCGGCCCGGCGACGTCGTGGTGGCCCGCGGCCCCCTTCGCGTCGCGAACCTGAAGAAGGCGCTCGGCGACGGCGCCACGGGCCCCGTCCTCACCGCCACCGGCACCACCCGCGAGGTCCGCGTCGACCTCGACGTGGCCGAGGAGCACCTGGTCCGCAAGGGAATGGAGGCCACCGTCGAACTCCCCGACGGCACCACCGTGGACGGCGAGGTCACCCGCGTCGGCAAGGTCGCCACCGAGACGGCCACCGGGAGCGGCACCGGCCAGGACACCGCCACCACCGTCGAGGTGACCCTCTCCGTGACCGGGCTGAAGAAGGGCTACGACTCCGCGCCCGTGGACGTCACGATCGTCGCCGACCGGCGCGCCGACGTCCTCGCCGTCCCCGTCGGCGCGCTGATCGCGCTGGCCGAGGGCGGCTACGGCGTGCAGGTCGTGGAGGGCTCGTCCACCCGCTACGTCGCCGTCGAGACCGGCCTGTTCGCCGACGGCGAGGTCGAGGTGACCGGCCTGGACGAGGGCATGACCGTGGCGGTGCCGGCATGATCGCCGAACTGCGCGACGTGTCCAAGCTGTACGGCGACGTCGCCGCCCTGCGCGGCGTGTCGCTGGCCATCGGCGAGGGCGAGCTCGTCGCCATCGCGGGCCCGTCCGGCTCGGGCAAGTCGACCATGCTCAACATGCTCGGCACCCTCGACCGCCCGTCCGGCGGCACCGTGCGGATCGCCGGGCACGACGTGCTCTCCCTCACCGACCGGCAGCTGTCCGCCCTGCGCGCGAACGTCATCGGCTTCGTCTTCCAGCAGTTCCACCTGACCCCCGGTGTGCCCGCCCTGGACAACGTGGCCGACGGCCTGCTGTACGCCGGTCCGTCACCGCGCGAACGGCGGCTGCGCGCGTACGACGCCCTGGAACGGGTGGGGCTCGCGCACAGGACCGAGCACCGCCCCCACGAGCTGTCCGGCGGCGAACGGCAGCGCGTCGCCATCGCCCGCGCGGTCGTCGGCGACCCGCGGCTGCTGCTGGCCGACGAGCCGACCGGCAACCTCGACTCCCGCTCAGGGGCCGAGGTGATGGAGCTGCTGCGCGAGCTCCACGCGGGCGGCACCACCGTGGTCGTCATCACCCACGACCGCGACATCGCCGCCGCGCTGCCCCGCAGGATCGACATGCTCGACGGCCGGATCGCCCACGGGGTGCGGACATGAACGTCCTGGTCCCCGCCCGCATGCGGCCCCGCGACATCGTCAGGACCGGCGGGGCCGGGCTGCGGTCCAGGCCGCTGCGGGTGTTCCTGTCGGCGCTCGGGATCGCCATCGGCATCGCCGCCATGCTCGGCGTCGTCGGCATCTCCGCCTCCAGCCAGGAGGACCTGAACCGGCGGCTCGAAGCGCTCGGCACCAACCTGCTCACCGTCT
This sequence comes from Nonomuraea longispora, assembly GCF_004348345.1. Classification (GTDB taxonomy): domain Bacteria; phylum Actinomycetota; class Actinomycetes; order Streptosporangiales; family Streptosporangiaceae; genus Nonomuraea; species Nonomuraea longispora. Next base: position 7,782 of record NZ_SMJZ01000227.1, read on the forward strand.
CGCCCGGCCAGACCCTGTTCGGCGACTCGTCCCACCTGCCGGAGGAGGCGGAGGGCATGATCGGCCAGGTCGGCCCCGTCACCGCGGTCACCGCGACCGGCACCACGCCGGCCAGGGTCTACCGCAACGACCGCGTCCCCGAAGCCGAGTCGGGCGGGCTCTCGGTCACCGCCGCCCGGCTCGACCTCCTCCGCGACGCCGGCGCCACCGTCGCCGCGGGCGCCTGGCTGAACGAGGCCACCCACCGCTACCCGGCCACCGTGCTCGGGGTGAGGGCCGCCGACCGGCTCGGCGTCGTCCGGCCGGGCCCCGACCAGCGGGTCTGGCTCGGCGGGCAGTGGTTCACCGTCGTCGGCGTGCTCGACCCCGCGCCGCTCGCGCCCGAGCTGGACACGGCCGCGCTCGTCGGCTGGCCGGTCGCGGAGGAACGCCTCGGCTTCGACGGGTACGCCACCACCGTCTACGCCCGCGCCGAGGAGGCCCACGTCGTGCAGGTGCGCGGCGTGCTCGCCGCCACCGCCAACCCGGAGCAGCCGAACGAGGTGAAGGTGTCCAGACCGTCCGACGCGCTGGCCGCCAAGCAGGCCGCCGACGCCACGCTGAACGCCCTCCTCCTCGGCCTCGGCAGCGTCGCCCTGCTGGTCGGCGGCGTGGGCGTGGCCAACACGATGGTCATCTCCGTGCTGGAACGCCGCGCCGAGATCGGCCTGCGCCGCTCGCTCGGCGCCACCCGCGGGCAGATCCGCGTCCAGTTCCTGGCCGAGTCGCTGCTGCTGTCGGCCATCGGCGGCGTCGGCGGCGTGCTCCTCGGCATCGCCGTCACCGCGGCGTACGCGGGGCTGCGGGATTGGCCGGCGATCGTGCCCGGGTGGGCCATGCTCGGCGGCGTGCTCGCCACGCTCGTCATCGGGGGCGTGGCCGGCTTCTACCCGGCGGTCCGCGCGGCCCGCATGTCACCCACCGAGGCGCTCGCCACCTCCTGACGCGACCACCACCACGCGGCTCGGCGTCGCTGATGTCCAGCCGACATGACGCCCTACTCCTCCGAGTACGAGGGCTGCGCTGGAGGCGGCCAGGGAACTGGATGACCCGGAGATCGCCGCCATGCTGCTGCGGCCGTTCGCGCTGGAGCGGCTGGTCTCTCCTCATGGTCCGGCATTCGCGGCCCTGGCGGCGCACTACGGCGACATCTGGATCGACGGCCTGCTGCGCGACTGGTCGGAGGGCCGGCGGCCCGGCTCCTACGGCCTCGCCCAGGCACCGTTGGAGTGGTTCGAGGATCTCCCACTGCTGTGTGCCACGCTCTCGGCGGAGGGTGGCTCATCCACCGCGGCCGCCCGCCGCGTCGTCGAACTGTCGTGGACGATGTTCGCGGGCCAGGTCGCTCCAGCACTCGACGGGCCGCTCACCTCCCGGCGGGAAGCATGGCTGATCTCCTTGGGGGCGCCATGCTCCGGGATCGTCGCGGCCGCGGCGGGTCTGGGATCGACGGGCGTTCTGGACAACGCCCACAAGCTCGCGCGGACAGCCGGTGATCGGGCGCACGTGCTGGCGATGGCGACGCTGCGCGCCGCCGGAACGCGCCGAGCGGGCTTCGACCAGGCGGCAAGGCCGACCGTACACCCTGGTCCTGACCAGGCAGAAGCCCTTGCCGAACGGGAGCATCTCGCCCGCGCGCGCCACGAAGCGGATCTGGCCTGGCTATCTGACGAGTGGAAGGTCTCCACCTGAGCCACGACGGACACCGTCAGGCCACGTGAATGTGGTGTACGGGAATGGGAATGGTGGCAGGCCATGTGCAACTGGTGGTGCTCAGTCCGCCATCGGCGATCATCACACCCAGATCGGACAACACCTGGCCCCGATCGTGTGCCACCTGGCGGCCCCGCACCCGCAACGCTGACGTCAGTTCGCTGGTCAGGCCGCTTCTGAACGCCGGCATCCGCAGCGCCGCCGTACCGACGTGAGAGACCACGCCAACGCCGAAACCGCCCCTGATGTGGCGGTCCGTCCCAAGATCACGTTAGTGTGCGGGAGGTCCGTACAGCCGTCATGGGAGTCACTCCGTTCATGTCATATGTCGAACCCCTGCGCCCGGAAGCTTCCCAGGCCCGTTTCCGCCTGAAACCACGCTTCCCGGTCATCTCCACCGTGGCCGCCGCGTGCCTGGCAGCGGGCGCCATCGTCGGGAACACCTCTACGACGGCGTATCTTGACCTGCCCACCATGGCGGCCCACCCCAGCAAGGCGGTCAAGAAGAGCGCCAAGGCCGCCTCGTTCACCCTCGCCTACGTACGGGTCGCCGGCAAGTCCAGGATCAACCAAGAGGGTGTCACCTGTTACACGGGCCCGGTGAGCTTCGGCGTGGGATTGGAGGCCACCGAGATGGGAGCCCGGTTCTCCTACAGGTGACTCGTCGACGGCAAGGTCGTCGAGAAGGGCTCCAGAAGTCTGCCGTCCTACAGCCGGAGCGACTACTTCGGCTCCAAGAAGCAGGTCACCATGGGCCTGGGCACCTCGCACAAGGTCGTCTTCCAGCTCACGTCACCGGGGCGGCGGTCCAAGTCGTCCTCGTGGGTCATGTGTTGATGCGGTAGCACGGTCGGTTCGTGGTGTTCATCGGCCGAGCGCGTGGCAGATGGCCTGGACGTAGGCGGCGGAGCGGGAAGAGCCCAGGATGTCGGCGCCCATGTTGTTCATGACGTAGGTGATCGTCACGCCCCGGTCGAGATCCATGATCGCCCTCGATCCGCCCCAGCCGCCCCAGAACGCGATGCGGCCGCCCGGCAACCACGGTCAGGCCGGCGGGCCGGGTCCGCTGTTGTTGTTCCCGTCGGCGGCAGCCCTTGGCCATGTATGACAAAACTGGAATCCTCAGGCTGTCACCACACTTGAATCTTCTGGATAGACATTCGCCTCGATGATTACAGCGGATTCCGTGGTGGCGAACTTCATGTCAAGCGATTCCAGCATGCCCTGATGGCGTGCCAGACGGTCAGCACTGAACGAACTCAGCGCTAGGTGCGCTCCACGGCGAGCAGATTCCACGAACACCGTCCATGGCTGCTTCTTGCCGGCTGTCACCCACCCGCGCTGCTGGAGGAGGCTGGCGGCCTTGTCGACCGCCTCCTCCACTCGCGCGCTTCCAACATCCATGACCAACGTATTCGTTACGACGACACCATCGTCATAACCGACCTCGTCACTGGCCCCTGCTTGGACCACGCCTATACCGCGTACGTCGCTGAGAGCAGCAGGACTCGCCCGATACACCACATCGGACTTCATACCGCATCCGAGCGCCAGGAAAGCTGCACTCGCGATTACAGCACCGAGTTTCCACATATGACTTCTCCAACCACAACGCTCCAACCTCATCTCCGCTCATGACGTCGGGGACGCGCTCCGGGGGTGAGCAGGTGGCAGGCCGCCGGATGGCCGGCCGTACGTCCGAACGGAGGTCTTCGGACGGCCGTGCGGACGACGGGCAGGGGATCGATAGTGCCGGGCGCGTCGCCGCCGAGCGCGCCCGATGGCCGCGGCGGCATTGTAGGTCGACACCGCAGGGGCTACGATCGCTCTAACTGATAAATCTATCTCATTTGAGATTGGAGAATCGTCTTGTTCATTGCTGCGGCGACGGACAGCGTGTCCATCGCTCCGAGCTGGGATCGCGTGGTGGCGGAGGTGACTCACCGCCTGGGGGAGGTGCCGGCCGCCAATGTCGGCGACGCGCTGCAGCGGATGACCGTCATGGACGGCGGCATCCGGCTGGTCACCGAGCGCGCCACGCTGGTCGGAAACGCCCTCACCGTGGACGTGCGGTCGGGTGACAACCTCGCCATCCACCGGGCGCTCGACGAAGCCCGGCCGGGCGACGTCCTGGTCGTCAACGGGCACGGAGACCTGACCCGTGCGCTGGTCGGCGACCTCATCGGCGAGATCATGGTGAACGCCGGGGTGAACGGCGCGGTGGTCGACGGCGCCGTACGCGACGTCCGGGCGCTGTCGGCGATGGGCTTGACCGTCTACGCACGGGCGGTCACCCCCGCGGGACCTTTCAAGGACGGCCCCGGGGCCATCGGTGTACCGGTGGCGGTCGGCGGCGTGGTGGTGGCGGCCGGTGACGTGCTCGTCGGCGACGCCGACGGCGTCGTCGTCATCCCCCGCCACCGCGTGCGGGAGGTCGTGGACGCGGTCTCCGGGATCGTCGAGAAGGAGGAGGCGCTGCGGCGGCGCATCCTCGCCGCGCGCGCCGGCCAGTCGGCGGTGACCCGATGACCGGCCCGACGACCGGCCCGACGACCGGCCTGCCGCCCGCCTCCCGGATCGGGGACCTGCGCCGCCAGTCACTGCGCCCGGCCCTGACCCCGGCCCCGCCGGGCGCCGTCTCCCTCGCCATGGGCGAGCCGGACTTCCCGACACCGCCGCCGGTGATCGAGGCCGCCGCGGCCGCCCTGCGTGCGGGACACACCCACTACGCCGACCAGAAGGGCCTGCCGGAGTTGCGCGCCGCGCTCGCCTCGCGATTGCCCGCGCACCGCGCCCGGAACTGGACCGCCGACGACATTCTGATCACCCACGGCGCCACCGCCGCGCTGGCGGCCGTCGTACTCGCGATGATCGGCCCCGGCGACCGCGTGGTCATCCCCGAGCCCGCCTACTCGCTCTACGCCGACCTGGTCGTGCTGGCCGGGGGTAGCGTGGACTTCGTTCCGCTCGCCCGGGACCTGCACTGGGACCTCGACGCCTTGGCCGCGGCCCTCCCTGGGGCCGCGATGATGATCTTCTCGAATCCCGCGAACCCGACCGGTATCGTCCACCGCGAGCAGGAGCTCAAGGCTCTCGGGGACCTCCTCGACGGCTCAGGCGTCCTGGTCGTCAGCGATGAGGCGTACCACCGGCTGGTCTACCCGGGGCATGTGCTGACCTCGGCGCTGGAGGTCGAGTCGCTGCGCGACCGCACGGTGTACGTACAGACGTTCTCCAAGACGTACGCGATGACCGGCTGGCGGGTCGGGTACCTGACCGGGCCGCGCGAGGTGGTGGACGCGGCCGCCCACGTGCACCGGACCCACAACGGCTCGTTGAACACGGCGGTCCAGCACGCGGCCCTCGCCGCACTAGAACTGCCGGGCAGCCTCGTGGATGCCATGGCCGAAAGGTACCGGCAGCGTCGCGAGCTCGTGGTCGCGCATCTGTCCGGCGTTCCCGGCCTGCACCTGGTCCCGCCGGAGGGAGCGTTCTACGGGTTCCTCCGCTACGACGCGGACCGGCCCTCCGAGGTGGTCGCCCGCGAGCTCGCCGAGCGGAAGGTAATGGTTCGGGCCGGGGCCGAGTACGGTCCCTCGGGCGAGGGCCACGTCCGGATCTCGTTCGCGGCCTCGGAGGACGATCTGCGGACCGGGCTGACCCGCATCGTCCGCCACCTCGGCGGCGGACGATGCTGACGAGACCGGGCGGGCGACGCCTCGTGCCGCACAGGTCCTGGCGACCGGACGTGAGTCGCTCACAAGGGATATCCTTCGCCTGCACGTGGATGTGGGTGGAGTAGCCCGTGACCGGCCGGCAGGGCGCCCGACGTGGGGAGGACAAGCTGCGTAGTGACACCCGCCGCAACCGCCGGCGCCTTCTCGAGGCCGTCGGCGAGCTTGCCCGGGAAGCGCCCGACCAGCTCACCATGCATGCCGTCGCGTCCCGTGCGGAGATCGGCCCGGCCACCGCCTACCGCTACTACTCCACGGTGGACGACGTGCTCGCCGCCTACGTGCTCAGCGTGGTCGAAGAGCTCCGCGATTTCAGCGCGGCGTCGACGGCGGAAGGGCAACCGCTGTTCGATTCCGTCGTGGACAAGTGGATGGACCTGCTCGACGAGTACGGCCCGGCGTTGGTGCAGATCCGATCCCGGCAGGGTTACCTGAAGCGGCTGCACAACGGGAACGAGATCATCGTCGCCATGCGGGATGCCTGGGCGAGGCCGGTGCGGGGGCTGCTCGACGACCTCGGTCTTCCCGACGAGATGCTCGAGTACGCCCTGTTTCTCAACAACATCATGTACGACCCGCGGGAGATCCAGGACCTGTTGCGCGAGACGGGCCTGTCCCGGCGGGAGATCGTCATTCGGCTGGCCGAGGCCTACCGTGGCGCCTTGCGCGGG
>NZ_SMJZ01000228.1 GCF_004348345.1 Nonomuraea longispora
ACCGTTCACCCGGAAGGTGCGTCCGTTCTGTGCGATGTCTTGATCTAAGCAGTCAGATCATCGCAGGTCGGAGGCACCTTCTTCATTTATCGATCTTCGGAGTGAAATTCCGGCTGAATAGCCGAGGTTGAGGTGTCCGCGTCCGCGTCGGGTGGTGGCACAGCGGGTGCGCAGACGCTGGTTTTCGGGGTTGCGGAAGCCGTAGGCGTCGCGTGCGGTGGTCTTGATGACGCGGTTGGTGCCTTCCGAGCCGGCGTTGGTGATGCCGGTGCGGATAAAGGCGAGGATTTCCGGCCACCAGGTGTCGATTGTGGTGGCCAGGCGTTCAAGTTCGGGCAGGCCGGAGGCGGCGCAGCGGTCGTAGAAGCGAAACAGCCGATCGGCGATGACGCTCCGGTCGGGGTGGGTGCGGGCCAAGGCGAGCAGATCCAGCAGGTCTTCCTTGGCGTTCCACGCGGCCAGGATCGGCCTGCCCAGCCGCACGGGCAGAGCTTGCAGGTCATCGACCATCGGATCCAGTTGGGAGCCGTGCATCCGGGCCGCGGAGCGAGTGAGCCGGTTGCGCAACTCCCACTCGCGGTTGCCCTTGCGGCCGCGCCGCCCACGGATCTGCACAGTGACGCGGCGGCGGACCTCCGTGAGCGCCTGGTTGGCCAGTTGCACGACGTGGAAGTGGTCGACCACCAGCGTGGCGTGCGGCAACACGGCGCGTACGGCGGACTTGAAGATGGTGCACATATCGATCGCGACGAAGGCCACCTGCCGCCGCCAAGAGGCGTCACGTTCGTTAAGCCAGCCGGTGACAGCGGCGATGGTGCGGCCCTCTACCTGACCGAGCAGACCCTGCTCACCGGACAGGTCCACGAAGCCGGTATGCCAGCGATCCACCGCCGTCGTCCAGGTGCCGGTGGCCTCCTCCAGCACCCAGCGAGCACGGCCCCGGCGGACCTCGTCGATACCCAGCACGGTGACCGTTTCGGGCTGGGCGGGCAGCACCCGGCGGGCATGCTCGGTGAACGCCGCTGACACGATCGGCCAGGACACCCCGTGATCCCGCGCCGACTGGATCACCGTTCGCCCGCCATCTCCCACGGCGGCACCGGTGGCCTGGCGTAATCGCACCGTCAGCCGCGACCGCGCGGGGATCTGCGGCACCTGCTCGGTGAACGTCTGACGCGGGCAGGACGCCTGATCACAGCACCAGCGACGCTTACGCCAGCGCAACCCACACCGCCGGCCTGCCACCGGTAGATCCCGCGGCCGGGTGGTCACCCATTCCTTCATCCGGACCGCGGCAACCCCGCACTGCGGGCAGCATCTGGCCCGCTCATCCGCGGTGGCCAGGTGCACCACCGGCCCCTCCTGCGATCCCTCACCTGCGGCGACGACCTTCGTGACGGCCACCCCGTCCAGACCGAGCAGCAGCGTCGTATCGTTGACCATGCTCCGTTGACCATGCTCGTGGCTTCTCTATGTGATCTTCTTGCCTCGACAACAAGAAGAATCACCGGGAGTCACGAGCCCTCTCAAGCCCTCTGCGCCCGGCGAGACCTCAAACCCGATCAAGTTCGAAGAGCCCGTATGCCGTGTCCGGGGTCCCGTGAGCCTGTGTGACAGCGAATCCCCCAAGAAGTCCGGTCGTGGAGTAGGCGTCGAGCGGGAGAACCTGGATGGTGATCCGGGGCGCCTGGGATGCTTCGAGAAGACGAGTGAGTTGCGCGGCCATCACAGCGCGACTGCCGATCGGGCGGTGGAGGACACCCTCGTCAAGCACAACCCAGAGGAGGGGTGGTCTGGGCCGCCGAAGGATCGATTGCCGTTCCATGCGCGCGGTCAGGTGCTCTTCGACCTCCTCCGGTGTCACACCAGGTTCGCCGCTCAGAATGGCCCGAGCGTAGTCCGCCGTTTGGAGCAGACCGGGCACGATGAGCGGCTCCCACGTTCTGATCGTCTCTGCTGTGGCTTCGACGTCGAGCCAGGGTCGGAACCACGACGGAGCCGATGCGTGGCTCACCATCGGCCAGAGCCGCATCAGCGCACCCTCCGCCTCGAGCGTCTCGTCGCAGAGCCGGGCGAACTCCTCGGTCGGTGCCCGCCTGGCTGTCTCGATCATGCTGATCGTGCCGACGGAATAGGACACCTCCTTCGACAGGCGGAGCTGGGACCAACCTCGGGCCTTGCGGTATCGCCGTAGCTCGAAGCCGAAGAGCGCGGTCGGCGAGTCGGCGGGGCAAAGCTCGCTTTCCTTGGGCACCTGACCTCCGGGGTTCCACGCGTTTCAACCGGAGCTTCACTACAACGGTTGATCGCAATTCGAATCCAACCCACTACTAAGTGTAGTCAAAGCTTGGGATCGTCGTACGGCAGACAGAGGTCGGCGACTTCGAGTAGGTGAAACCGTGCAAGCAGCGAGTTCCGGGCCGCAGGTCATCGGTTCGATTCATCTGGCGGGCATTCGTGAGTCCGTTCCCCGGGCACGTGCCGAGGTGCGCAGATGGCTGGGGGACGACCACCCTGCAGTCGACGAGGCCGTGCTGGCCGTGTCCGAGCTCATGACGAACGCCCTCCGGCACTCCGACCCCAAGCCGTACGACCTCATCGGTCTCACGGTCGCGGCGACCGGCGGGACGGTCTATGTCGGTGTGCGGGATCCCGGCTCCACGTTCTCCGCACCCCATATCCGGCAGGAGCCGGAGGCGGATGACGGGCGCGGATTGCTGATCATCAACGAGATCGCCCAGGAATGGGGCGTGCGGGAGCATGGCCACGGGCTTGGCCGCACCGTATGGTGCGCCATCCGAGCCGTCTCTCCTGTCGTCACATCAGCGCCCGCACCGGCCGAGGGTGCGGCGGTCGAGATCGGGTAGCCGGTCGACCGTCAGTGTCGGCTCGGGCCTATCCGGTCATCGAGAGGATGAGTTTGCCGCGGGTGTGCCGGGCGAGGGCCTGGTCGAGGGCTGCCGACGCCTGGTCGAGGGAGAGCGTTTCGAGTTGCGGCGGGCGCAGGCGACCCTGGCCGATCTGCTCCGCCATGCCGGTGAGAGCGGCCGTGGTGACCATGGTCATGGTGTTGACGGCGGTCAGGCCGCGGTCGGTCAGGGTCTGCTCGTCGGCGCCCAGTGCGCAGGACGCCACTCGCCCGTCCGGTTCGAGGTGTGTGCTGAGCCCGGTGACCAGGTCCTTGTCGCCGGAAGTGTCGAGCAGGGCGCTGATCCGGCCCGGCCGGAGGGCGGCGAGTGCTTCCTCGGTGTTCCCGGCGGTGTAGTCGATGACGTGGGCGGCGCCGAGTTCGCGGGCGTACTCGGCGTTCTCCCCGCGGCAGACGGCGATCACGGTGGCGCCGTGGCCGGCGGCGAGTTGGACCAGGATGCTGCCGACGCCGCCGGTGGCGCCGACGACGAGTACGGTCCGCCCGGCGCTCACCGGGGCCGCGTCCAGCAGGGTGAGTGCGGTCGCTCCAGGCGTGGGCAGGGCTGCCGCCTCGGCATGGCTCAGCTTCGCGGGTTTGCGGGTGATGGCGGCGGCGGACATGACGGCGTACTCGGCGTAGGTGCCCTCGCCGAAGTAGGTCTTGCCCGCCGATCCGAACACCTCGTCGCCGGGATCCACGTCCACGACCCCGCTGCCGACCGCGTCGACGACTCCCGAGGCGTCCGTCCCGGGGATCAGCGGTAAGCGGTGCTCGGCCATCTCCCGCATGAAGCCCTGCGCGGAGAACGCGTCGACGGGGTTGACCCCGGCGGCCTGGACACGTACGCGGACCTGGCCTTCCCCGGGCTCGGGGACCGGAACGCCCCGGATCTCCCCGGGGGCTCCAAGGGAATCGATGATGTAGGCGAGCACCGCTGGTCCTCCTTCGCTTTTCCGTAACAAGCCAAGAACGTACAGCTTTAGATCGTCTAGAGCAAGGACATCTCACCTTGGTCTAGTATGGGGGCATGGAGCAGCAGGCTGCCGGGCCCGCCGGTTTGGAGGAGTCGGCGATGTGGCTGATGGCGCGCATCGTCCAGCAGATCCGCGCCAGGACCACCGACCGGCAGGCCGAGGAACAGACCTCCATCACCCCTCGCGAGTTCGTGGTGTTGTCCACCGCCGACGGCCGGGCCCTCACCCAGCTGGAGCTGGGGCAGGCCGCGGGGATCGACAAATCCACCCTCGTGATCACCCTGGACGACCTCGAACGCCGCGGTCTGGTCTCCCGCCGGCCGGCGCCCGCGGACCGGCGTCGCCGCGTCATCGAGATCACCGGCGCGGGCCGCGACGCTCTCGCCCAGGTCGGCCGGCTCATGCGGGAAGTCGAGAACGAAGTGCTGGGAGGCCTGGCGGCCGATGAGCGCGAGGAACTGCTCGCTTTCCTGCGCCGCGTCGTCACCACCGAGATGACCGAGTCCCGGCCGCAAGGCTCCTGCGTCTAGCTGCGCACCGTGTCCGTCCGGCCCGCCGGATGGGTGGATCAGGTCGCTTCCGCCGGTTCGGGCGCCTCCTCCGACGCTCCCCGATGTGCCATCCTGATCGGCATCTCTCCTCGCAAGCTCGAAGGCTCGAAGGCTCGAAGGAAGGGTCGTGTGGACTTTCGCATCATGGGGCCGCTCGAGGTGCGCGACGGCGAGCGGGATCTGACGCCCACGACACCCAAGCTGCGCGATCTGCTGGCCATGTTCCTGCTCAACGCCGGTCACCCGCTGACGGTCGAGCGGCTGCGGCGGCTGTTGTGGCCCCGCGAGGGAGGCGATCGCTCCGATTCCCTGGTCCGCGGCTACGTCGGCCGGCTCAGGCAGCTGCTCGGCAAGGACGTGATCGGCACGGTGTCGGGGTCGTACGTGTTGTCCCTCGGCGACGGCAGGCTCGACGTCGACCGGTTCCGGCTGCTGGTCGACAGGGGCGCCTACGACGAGGCGCTGACGTTGTGGCGCGGCGAGGTGCTGGAGGACGTCGACCCGGAGGGCGAGCGGTGGTCGGAGACGCGCCGGCTGCGCGAGGAACTCGGTGAGCTGCGCCTGCTCGCCCTCGAACGCAGGCTGCAGGCCGGCCTGGACGCGGGCCGCCACCGCGAGCTGCTGGCCGAGCTACGCGGGCTGACCCGGCGACATCCGACGTGGCAGCGCTTCCGCGGCCAGTACATGCTGGCCCTCTACCGCAGCGGCCGCCGGGTGGACGCGCTGGCCGCGTACGCGGTGCTGCGCGACCAGCTCGACGGCGGCCACGCGATCGAGCCGGACCCGGAGTTGCAGCTGCTCTACCACCGCATGTTGTACGACGACGCGTCGCTGCACGTGTCGGCGGGTCCCCCGGTGCTGCTGCCGCCCGACGTGGCGGGTTTCACGGGCCGGACCGCCCTGCTCGACCAGGTGATCGGCGGGGCAGGCGAGCGCGGGCAAGTCGGCGCTGGCCGTGCACGCGGCCTGGCGGGGGCGTGAGGCTTTCCCCGACGGCATCCTGTACGCCGACCTGCGCGAGACGACGGCGCCGTCGGCGGTGCTCGAGGACTTCCTGCGCTGGCTGGGCTGCCCCGCCCAGGCGATCCCCGCGTCGCTGGCGCAGCGCGAACGGCTCTTCCGCACGTACGCCGCCGCCCGCAAGCTGCTGGTGGTGCTCGACAACGCGACCGGCGAGGCCCAGGTACAGCCGCTGCTGACGTCCTGCCCGACGGTCGTGACCAGCCGTTCCTCGCTCGGCGGGCTGACCGGGGCGCGCCGGTTGTCCATCGGCGTGCTGGACGACAAGGAGGCGCTCGACCTGCTCGCGCGGTGTTCCGGCCGCACGCCGGACGACGCCATGCGCAGGCTGGCGCGGTTCTGCGGCGGGCTGCCGATCGCGCTGCTCATCGCCGGTTCCCGGCTGGCGGCCAGGCCGGAGTGGACCGTCGACTACCTGGTGCGCCTGCTGGAGGACGAGGACGAGCGGCTCGACCGGCTGCATGCCGGCGACCAGACGGTGCGCAGCGCGCTCGCCATCGGCTTCGACGGGCTGCCGGAGCCGGCCAGGCTGACGTTGCGCGGGCTCGGTGCGGTGTCGGCGCCCGACGTCGCCGACTGGGTGACCGAGCAGCTCGGCGGGCAGGCCGAGACGCTGGTGGACGCGGGCCTGCTGGAGACGTCCGGGGTCGACGTGGCGGGCCAGGTTCGTTATCGCATGCACGACCTGACCAGGTTGTTCGCCCGCGAGCAGCCCGTCCCCGGGGTGCTGGCGCGAGTGGCGGCCGTGGTGCTGGACAGGGTGCGGGCCTCGCGGTTCCCGCTGGTGTCGGGCGGCCCTGCCACGGCCGTGGCCACCAGGGACATCAGGGAGTCGGTCGAATGGCTGGCGGCCGAGCGGGCGTTCCTGGTGAGCCTGGTCGCCGACCTGCACGCGGCGGGGCTCGACGACGAGTGCTGGCGGCTGGCGCACCTGCTGGGGCCCTTCCTCGAACGCCACCGCTACCTCGACGACTGGCGTACGGTGACCGGACCCGCGCTGGAGTCGGCGCGGCGGTCGGCCGGCGACCGGGGCGAGGCGCTGATCCTGCTGGATCTGGGTGACCTGCACCTGGCGGAGCGGGAGTGGCAACGCGCGTACGAACGGCTGGAGTGCGCCCTCGACATGGTCAGGCGGCAGGGCCGCGCCCGCGACGTCCACCACGCCGTACGCCGCCTGGCCCGCGTCCACCTGGAGCTGGGACGGCTGGAGGAGGCCGAGCGGACACTGCGTACCTGTCTGAAGGAGGCCGGCAACGAGCGCGACACGGCCGACGCCGAGCGGGTGCTGGGCGCGGTGTCGCGCCGCACCGGCCGGCTCGACGAGGCCGGCGAGCTGCTGGCTGCCGCCGTCGGGCGGCTGGCCGAGCTGGGCGACCGGCACCGGCAGGCCGACACGCTGCTCGACCTGTCGGCGGTACGCCTGGCGCAGGCCGCCAAACCGGCCGCCAGGGCCGCCGCCGAGCAGGCCAGGGGCATCGCCGTACGCCTCGGCGACCGGCTGCTCGACGCGCACGCGCTGCTGGCCCTGGCCCGGGTCAACCGGGCGGAGGGCGCGACCGGGCGGGCGCGCGAGCTGGCCGGGGCGGCGCTGGAGGTCTTCGAGCAGACCGGCGACCGGCAGGCCGCCGCCAACACCCGGGCGTTCCTGGCACAGATCCCGCAGTGACGCCGCAGCGACACCCGCGATGTCTCACACGGCCAGCAGGCGGCGGACGTCCTCGCGGTGCAGGTCCTGGGCGGTGCCGGTGCGCACCACGTGCCCGCCGTCGAGGATGGCGAACGTGTCGGCCAGCCGCAGCGCGATGTCGAGGTACTGCTCCACGAGCAGCAGGGGCAGGCCGTCAGCGTGCAGGCGTTCAATGGCGGCCTCGATCTCCAGGATGATCGACGGCTGGATGCCCTCGGTCGGCTCGTCGAGGACGAGCATCCTCGGTCTGGTCACGAGGGCGCGGGCCATGGCGAGCTGCTGCTGCTGGCCGCCCGACAGGTGGCCGGCGCTCCGTTTGAGCAGCGGCTTGAGCGCGGGGAAGAGGTCGAGGGCCTCGTCGAGGGCCTGCTTGGGCTGCTTGGCGGCCTCCAGGGTCACCAGCAGGTTGTCCTGGACCGACAGCTGTGGGAAACACCGGTGGCCCTGCGGCACGTACCCCATGCCGAGCCGCACCCGCTCGTGCGGCTTGAGTTTCGTGACGTCGCGGCCGTCGAACGTGACCGTGCCGGCGACCGCCGGCAGCACGCCCATGACGGTGTTGAGCAGCGTGGTCTTGCCGACGCCGTTGCGGCCCATGACGCACACGAGCTGCCCGGCGCCCACCTCCAGCGAGACGCCGAACAACACGCGCGCCCTCCCGTACCCGGACTCAAGGCCTGTGACCGACAGCATCGCTCGCCTTCCTCCCCAGGTAGACCTCCTGCACGCGGGGGTCGGCGCTGACCTGGTCGACCGAGCCCTCCACGAGCACCCTGCCCTCGTGCAGCACGGTCACTGTCGAGGCGTGCCGCCGCAGGAACTCCATGTCGTGCTCCACCACGACCACCGTGTGGTCGTCGGCGATCCGCGTGAGCAACTCGCCGGTGCGCTCGCGCTCGTCCTTGGACATGCCCGCGACCGGCTCGTCCAGGAGCAGCAGCCGGGGACGCTGCGCCAGCAGCATCCCGATCTCGAGCCACTGGCGCTGGCCGTGGGAGAGAACCCCGGCTGAACGTTCGGCGAGGTCTTCGAGCCCGGTTCTGGCGAGCGCCTCGGCGACGGCCTCCGAGACGCCCCTGCGCCGCCTGGCCAGCGTCCACAGCGGCCTGCGGAAGCCGGCGGCGAGGTCGAGGTTCTCGATCACGGTGAGCTCCTCGAAGACGACGGACGTCTGGAACGTGCGGCCGACGCCGAGCCGTACGATCTGGTGCTCTTTCCTGCCCACCAGGTCGTGGCCGGCGAAACGCACGCTGCCCGCCACCGGCCTGGTCAAACCAGTGATCACGTCGATCAGGGTGGTCTTGCCCGCTCCGTTGGGCCCGATGAGGAAGCGCAGTTCGCCGTCGGGCACGGTCAGGTTCACGCCGTCGAGCGCGCGGAAGCCGTCGAACACGACCTGGACGTCACGTAGTTCGAGCACGTCGCCACCTCTCCGCCACCCCGATGATTCCCTTCGGGGCGAGCGTCATGACCAGGATGAACAGGGCGCCCTGCAGGTAGAGCCAGCCGTCGGCGAACTGCTCGCTGAACGCCGTCTGCGCGTAACCCATGACGACTGCGCCGAGCACGGCCCCGGCCAGCGCGTGCCGGCCGCCGACCGCCACCGCGACGACCAGCTCCAGCGACGGCACCACGCCGAGCAGGGCGGGCGAGATGATGCCGACGACGGGGACGAACAGCGCGCCCGCCAGTCCTGCCATGCCCGCCGACAGGGCGAATGTGACGGTCTTGACCAGGGCCGGGTCGTAGCCGAGGAAACGCACCCGGTCCTCACCGTCCCTGATCGCGACGAGCAGCCGGCCGTACCGGCTGTTCACCAGTTGCCGGGTGGCGAGGTAGAGCACGCCCAGTACGGACGCCACCACCAGGTAGAGCCCGCGCTGCGTGGAGTCGTCGGCGAGGTCCTGGCCGAACACGTCGAAGAAGTTCGTCATGCCGTTGGTGCCGCCGGTCAGGCCCTGCTGCCCGACCAGCAGGATGACCATGGCGGCGGCCAGCGCCTGGGTGAGGATCGCGAAGTACGCGCCGCGTACGCGCTGCCGGAACACCAGCGTGCCGAGCACGGCGGCGATCAGCATCGGCCCCAGCACGGCCGTGGCCAGGGCGAGGACCGGGTCGCCGAACGGCACCCACAACGCGGGCAGCTCCTCCACCCCGCTCCACACCATGAAGTCGGGCAGCCCGCCGCCCTCGGTGAGCTTGAGGTGCATCGCCATGGAGTAGCCGCCGAGCCCGAAGAACACTCCCTGGCCGAGGGTGAGCATGCCGGCCTGCCCCCACGCCAGCCCGATGCCGAGCGCGACGATCGCGTAACACAGGTACTTGGCCAGCAGGCTCAGCCGGAAGGGCTCCAGCAGCAGCGGAGCGACCACGAGCACGATCACCGCCACGGCCGCGAAGGGCAGGTTCCTCCTGATCATGTGAGCGCCCGCGATCTGAGCACGAACATGCCCTGCGGCCGCACCTGCAGGAACGCGATGACGGCGGCGAGCACGATGACCTTCGCGAGTGAGGCGTCCGACCAGAACTCCGCGTACGAGTTGAGCAGGCCCAGCCCGGCGGCCGCGAGCACGGCGCCCCGCAGTTGCCCGAGCCCGCCCGCCACGACGACGAGGAACGCGTCGACGATGTAGTACGTGCCGAGCGCCGGCCCGACGGGCCCGATGAGCGTCAGCGCCACCCCGGCCACGCCCGCCAGCCCAGACCCCACGAAGAAGGTCAGCATGTCCACCCGGCCGGTGTCGATGCCGCTGGTCGCGGCCAGCCGCCGGTTCTGCACGACGGCCTGGGTCCTGCGCCCGAGTCTGGTGCGGGTGAGGTAGGCCCAGACGGCGACGACCCCGGCCACCGCCAGCCCCATGATGAACAGCCGGTTGTACGGCAGGATGCCGACCCCTCCCGACAACCACGCGGGGGCGGGCACCTGGACGTTGGGTGCGCCGAACAGGTCGCGGGCGAGCTGCTGCAGCACCAGGCTGACGCCCCAGGTCAGCAGCAGCGTGTCGAGGGGGCGGCCGTAGAAGTGCCGGATGGCGGCCCGTTCGAGGATCAGCCCCATGGTCCCGGCGACCAGGAACGCCGCGGGCAGTGCCGGCACGAGGTCGCCCAGCAGGAACGCGGTGTACGCCCCCGCCATGATGAACTCGCCGTGCGCCATGTTGATCACGCCCATCTGCCCGAAGGTGAACGTGAGCCCGAGCGCGATGAGCAGCAGCACCGCCCCGATGGACAACCCGATCGGCAGCTGGTTGGCGAAGGCGGACATCACTGACCGGCCAGCCCGGCCGCCCACGGGTAGCCCTTGAGGTAGGGGTCCGGCTTGATCGGCTCGCCGGAGTCCCACACTTGCTTGATCAGGCCGTCGGGCTGGACGATGCCGATGCGGGCGGTCTTGTACAGGTGCTGGCTCTCGCCGTCGATGGTGACCAGGCCCTCGGGGCGTTCGAGCGCGATGCCGCCCGCGGCCTTCCTGACCGCCTCGACCTCGGTCGTGCCGGCCTTCTTGACGGCCTCGGCCCACAGGTAGACGGCGTTGTAGCCGGCCTCCATGGGGTCGCTGGTGACCTTGTCCTGGCCGTACCTGGCCTTGTAGGCCTTGACGAACGCCTTGTTCGCGGAGGTGTCGGTGGTCTGGTAGTAGTTCCAGGCGACCGGCTGGCCGACGACGTTGTCCACGCCGATGCCGGTGACCTCCTCCTCGGCGATGCTGACCGACAGCACGGGCATGCTTTCGGCCGTGGCTCCCGTGCTCTTGAGGGCCTTGAAGAACGCGACGTTCGAGTCGCCGTTGAGCGTGTTGAAGACGGCGTCCGGCCTGGCCTGCGTGACCTTGTTGACCAGCGTGGAGTATTCGGTGTGGCCGAGCGGGGTGTACTCCTCGCCGAGGATCTCCATGCCGTTCGCGGCCGCGTACGCCTTGATGATCTTGTTGGCGGTGCGGGGGAAGACGTAGTCGCTGCCCACCAGGAACAACCGTTTCTTGCCCTGTTCCTTCAGGTAGTCGAGGCCGGGGATGATCTGCTGGTTGGTGGTGGCGCCCGTGTAGAAGATGTACGGCGAGCTCTCCAGCCCTTCGTACTGCACCGGATACCACAGCAGAGCCTTGTAGCGTTCGAAGACCGGGAGCATCGCCTTCCTGCTGGCCGACGTCCAGCCGCCGAAGACGGTGGCGACCTTGTCCTGCCTGATCAGTTTCGTGGCCTTCTCGGCGAACGTGGGCCAGTCGGAGGCGCCGTCCTCCACCACGGGCACGAGTTGCTTGCCGAGCACGCCTCCGGCCTTGTTGATCTCTTCGATGGCGAGAAGTTCGGCGTCGCGCACGGTGACCTCGCTGATGGCCATCGTGCCGCTGAGCGAGTGGAGGATGCCGACCTTGATGTCGCCGGAGTCGCCGGCCGGCCGGGCGTCTGACCCGCAGGCCGCAAGGGACAAGACGAGGATCGCGGAGACAATCGGGCGGGGGATGCGCACAGCCGTTCCTTCCTGCCGACCGGTACTGCGAGAAAGGTGGACCGGCGAGATTTCCCGGGAAGATCCCGCGCGTTAAGACACGATTGCCGGATGTTCACAAGCGCACTTATTCCGACATACGGCAGTGCGGCGCGACGGCGAAACCCGCCCGACATCACCCGGCAACAGCCAGGAAACGGCCGGTTCCTATGGTCCGGCCATGCGGCTAACCTCACACGAGCAGGAACGGCTGCTCATCCACGTCGCCGCCGGGGTGGCGCGCGAGCGGCAGGCCAGGGGCCTGCGGCTCAACCATCCCGAGGCTACCGCCGTCATCGCGTCGTTCCTCATGGAGGGCGCCAGGGACGGGCGCAGCGTCGCCGACCTGATGGAGGCGGGGCGGTCGGTGCTCGACCGCGCCGACGTCATGGACGGTGTGCCCGAGATGCTGGAAAGCGTCCAGGTCGAGGCCACGTTCCCCGACGGCACGAAGCTCGTCACCGTGCACAGGCCGATCCCGTGATCCCGGGCGAGTACGTGCATCCCGAGGGGGCGATCGAGCTCAACCCGGGACGCGAGCGGGTCACGGTGCGGGTGGTCAACACCGCCGACCGGCCGGTGCAGGTGGGTTCCCACTACCATTTCGCGGCCGCCAACCCGGGGCTGGAGTTCGACAGGAAGGCGGCCTGGGGGATGCGACTCGACGTGCCGTCCGGGACGGCGGTCAGGTTCGAGCCGGGCGTCGAGCGTGACGTGCGGCTGGTGCCGATCGCGGGCGGGCGGGTGGTGCCGGGCCTGCGGCCGGAGTGGGCGGGGCCGCTCGATGGCTGACGTCTCGCGTGCGCGTTACGCGGCACTGTACGGGCCGACCACCGGCGACCGGGTCCGGCTGGCCGACACCGACCTGTTCATCGAGGTCACCGAGGACCGCGCGATGGGTCCGTCGGGAGCCGGCGACGAGGCCGTCTTCGGCGGCGGCAAGGTCATCCGCGAGTCGATGGGCCAGGCGCGGGCCACGCGTGCGGAGGGCGCGGCCGACCTCGTCATCACCGGTGCGCTCATCCTCGACCACTGGGGCGTGGTGAAGGCCGACGTCGGCGTCCGCGACGGCCGGGTTCTCGCCATCGGCAAGGCCGGCAACCCCGACACGATGGACGGCGTCGACCTGGTCATCGGGCCGTCCACGGAGGTGCTGGCGGGCAACGGCAAGATCCTCACCGCCGGGGCCGTCGACTCCCACGTGCACCTCATCTGCCCGCAACTGCTCGACGAGGCCATCGGGTCCGGGGTCACCACGATCGTCGGGGGCGGCACGGGACCCGTCGAGGGCACCAAGGCGACGACCGTCACCGGCACCTGGTACCTCGGCCGGATGCTGGAGGCGCTCGACGCGTACCCGCTGAACTTCGCGCTGCTCGGCAAGGGCAACACGGTCAGCGCGGAGGGGCTGCGCGAGCAGCTCGCCGCCGGGGCCTCCGGCTTCAAGCTGCACGAGGACTGGGGTTCGACGCCCGCCGCCATCGACGCCTGCCTGCGCGTGGCCGAGGCGGCGGGCGTGCAGGTGACGCTGCACACCGACACGCTGAACGAGGCCGGGTTCGTCGAGTCGACGCTGGAGGCCATCGGCGACCGGACGATCCACGCGTACCACACGGAAGGGGCGGGCGGCGGGCACGCGCCCGACATCATCCGCGTGGCCGGCCGGCCCAACATCCTGCCGTCCTCCACCAACCCCACCCGGCCGCACACCGCCAACACGCTCGACGAGCACCTCGACATGCTGATGGTCTGCCACCATCTCAACCCGGCCGTCCCCGAGGACCTGGCCTTCGCCGAGTCGCGCATCAGGCCCTCGACGATGGCGGCCGAGGACGTGCTGCACGACCTCGGGGCGATCTCGATGATCGGCTCCGACTCGCAGGCGATGGGGCGGATCGGGGAGACGATCATCCGTACGTGGCAGACGGCGCATGTGATGAAGGGGCGGCGGGGTTCGCTCGGCGGAGGGCCAGCGGACAATCTGCGCGCTCAGCGCTATATCGCGAAATATACGATATGTCCGGCTATCGCCCATGGGCTGGACGCGGAGCTCGGCTCCGTCGAGCCCGGCAAGCTCGCCGACCTCGTGGTGTGGAGCCCCGCGTTCTTCGGGGTCAAGCCCGACCTCGTGCTGAAGGGCGGCGTGGTCGCGTGGGCCCAGATGGGCGA
>NZ_SMJZ01000229.1 GCF_004348345.1 Nonomuraea longispora
CCCCCGGGCCGTCCCCCGGGCCGTCATCGCCTGCTCCAGGGCAGCACCGAACGCAGGGCGGCGGTCAGCTTGTAACGCTGGATGGCCTCGGCCGGGTCCACGTGCTTGGGGCAGGCCCGCGTGCATTCGCCGACGAACGTGCAGCCCCACACGGCGTCGTCGAGGTTGAGCACGTCGAACCGGTCGTCCATGTCGCGCGAGTCCAGGTTGTAGCGCTGGGCGAGCGCGATGGCCGCCGGGCCGAGAAAGTCGGGGTCGAGCACGTAGACCGGGCAGGCCGAGTAGCACAGCAGGCAGTTGATGCACATGCTGTACTGCCGGTACGCCTCCAGTTGCTCGGGCGTCTGGGCGTACTCCGTGGTCAGCGGCAGGTCCTCGCCGTCCCTGACGAGCCACGGCCGCACCGACGACAGTTTGGCCAGGAAGTCGTCGATGTCCACGACGAGGTCCCTGATGACGGGGAACCCTTTCAGCGGCTCTATCCGCACGGGGCCGTCGCCGTACTCGGTGAGGAACGTGCCGCAGGTCAGCCTGGGCTCGCCGTTGACGGTCATGCCGCACGAGCCGCACACGCCCATCCGGCACGACCAGCGGTAGGACAGGCTGCCGTCGAGCCGGTCCTTGATGTAGTTGAGCCCGTCGAGCACGGCCCAGTCGGGCATGAGCGGCACGTCGTAGCCCTGCAGCACCGGCTCGTCGTCCTCCCCGGGCCGGTACCGCGAGACCTCCATCCGCAGGGTCCTGGTCCCCGCCGTCGCGCCGCCCTCTCCTTCGGCTCGGCTCACCGCGTCGGTTTCAGTCACGGCCGTACACCCTTTCTCCCGGGGGCCAACGGGTGATCGTCACGGGGAGCAGGCCGACGGACGGCGTGCCGTCGGGGGCGCGGTGCACCAGCGAGTGCGCCAGGAACGCCTCGTCGTCCCTGACGGGAAAGTCGGTGCGCTGGTGCGCGCCGCGCGACTCCCGCCTGTCGAGCGCGCAGGCGACGATCGTCTGCGCGATCTCCAGCATGGCGTGCAGCTCCTGCAGGTTGATCAACTCGGTGTTGAACGTCGTGCTCGTGTCGTCGACGCGGGCCTCCTCGGCGCGCTCGCGCAGCTCGGCCAGCGTGTCGGCGGCCTTGGCCAGCGCGTCGCCCGTGCGGTAGATGCCCGCCGCTCCTTCGAGCGTGTGCTGCATCTGCTCGCGCAGGTCGGCGATCCGCTCACCGTGGCCCCTGCCCCCGCGCGCGCGTTCCAGCCGCCGCCGCTCGTCCTCCCCCTGGGTGCGTACGCAGGACGGCTCGCCGTTCCTGTGCGACCGGGCGAACCCGGCGGCGGCGACGCCCGCCCGCCGGCCGAAGACGAGGATCTCGGGCAGGGAGTTGGAACCGAGCCGGTTGGCGCCGTTGATGCTGACGCAGGCCGTCTCCCCGGCCGCGTACAGCCCGGCGACGGGGGTGGCGCCGTCGATGTCGGTGTGGACGCCGCCCATCATGTAGTGCACGACCGGGCGCACGGGGATGAGGTCGGTGGCCGGGTCGAGGTTCTGGTAGCTGCGGCACAACTCGCGCACGAACGGGATGCGGGCGTCGATCTTGCCTGCTCCGAGGTGGCGCAGGTCCAGGTGGACGACCGGCCCGTACGGCGTGTCCACGGTGCGGCCCTTCTCCTGCTCGTGCACGAACGCCTGGGAGAGCCGGTCGCGCGGGCCGAGCTCCATGCTGCGCAGCTTCGGCGTGGGCGTGGGGGTGCCGAGGTCGTAGTCCTGGAGGTAGCGGTAGCCGTCCTTGTTGATCAGCCAGCCGCCCTCCGCCCTGGCCGCCTCGGTGATGAGGATGCCGGTGAACGGCAGGCCGGTCGGGTGGTACTGGACGAACTCCATGTCCTTCAGCGGCGCCCCGGCCCGGTAGGCGAGGGTCATGCCGTCGCCGGTCTTGATGGCGGCGTTGGTGGTGAAGGGGAAGGCTTTGCCGCATCCGCCGGTGGCGAGGATGACGGTCCTGGCGGGGATGGTCTCGATGCGGCCGGTCCTGATTTCGACGGCCACGACGCCGTGGACGCGGCCGTCGTCGACGACGAGCTTGGTGACGAACCACTCGTCGTACCTGATGATGTCCTGATATTTCAGGGTCGTTTGGAAGAGGGTGTGCAGGAGGTGGAAGCCGGTCTTGTCGGCGGCGTACCAGGTGCGCATCTTCTTCATGCCGCCGAACGGGCGCACGGCGACCCGCCCGTCCGGCTCGCGGCTCCACGGGCAGCCCCAGTGCTCCAGCTGCATCAGCTCGCGCGGCGCCTCGGCCACGAACGCCTCGACCGCGTCCTGGTCGGGCAGCCAGTCGCCGCCGGAGATCGTGTCGTAGCAGTGCTCGTCGAGCGTGTCGTCGAGGCCGATCACCCCTGCGGCCCCGCCCTCGGCGGAGACCGTGTGGCTGCGCATCGGATAGACCTTCGACGCGACCGCCACCTTGAGCGCGGGATCCTCCTCGGCGACCGCGACCGCCGCGCGCAGGCCCGCCCCGCCTCCTCCGACGATGAGCACATCGATCATGTACGTCACTTCCCGTGGTCGGGCTGGATCGGGTCCTTCACCCGCTTGCCGTCGTGGCGGATGGCGGACAGGTGGATGCTGCCGTCGTGGTACTCGTGTCTGATCATCCGGCAGCCGCAGTCGAAGAACTGGTCGCGGATCACCAGACCGTACTCGTCGTCGTCGAGGAGGCGTTCGCCACCGGACCTCTTCCCGCAGGGAGCCGTCTCGGGGTCGAAGGGGCGCTTCGTGCCGGTCATCGCCGATCTCCCTAGATAGGCGAAACGTCACCTCCACACAAGCACCGAGCACCGGTTAGGGAAAGGTCAGTCGCCCGTATCCTCGCGCGGCCCCACCTCGTGAGCGTCACCCCCTTGCGTCGCCTCCTCCCGCTCGTGCGGGTAGTGCAGGTCGAAGGCGGGCCTCTCCGAGCGGATCGGCGGCATGTACGTGAAGTTGTGCCGCGGCGGCGGGCAGCTCGTGGCCCATTCCAGCGAGTTGCCGTAACCCCACGGGTCGTCGAGGGTGACCTTGGGCGCGCTCCTCGCGGTCTTGAACACGTTGTAGAGGAACGGCAGGGTCGAGGCGCCGAGCAGGAACGCGCCGGCGGACGAGACCTCGTTGAGGAAGGTGAAGCCGTCGCCCGGGCCGTAGTCGGCGTACCTGCGGGGCATGCCGATCTGCCCCAGCCAGTGATGCACGAGGAACGTCATGTGGAAGCCGACGAACAGCGTCCAGAAGTGCAGCTTGCCCAGCCTGTCGTCCAGCATGCGGCCGGTCATCTTCGGCCACCAGAAGTAGAACCCGGCGAACATCGCGAACACCACCGTGCCGAACACCACGTAGTGGAAGTGCGCGACGACGAAGTAGGTGTCGCTGATGTGGAAGTCGAGCGGCGGCGAGGCCAGGATGACCCCGGTCAGCCCGCCCAGCAGGAACGTCACCAGGAAGCCGACCGAGAACAACATCGGCGACTCGAACGTGAGATGCCCGTGCCACATCGTGCCGATCCAGTTGAAGAACTTCACGCCCGTCGGCACCGCGATGAGGAACGTCATGAACGAGAAGAACGGCAGCAGCACCTGCCCGGTCGCGAACATGTGGTGCGCCCAGACCGTCATCGACAACCCGGCGATGGCGATGGTCGCGCCGACCAGTCCCATGTAGCCGAAGATCGGCTTGCGGCTGAAGACCGGGATGACCTCGGTGATGATCCCGAAGAACGGCAGCGCGATGATGTAGACCTCGGGATGGCCGAAGAACCAGAACAGATGCTGCCACAACAGCGGTCCGCCGTTCTCGGCGAGGAAGATCTGCGTGCCGAGCTTGCGGTCCGCTTCGAGCACGAGCAGCGCGGCGGCCAGCACCGGGAACGCCATCAGCACGAGTATGCTGGTCAGCAGCACGTTCCAGCAGAAGATCGGCATGCGGAACATCGTCATGCCCGGCGCCCGCATGCCGATGATCGTGGTGATGAAGTTGACCGCTCCGAGGATCGTGCCGAGCCCCGACAACGCCAGTCCCATGATCCACAGGTCACCGCCGACCTGCGGCGAGTAGATGGACGACGACAGCGGCGTGTACGCGAACCACCCGAAGTCGGCCGCGCCGTCCGGGGTGAGGAACCCGGCCAGCACCATCAGCCCGCCGAACAGGAACAACCAGTACGCCACCGCGTTGAGCCGGGGGAAGGCCACGTCGGGCGCCCCGATCTGCAGCGGCATGATCACGTTCGCGAACCCGGCGAACAGCGGCGTGGCGAACAGCAGCAACATGATCGTGCCGTGCATGGTGAACAGCTGGTTGTACTGCTGCTGGTTGACCAGCTGCAGTCCCGGCGCGGCGAGCTCGGCTCTGATGATCATGGCCATGAGGCCCGCCACGAGGAAGAACCCGAACGAGGTGATCAAATAGAGATAGCCGATCACCTTGTGATCGGTGGTCGACAACCAGGAGGCGATGACGGTCCCGGTGCGCCGGCGCCTGACCTGTTCGATCGAGGGTTCGCGAACGGTCGTCACGGCCGCTCCCTCCAGTGCGGAGTGCCAGTGGGGAGTGCCACCTGCGATGTGCTGGCGCAGATGCCGCTGGTCAGACGGTCCGCCCGGTGCGGCCGGCCTGACTGCCCCGATCTACCCATTCCACGCCAACGCGCGCCGCTCGGGAAGTCGTTCTTTAACATCCGCCGTCAAAGCTTGGTGCTCCCGTGGGGCGCCGGCGTTCCGCTGTCGCGGGGCAGGTGCCCCTTCACGTCGGGGCGTCTTCTATCCTTCGTAGCCGGACCGACGTGGAGGAGATCTCGTGACCGCTCAGCGTGACTACGCCGCCCTCGTGGAGAGAGGGCTCAAGCTCGACCTCACCAGGGGCAAGCCGTCACCGCGCCAGCTCGATCTCTCCAACGACATGCTCGGGCTGCCCACGTCCTACCGCGCGGCCGACGGCACCGACGGCCGCAACTACGGCAACCTCCAGGGCCTGCCCGAGCTGCGCGAGCTGTTCGCCCCGCTGGTGCAGGTGCCCGCGGGCCAGCTCGTCGTCGGCGGCAACGCCAGCCTGGCCCTGATGCACGACACGATCGTGCACGCGCTGCTGACGCCGCTGCCGGGGGCCGCGCGCCGGTGGGTGGAGGAGCCGAAGGTCACGTTCCTGTGCCCGGTGCCGGGATACGACCGGCATTTCACGATCTGCGAGCGGTTCGGGATCACGATGGTGCCCGTCCCGATGAACGCCCACGGGCCCGACATGGACGTCGTCGAGCGCCTGGTCGCCTCCGACGCCAGTGTCAAGGGCATGTGGTGCGTGCCGAAGTACAGCAACCCGTCCGGCATCGTCTACAGCGACGAGACCGTGCGCAGACTGGCCTCCATGCCCACGGCCGCGCCCGACTTCCGCGTCTTCTGGGACAACGCCTACGCGGTGCACCACCTCACCGACACCCCGGCCGAGCTGGCCGACCTGCTCGCGCTCAGCGCCGCGCAGGGCAACGCCGACCGCGTGTTCGTCTACGCCTCCACCTCGAAGGTGACGCTGGCGGGCGCGGGCGTGTCCTTCTTCGGGTCCTCGCCGGCCAACGTCGAGTGGTTCCTGCACAACACCGCCAAGCAGTCCATCGGCCCCGACAAGCTCAACCAGCTCCGGCACGTGGAGTTCCTGCGCGACGGCGCGGGGGTCGCCGCCCACATGCGCAGGCACGCCGAACTGATCGGGCCGAAGTTCGAGCTGGTCGACAAGATCCTGACCGAGCAGCTCGGCGGCCTGGCCACCTGGACGAGCCCGAAGGGCGGCTACTTCATCAGCCTGGAGGTGCAGCACGCCGCCGAGGTCGTGGCCAGGGCGAAGGCGGCGGGCATCGCGCTGACCCCGGCGGGCGCCACCCACCCCTACGGCGACGACCCGGGCGACCGCACCATCAGGATCGCCCCCACCTACCCCGAGCTCGACGAGCTGGAGCAGGCCATCAACGGCCTGGCCGTCTGCGTGCGCCTGGTGGCGGAGGAGCGGGGCTGAGTCAGCGACCCGGCCGGAAGCCGAAGATGTACTCGCGCGTCTCGCTCGGATGGAACGAGACGCCGACCCCCGGCTCGAACACCACGTTGTCGCGGGCGCAGTAGCACAGGTGCTCCCACACGGCCATGGCCTTCTCCCTGGCCGGAGCCTCGCTGTCGTCGCGCTTGCGGGCGCCGTACGAACCGAGCACGTTCAGCAGCCCGAGCCCCCAGAACAGGCCGGTCAGGCAGAACGGCGCGAGCAGCGCCTCGCCCCAGTTGGGGTCCTGGCCCATCGCGATGACCAGCGACATGACCAGATGGGCCAGGGCCGCGAGGAGCAGCATGATGTAACCCTGGTTCCTGGCCCACGGCGTGTAGTGGCGGCTGGGGAACGACAACCAGACCGCGAGCTGCGTGCGGCTCATGACGTGCTTCGAGGCGCCGAGGGAGGCCGCCATCGGTAGGTCGGCCACCTCACGCGCCCCCGGCAGCCGGACCCGCCCGATCTTGTACGTGGTCCCCGCGGCGACCGCTCCGGGGACCGCCACGACCTGGTCGGCCTCCGTACACACCGGGCACCTGACTTTCACCCGGGCAGTTTGGCCCTAAGCCACGGCCTGCGCAAACCGTACTCAGGGGGTCCTTTCCGAGTTGCGGCGATCTGCACCTTAAGGTGCATGGTGTGAGACCGATTGATGCGTTGGCGAACCTGCTCCCCGAAGGTCGCGTCCTGACTGATCCGGATGTGATCGACTCCTACGCCCGCGATCGCACGTACCTGGAGCCCGGTAAGCCGGCCGGCGTGGTGCTCGCCGCCTCCCGCGAGGACGTGGTGACCACCATGAAGTGGGCCACCGAGCACCGGGTGCCGGTGGTGCCGCGCGGCGCGGGGACCGGTCTGGCGGGCGCCTCCGTCGCCGGCGACGGCTCGGTCGTCCTGTCGCTGGCCAGGATGACCGCGATCAGGGAGCTCTCCCCCGCCGACGAGATCGCCGTCGTCGAGCCCGGCGTCATCACCGCCGACCTCGACAGGGCCGCCAGGGAGCACGGCCTGATGTACGCGCCCGACCCGTCGTCGTACGAGATCTCCACGATCGGCGGGAACCTGGCGACCAACGCCGGCGGGCTGCGCTGCGTCAAGTACGGCGTGACCAGGGACTCGGCGCTCGGTCTTGAGGTCGTGCTGGCCGACGGGCGCATTCTCGACACCGGCCGCCGCACGATGAAGGGCGTCACGGGCTACGACCTGACCGGGCTCTTCGTGGGCTCGGAAGGGACCCTGGGCGTGATCACGGCGGCCACGGTCCGGTTGCGTCGCGCGCCCGCCACGGCTCCTGCCACCTTCGCCGCGGAGTTCGGCTCGCTGCGGGACGCGGGCGCCGCCGTGTCGGCGATCATGGCGGCCGGCTGCCAGCCCTCGCTCATGGAACTGCTCGACCGGGCCACGCTGGAGGCCATCGACGACTGGCGCAACATCGGCCTCGAACCGCAGACCCAGGCCATGCTGATCGGCCAGTCGGACGCGACGGACGGCCAGGCGATGGCCGCGCGCATGGACGAGCTGTGCATGGCGAACGGCGCCTCCTTCGTGGCCGTCTCCTCCAGCCCGCAGGAGGCCGAGGAGCTGATCGGGCTGCGCAGGCTCGCCTACCAGGCCAAGGAGCGGCAGGGCGCGTGCCTGGTCGAGGACGTGTGCGTGCCGCGTTCCGTACTGCCTGACATGATCACCGCGATCGAGGCGGCGGCGGCCCGGCACGGGGTGCGCATCGCCACGGTCGCACACGCGGGGGACGGCAACCTGCACCCGGTCTTCATCTTCGAGCACGGCACCATCGAGCCGCCCCCCGAGGTGTGGGCCGCGGCGGACGAGGTGTTCACGCACGCGCTGGAGCTCGGCGGCACCCTGACGGGAGAGCACGGCGTCGGCCTGCTCAAGCAGCGCTGGCTGGCCCTGGAGGCGGGGCCGGTCGCCACGGAGGTGCAGCAGGGCATCAAGGCGGTCTTCGACCCGCTGGGCATCCTCAACCCCGGCAAGGCGATCTGACATGTGATCTCGGCTTCATCAAGCCGTGACCTAGGGGTTCGCGAAGCACACGACCTGCGAAGGAACGTTGACTTACGCCGTCAAAACGTGAAGGTTCTGACAGGTCCGGCAGACGCCCCAACGGTCTCGCTGGTAGCGTTTTGCCTCATCTACTGGGTTGTGATGGGGGTCCGACGTGAATCAGTTCCAGCCGCTGGAGGCGGACGATCCGCGGCGGCTGGGGACGTATGACATCGTCGCCCGGCTCGGCGAGGGCGGCCAGGGGATCGTTTATCTCGGCGAGAGCGACTCGGGGGAACAGGTCGCCGTCAAGCTGCTGCACAACGCCCTGGTCGCCGACACCGACGCCAGGACGCGGTTCCTGCGCGAGGTCGCGGTGGCGCAGCGGGTGGCCAGGTTCTGCACCGCTCCCGTGCTCCACGCCGACCTGGAGGGCAGCCGCCCGTACATCGTGAGCGAGTTCGTCCCCGGGCCCTCCCTGCGCGAACTGGTCATCAACGAGGGGCCGCGGCGGGGCGCCGCGCTCGAACGGCTCGCGATCAGCACGGCCACCGCGCTCGCCGCCATCCACCGCGCCGGCATCCTGCACCGCGACTTCAAGCCCGCCAACGTGCTCATGGGCCCCGAGGGTCCCGTCGTGATCGACTTCGGCATCGCCCGCGCGCTCGACTCCCCTGGAGCGACGGCCACGGGCATGGCCATGGGGACGCCGTCGTACCTGGCGCCCGAGCAGCTCACCGGGGCGGCCGTGTCGGAGGCCGCGGACGTGTTCGCCTGGGGCGTCACGATGGTGTTCGCGGCGACGGGCAAGCCCGCGTTCGGCGCCGACTCCATCCCCGTGGTGATGAACCGCATCCTGAACGAGGAGCCGGAGCTCGGCGCGATGGAGGGCGTGCTCGCCGACCTGGTGGCCGCCTGCCTGTCCAAGGACCCCGCGCAGCGGCCCGCCGCCGACGAGCTCATCGTCGACCTCACCGGCCAGCCGGCCCCAAAGTCCGCCGTCGAACCGATGGGCCGGCAGGCCGAAGCCGCCCAGACCGGCACTCCGGCGCAGCAGGAGAGCGGGCGTCCCGCTGACAAGGGCACGGAGGACGTCTACCCCGGCCCGTGGACGCAGCCGACCGGTCCCAACCTCGTGGGCGGCCCGCTCCAGACGGGACCGCAGCCCGTGGGTCCCCCGCAGACCGGCCAGTACGTCACGCCTCCCCACGCCGCCCAGCACGGCCAGGGCAACCCCGGGCAGAGCGGTCCCCTCCCAGGCCAGGGACCCCCCGGTCAGAGCGGCCCTGTCCCCGGTGCCGGGCACAACCCAGGACTCAGCGGGCCCATCCCGAACATCCCTGGCCAGAGCAACCCCGGGCAGAGCGGCCCCGTCCCCGGTCAAGGCAAACCGGGCCAGGGCGGGCCCGTCCCCGGCCAGGGCGGGCCCGTCCCAGGTCAGGGGCATCCCGGCCAGGGCGGGCCAGGTCAAGGGCATCACGGCCAGGGCGGTCCCGTACCGGGTGCCGGCCACAACCCGGGGCTCAGCGGGCCCGTCCCCCACGTGCCCGGTCAGGCCGGTCCCGCGAGGGGAGCAGCCGGCGCTCCCCAAGGGGGCATGGCGCACAACGGTCCCCACTCCGGCGGCGGTCCCGTTGGACCGCACCATCCGGGCGGTCAGCCGTCCCCGATGCCCGGGGCGGGGGGTGGCGGCTCCCAGAACCCTCAGGGGCCCGGCTCCCCGTACGCGGGGGCGCCCCAGGGCGGTCCGCAGGGCGCGGGAGCCGGCATGCCGCCCCACGGCCCCGGCGTGCCCCCGGGCGGCGGATACCAGCGGGGCGGCGGCTCGCCGCGGCCGGACGACGGCGCGTCCGGCAAGCAGCGCCGCACGCTGACCCTCGCGCTCTCCGGCGCCGCCGCCGCGGCCCTGCTCGTGGTCGTCGGCGCGGTCGTGGTGCAGGCCAACAGCCAGGAAGTACCGGTCGTGCCGGTGGGCAACTCCTCGAACGGCACGCCGGGTGACGGCTCGGGCGCCGGGCAGCCCGGCAAACCGCCCGCCACGACGCTCCCGACGGAGACGGCGCCCGTCCCCACCCTGGACATCGACCCGACGACCAAGAAGCCCAGGAAGCCCAAGCGGACCGTCACCCCGCGTCCGCGCCACACCCAGGCGCCCGTCCCGCAGAACCGCAGGCCGCAGCCGACGCCCACACCGACCAGGAAAAAGAAGAAGACGATGGTCGACCCCGACCCGGAGCCGACCCTGCGTCCGACCGCGGGCCCCACGCGGACCCTGCCGGTGGTCAAGCGGCCCAAGGGGGCCGCCGCCCCGAAGAAGGTCGCGCCCAAGAAGAACCCGTACAGCCCGACGCAGGTGTGCGGCTCCGGCTACAAGCTCATCGACTCGCACGCCCTGGGCAGCAATGCCACGATTTACCTCGCCTATAACGCGAAGGCGGGCAAGAACTGCGTGGTCACGATGTCGCGCCTGGTCTGGAAGGGCAAAATGTCGATGAACGCGCTGCTCCAGGTCAAGAAGGGCAGCAAGGGGAGCAACCCCGGCAAGTTCACCGCGTACGCGGGCCCCGTCAAGCTGTCGGCGAAGAAGAAGTGCGTGATCTGGGGCGGTTCGTGGGGTTCGCAGAGCTGGAAGTCCGGCTGGAGCCACTGCAGCTGACCTCCGCGCGTCGAGCTGCCGTCGAGCCCCCCTTCCCGGGTGACCCGAACGCCCGCGTACGCATGCCGGGCGGGACGGTCGAGCACTTCGCCCACGTCTGGCTCGACCCGGGCGAGCAGGCGGCGGAGGAGACGGCCGTCGGCCATCTGACCCGCCTGTGGGCGCGGGCCATCGGCTTGACGGACGCGTCACGTTCGGCGCGGCCGGAGGAGGGCACGTGATCAGAAGCAGACTCGACCCGGCGGGCGAGGAGCACCGGCGGCGCCGCGCGTCGATGCTGGCCAAGCTGGCCGAGCTGGACGCCGAGCACGCGAGGGCGGTCGGCGGGGGCGGCGGGAAATACGTCGAGCGGCACCGCGCGCGCGGCAAGCTGCTCGCGCGCGAGCGCGTCGAGCTGCTGGTCGACGCCGACTCCCCCTTCCTGGAGCTGTCGCCACTGGCCGCGTGGGGCAGCGACTTCCCCGTCGGGGCGAGCATGGTGTCCGGGATCGGCGTGATCGAGGGCGTCGAGTGCGTGATCACGGCGAACGATCCGACGGTTCGCGGCGGCGCCTCCAACCCTTGGACGCTGAAGAAGTCGCTGCGCGCGGCGGACATCGCGCTGCGCAACCGCCTCCCGTACGTGAACCTGGTCGAGAGCGGCGGCGCGGACCTGCCCACGCAGAAGGAGATCTTCATCCCCGGCGGGCAGGTCTTCCGCGATCTGACGCGGCTGTCAGCGGCGGGCGTCCCGACCGTCGCGCTCGTCTTCGGCAACTCCACCGCCGGCGGTGCCTACGTGCCCGGGATGAGCGACTACGTGGTGATGGTGCGCGAGCGGGCCAAGGTGTTCCTGGGCGGGCCTCCGCTGGTCAGGATGGCGACCGGCGAGGAGTCCGACGACGAGTCGCTGGGCGGGGCGGAGATGCACGCCAGGGTGAGCGGGCTGGCCGACTACCTGGCGGAGGACGAGCACGACGCGCTGCGCATCGGGCGCTCGATCGTGCGCTCGCTCGGCTGGCGCAAGCAGGGTGTCGTCCCCGGGCCGGCGCGCGAGCCGCTCTATCCGGCTGACGAGCTGCTCGGCATCGTCCCCGAGGACCTGAAGGTGCCGTTCGATCCCCGGGAGGTGATCGCGCGGGTGGTGGACGGCAGCGAGTTCGAGGAGTTCAAGCCGACGTACGGCGTCTCGCTGGTGACGGGCTGGGCGAAGCTCCACGGTTATCCGGTCGGCGTGCTGGCGAATGCCCAGGGCGTGC
Source organism: Nonomuraea longispora (assembly GCF_004348345.1). GTDB lineage: Bacteria > Actinomycetota > Actinomycetes > Streptosporangiales > Streptosporangiaceae > Nonomuraea > Nonomuraea longispora. The sequence goes on from NZ_SMJZ01000229.1 coordinate 11,935, forward strand.
TGTTCAGCGAGGAGTCGCAGAAGGCCACGCAGTTCATCCAGCTGGCGAACCAGTCGCGCACGCCCCTCGTCTTCCTGCAGAACACGACCGGCTACATGGTCGGCAAGGACTACGAGCAGGGCGGCATCATCAAGCACGGCGCGATGATGATCAACGCGGTGTCCAACTCGACCGTGCCCCACCTGACGATCGTCATGGGCGCCTCCTACGGCGCGGGCAACTACGGCATGTGCGGGCGGGCCTACGACCCCCGGTTCCTGTTCAGCTGGCCGAGCGCCAAGTCGGCGGTGATGGGCCCCCCGCAGCTCGCCGGAGTGCTGTCCATCGTGGGCCGGGCGTCGGCGCTGGCGAAGGGGCAGGTCTACGACGAGGAGGCCGACGCGGCGATGCGCGCCATGGTGGAGGACCAGATCGAGGCCGAGTCTCTGGCGTTCTTCCTGTCGGGACGCCTCTACGACGACGGGGTCATCGATCCGCGCGACACGCGTACCGTGCTCGGCATGTGTCTGTCGGCGATCAACAGCGCGCCGGTGCCGGAGCCGGCGGGATTCGGGGTGTTCCGCCCGTGATCACCCGGCTACTCGTCGCGAACCGGGGCGAGATCGCCCGCCGCGTCTTCCGCACCTGCCGCTCGCTCGGCATCTCCACGGTCGCCGTGCACTCCGACCCCGACGCGGGAGCGCCGCACGTCGCCGAGGCCGATCTCGCCGTACGCCTGCCGGGCGCGCACCCGTCGGAGACCTACCTGGACGCCGGGCTCATCCTGGCCGCCTGCCGCGCCACCGGGGCGGACGCCGTGCACCCCGGGTACGGCTTCCTGTCGGAGAACGCCGAGTTCGCGCAGGCCGTGCTCGACGCCGGGCTGGTGTGGGTCGGCCCGCCGCCCGCGGCCATCGCGGCCATGGGGTCCAAGGTCGCCGCCAAGCGGCTGATGGCGGAGGCGGGGGTGCCCGTGCTGCCCTCGCTCGACCCCGCCGCTCCGGGCGGGTTCCCGCTGCTGGTGAAGGCGTCCGCCGGTGGCGGCGGCCGGGGCATGCGGATCGTGCGCGAGCCGGGAGAGCTGGCGCGGGAGGTCGAGTCGGCGCGGCGGGAGGCGGCGGCGGCCTTCGGCGACGGCACCGTGTTCGTGGAGCCGCTGCTGGAGGCGGCCCGGCACGTCGAGGTCCAGGTGGTGTCCGACCGGCACGGCACCGTGTGGGCGCTGGGCGAGCGCGAGTGCAGCGTGCAGCGGCGGCACCAGAAGGTCGTCGAGGAGTGCCCGTCGCCCGGTATCTCCGCCGGGCTGAGGGAGCACCTGTTCGAGGCCGCCGTCAGGGCCGCGCGGGCGGTCGGCCACGTCGGGGCGGGGACGGTGGAGTTCCTCGTCAAGGGCGACCGGGTGGCGTTCCTCGAGATGAACACCCGGATCCAGGTCGAGCACCCCGTCACCGAGCTGGTCCACGGCGTCGACCTCGTGCGGCTGCAACTGGAGATCGCCGAGGGCGCCGCGCTGCCGGCGAGCCCGCCCGAGCCCGCCGGGCACGCGGTGGAGGCCCGGCTGTACGCGGAGGACGACGGCCACCTTCCGCAGACGGGGGTCCTGCGGCGGTTCGAGGTGCCCGGTGACGTGCGCGTGGACGCGGGCGTGGAGTCGGGGTCCGTGGTGTCGCCGTACTACGACGCGATGCTGGCCAAGGTGGTGGCGCACGGCTCGTCGCGGGGGGAGGCGGTGCGGCGGCTGGTCACGGCGCTGCGGCGGGCGAAGCTCCACGGGCTGACCACTAATCGGGACCTGCTCGTACGAATTCTCACAAATCCCGCTTTCCTGGCCGGCGACACGCACACCGGCTTCCTGGCCCCCGACGGCCCCCTCCACACCC
>NZ_SMJZ01000022.1 GCF_004348345.1 Nonomuraea longispora
ATAAGAGACAGCCCCAGCGAGGACCAGGGCCCCAGGCCCGGTTCGAGCCTGAACCGCGACCCCTCCGACCCCGACCGCCGTTTCGTGACGGCGGGCCAGATCAGCGGGTCACGCACCCCGCCGCCCGAGCGCCAGCAGGAGCTCTGGAACACCGTCTTCGGCGACAACTACCAGGCCATGGGCGAGCAGGACGCCCTGGAGGACGAGCCGGGCAAACCCGTCTGGATGTACGCCCTCGGCAGTTCGGTCGCCGTCGCCCTGGTGATCGCGCTGATCTGGGCCTTCCTGGCCGGGCCGCTCGCGAGCGACGACCCGGCGAGCTCGGACGTCGCGGCGCAGCCCACCGCCACGCAGAAGCCGCGCGCCACCAAGACCTCGTCCTCGATCGGGCCGCTGCCGAAATACTCCGGCAAGCCCTCCCCCGTCATCGGCAAGGTCCCGGACGCGCAGGCCCGCATCTCGGTGCCGCGCCTCGGCGGCGACTGGCGGCTGGACCAGCGCGCCACGGTCAAGGCCACGTACGGTTTCGACACCCGCCAGTACGTCCAGGTCGCGCCCGAGCGGTACGCGCAGCTGATGTCGGCCCCGCTGTCGCAGCGGCTGGCCTCCTACTACGAGCGGGACGACCTGGAGCCGGTCATCAAGCAGGTCGTGCTCTCCGCGCGCAGGAGCTTCTTCCCCAAGGACAACAAGGTTCGCAAGATCGCCCAGCAGCCGATCAAGGTGGGCGGCTCCACGGGACGGCTGATCGCGTACTCGCTGACGTCGCAGACCGAGAAGGCCACGATCGTGACGATGGCCGTCAACACCGGCGCCAACGTCCCGGCCATCGTCTACATGTCGATCCCGGCCCAGAGCAAGCAGCTGCTGCCCGACATCCGCACGGTGATGAACCAGATCAGGGTGACCACCTGACCGGCGGCTAGAAGACGCACTCCATGTGCTTGATGCCGTTGATGAAGCTGGAGTGCAGGCGGTCCGGCTTGCCGCCCTCGATCTGCGGCACCCGGCGCAGCAGTTCGCGGAACAGCACCGTGATCTCCCTCCTGGCCAGGTGGGCGCCGAGGCAGAAGTGCGGGCCCGGACCGCCGAAGCCGACGTGCGGGTTGGGGTCGCGGGCGATGTCGAAGCGCAGCGGGTCGGCGAAAACGTCCTCGTCGCGGTTGGCCGCCCAGTAGAACAGGACGGCCTTCTCGCCCTCGCGGTAGAGGTGGCCGTTCATCTCGTGGTCGCGGGTGACCTTGCGGCGCATGAAGTTCACCGGGGAGGCCAGGCGGACGATCTCCTCCACGGCTCCCGGCGCACACCCGTCGAGGTCGTCCAGCCAGAGCGCGCGCTGGTCCGGGTTCGTGGTGAGCAGGCGCAGGCCGTACGAGATGGCGTTCCTGGTGGTCTCGTTGCCGGCCACGACCAGCAGGATGAAGAACGAGCCCAGCTCCTGCATCGTCAGCCGCTCGCCGTCGATGTTCGCGTTGACCAGGGACGACGTCAGGTCGTTGGTGGGGTGGGCGGCACGGTGGGCGGCGAGGTCCTGCACCAGTTGCTGCAGCTCCATGCCGGCGGTGAGCAGGCGGTCGGCGATCCGGGTGAGGTCGCCGCCGGTGTATTCGGGGTCGAAGCCGCCGAGGATGACGTTGGAGCGGTCGAAGACGAACTGGTAGTCGCGCTCGGGGATGCCCATCATGTCGCAGATGATCTTCAGGGGCAGGCGAGCGGCGACCTCGGTGACGAAGTCGCAGCCGGGTCCCTTGGCCAGGAGGTCGCCCACGATGGCCTCTGCCGCCGCCTCGACGTCCGCCTCGAACTGTTTGATCATCTTGGGTGTGAACGCCCGGGAGACGATCCTGCGCAACCTGGCGTGCCGGGGATCGTCCATGTTGATCATCGAGCCGAAATACTCGGTGAACTCGGCGGGCATGTCGGGGATGTTCGTCGCGCCGCCCTGGCCCGAGCTGAAGACCTCCGGGTTGCGGCTGGCCTCGAGGATGTCTGCGTGCTTGACCAGCGCGTGGTAGCCGGGGCCCTTGGGCGCGAAGGAGATCTCCATCTCCTCGAAGAAGGCGGGCGTCTCGCGGGAGCGCAGCCGCTCGAACGCCCTCTCGCGCTCACCCATGGGTTTGGCCCAGAACTCGGGGTCCGACAGATCGAAGTCAAGGACGCTCATGTGGCCATCATTCGAAAAGTGGCCACTTACGTCAATGGTTCTGGCGTACACCGTACGTACCTCGTGGATATCGAGTGGCCCGCGGTGCCGGGCGCGCACTAAGGTGTCCCGCATGACGTTCTTCTTCCACCTCCGCTAGCGATCCGCCGGCGGGTCGCGGACGACCCACCGCCGGCGATGCGGGACGGCCGAGCGACCGCCGTCCCGGGTCGCGACGTGGAAGAAGGACACGTAGGTGCAGACATTCCTACGTGCGGCGGGCGCTCGCATGCGGCCCGCCGCGCATGCTTTTGCCGTGGCCAGGGCCGTGCGCGGCATCGAGCCCCTGGTGGCGACGGAGATCCAGCGTTCCAGGCTCGGACGGGTGCGCGGGCTGCGCCACCGGGAGGTGTGGTTCGAGCCCTCGCCGGAGGCCGACCTGCTGGGCCTGCGCACGGCCGACGACGTGCTGGTCGCCGCCGCCGTGGTGGACGGGGTCGGCCACGACCGCTCGGCGTTGTCCCGGCTGGCCGGGGCGGCCCGCGATCTTCATCCGGTCCTGCCGGCCTGGCCGGACGCGGGTGGGCTGGAGGTGTCGGCGTCGTTCGTCGGGCGGCGCAACTACACCAGGTACGAGATCGAGGACGCGGTGGGCGCCGAACTGGCCCGGCCGTCAGGGCTGGCCTACCACTCGCGGAGGGACGGCCGGCGGCCGCCGCCGGACGCGCTGTCGTGGCGGGTCACCATCGAGGGTGACCAGGCGGTGATCGCGTTGAGGCTCGCGGACCGGCCGCTGCACCGCAGGCCGTACAAGACGGCCTCCGTCCGGGGGACGCTGCACCCGCCGGTGGCCGCCGCCATGGCGCGACTGGCGCGGCTCGGGGACGCCCGCACGGTGCTCGACCCGTGCTGCGGGGCGGGCACCACGCTCATCGAGGCCCACGCGCTGGCGCCCCGCCTGCGGCCGGCCGGTTTCGACCACGATCCCGCCGCGATCGCGGCCGCCGCCGCCAACGCCCGGGCCGCCGGCGCCTCGCCTTTCCTGTGGGGGGTGGGCGATGCCGGGCGGCTGCCCGTGGCTGACGGGTGCGTGGACCGGGTGCTGGTCAACCCGCCCTGGGGGCGGCAGGTGCCTCCCAGGGGAGCGCTCGCGCGCGGTCCCGGCCCGTTGTGGCGGGAGGTACGCCGGGTGCTGGCCGATGACGGGCTGGCCGTGGCGCTCGTCCACGACGGGATCCCGAGCGGGTTCGTGGTGGAGGAGACGCACCAGGTGAGCCTGTCGGGGCGGCACCCGGAGATCGCGGTGCTCAGAAAGGCCCGGAGCCGGGGTTGAAGCTCATCGGGCGGATCTGGGTCAGCTCGGCCGAGGACGCCGGGCCGAGCCAGTCGAGGATGAGCCGGTTGACCTCGCCGGGCCGTTCGAGATGGAGGAAGTGACCCGCCCCCGCCACCTGCTGCACGCGCGAGCCCTCGGGCAGGTGGCCGGGCGCGTCCCGCGTCAGCGCGGCGCTCAGGCAGCCGTCCTGGGCGCCGTGCAGGTAGAGGACCGGTCCGGTCACCCTGGACTCGACCTCCGGGTAGCGGCCGGAGGGAGGCGTGGTGCCGAGCATCGACCGGTAGTAGCCGATGGCCGCGCTGAGGTTGGCGGGCGTGCCGATGCTGCGCCGGACGAACTCGAGGTCCTGGCGCGCGTCGTAGCCGGGCGACCAGTCGCGCCAGAGGTTGTCGAGGAAGCCTGGCCGGGAGGCAGCAGCCTCGGCCAGGCCCGTCTGGAACAGGAAGACGTAGAACGAGCGCTTGAGCTGGTCGTAGTCGAGGAAGCGCGAGCCGAGGGCGCCGGGCGGCGGCACGGCGAGGGCCACGGCCCTGCGGAAGCGGCCGGCGGTGAGGTAGACGGGGAAGGCGCCCCAGTCGTGGCCGACGACGACCGCGTCCGCGTCGCCGCCGAGTTCCTCGTGCAGCACGCGCACGTCGGCGACCAGCGCGGCCTGCTCGTACGCGCCGTCGGCGGGAACCTCGGTGGGCGCGTAACCGCGCATGAACGGCGCGACCGCGCGGTAGCCGCGCTCGGCCAGCGCAGGCATCAGGTGGCGCCAGGTGTGGGCGGTGTCGGGGAAGCCGTGCAGGCACAGCGCCAGCGGGCCCTCCCCCATCGTCAGATACGCGAACTCCACCCCGTTGGCGTGGACATTCCTGATCTCCATGACTGCGAAACCTAGCATTCGGCCCGCCGCCGGAGCACCCGCTCCTCCCGCGGCTGCGCTCTCACCAGGTGTAGCGCAGATGCTTGATGCCGTTGATGAAGTTGGACAGCAGGCGGTCGGGCTCGCCCACCGCCCTGATGCGCGGCAGGCTGGTGAACAGTTCGCGGAACATCACGGTCATCTCCCTGCGCGCCAGGTGCGCGCCCAGGCAGTGGTGCGGGCCGGGGCCGCCGAAGCCGACGTGCGGGTTGGGGTCGCGGGTGATGTCGAACGTGTCGGGGTCGTTGAAGACGCTCTCGTCGCGGTTGGCGGAGTTGTAGAAGAGCAGCACCTTGTCGCCCTTCGCGTAGGCGGTGCCGTTCATCTCGTGGTCCCGGGTGAGCGTGCGGCGGAACTGGATCACCGGCGTCGAGTGGCGGACGATCTCGTCGCAGGCTCCGACGATGTGGCGGTCGAAGTCGCCGAGCAGCACCTCCCGCTGGGCGGGGTGGTCGGTGAAGAGCTTGAGCCCGTGCGCGACCGCGTTGCGGGTGGTCTCGCTGCCCGCCACCACCAGCAGGATGAAGAACGAGCCGAGCTCCTGCGACGTGAGGTGCTCGTCGCCGTTGACCAGCAGGCTCACCAGGTCGCCCGTGGGCCGCCGGCGTCGCTCGTCGCCCAGGCGGGCGGCCAGCCGGTTGAGCGAGTAGCCGGCGTGCAGCAGCCTGGCCAGGCCGCGGGCGACGTTGACGCGGCTGAGCTCGGGGGCGATGCCGGTGTACTCGGGGTCGGCGTTGCCGAGGATGACGTTGGTCCGCCGCAGCACCATGCCGTGAAATTTCGGCGGGATCCCCATCATGTCGCAGATGACGCGTACGGGGAGCTTGGCGGCCACCTGGGCGACGAAGTCACCGGGCCCCTCCTTCACCGCCTGGTCGACGATCTCCCCGGCCGCCCGCGCGAGGTCGTCCTCCATCTTCGCCAGGATGCGCGGCGTGAACGCCCGGGAGACGATGCGGCGCAACCGCGCGTGCCTCGGGCCGTCCATGTTGATCATGGAACCGAAGTAGACGCTCAGCCAGCGCGGCATGTCCGGGATGCTGTTGGAGCAGGGCTCGCTGCTGAACACCTCGGCATTCCTGCTGGCCTCCACCACGTCGGCGTGGCGGACGAGCGCGTAGTAGCCGGGTCCCCCGCCGACGAACGGCACCGCCTGCTCCTTGACGAACACCGGCCGATCCAGCGCGCGCAGCTTCTTGAAGGCCTCCATGCGCTCGGCCTGCGGCAGGGCCCAGAACGGGATCTGTGACAGGTCGGGGCCGGCGGAGAGCGTCATACCCTCCAAGGTTTCTGCAAGTGAGCACTTACGTCAAGGCCGGTCATCCCGCGCCCTTGATCAGGTCGCCCGCCTTCTCCGCGATCATGACGGCCGGGGCGTGGGTGTGGCCGCGGTTGAGTGTCGGCATGATCGACGCGTCCACGACCCTGAGCCCCGCGACGCCGCGTACGCGCAGCTCGGGGTCCACGACGGAGGCGTCGTCAGTCCCCATGCGGCAGGTGCCGACGGGGTGGTAGAGGGTCTCTGCGCGCTCGCGCACCCACTGGGCGAGCTCCTCGTCGCTCTCCGGTCCCCAGTACGGCGCCATCGGCCCACCCGCGTACGGCTTCATCGCGGCGGTGGTGAACACCCGCTTGGCCATCCTCAGCCCCGCCACCAGGCGCCTGACGTCGGTCTCCACGGACAGGTAGGCGGGGTCGATCACCACGTCGCCGCCGCTCAGCCCGACCCTGCCGCGACTGTCCGGCTGCAGCAGCACGACCCCGACGGTGAGCCCGTGGCCGGCCGGTTTGCTCAGGCCGTGGTCGACGAACGGCACGGGCGCGAAGATCAACTCGATGTCGGGTGCGGGTTCGTCGTCGGAGGTCCTGATGAACGCCACGGCCTCGCCGACGTTCGTGGTGAGCATGCCGGAGCGCAGGACGACGTAGCGCAGCAGGTTGCCGAGCGACTCGGCGGCGGTCAACGTCACCGGCTGCAGGCACTCCACGAAGACGCCGGAGGAGAGGTGGTCCTGGAGGTTCTTGCCGACCTCGGGCAGCTCGCGCACGACGGGCACCCCGGCCTCGCGCAGCTCGTCGGCCGCGCCCACGCCGGAGCGCATGAGCAGGCTGGGCGAGCCGATCGTGCCGGCGGACAGGACGACCTCGCGCCGCGCCCCGATCCGGACGCCGCCGTGCTCGACGCCGACGGCCCTGCGGCCGTCGAACACCACCCGGTCGACGGCCGCCCCCGTGATCACGTGGAGGTTGGGCCGTTTCATGGCCGGGCGCAGGTAGGCGTCGGCCGCGCTCCACCTGCGGCCGCGGCGCTGGGTGACGGGCGTGGGGCTGTAGCCCTCGTTGCCGCGGCCATTGAGCTCGCTCAGCCGGGTCAGCCCCAGCTCGTCACAGGCCCGCAGGAAGGCGGCGGTGGTGACGTTGGGGCTGCGCAGCTCCGAGACGTACAGAGGGCCCGAGGTGCCGTAGACGCCGCCCTCGTTGCTGCCGACGCGGCGCTCAGCCCTCGTGAAGTAGGGGAGCACGTCGTCGTAGGACCAGCCGGGCACGCCCCACTGGTCGTAGTCGCGCTGGCAGCCGCGCACCCACATCATGGCGTTCATGGAGGACGATCCGCCGATCACCCGGCCCCTCGGCCAGTAGAGCTCGCGGCCGGACAGCTCGGCCTGCTTGGCGGTGGTGAAGTTCCAGTCGTCGCCGGTCTTGAACAGCTTGGAGAAACCCGCCGGCACGCGGATCTCGAACTTGTCGTCCCGCCCGCCCGCCTCGACCAGCGCCACCGACACGTCCGGATCCTCCGAGAGCCGGCCGGCCAGCACGCAGCCCGCCGACCCCGCGCCGACGATCACGTAGTCGTACTCCATGAGCCCTCCTGAGCAGTGCTTCACCCTTGCTTACTCCAGGCTGTGAGGCGCGTCCACATCGCGTGGCGGCCCTCGTGTTCCGCCCCACGGCGCTGTAGCGGGAGAAATCGTGATTCTGCCCTACCGGCCGGTATGTTGGCCCTGCGAAGATGGCGCCGAAGCCTGCTGAGAGGGAGGAAGGCGTCATGCTCAATCTGTCGGTCGTCCTGGAGGACAGCGCCAGGAACACCCCCGACGGCACCGCGATCGTCTTCGGCGACATGCGGCTGCCGTACTCCATGATCGAGACTGTCGCCAACCAGGTGGCCAACCTGCTGGTGTCGCGCGGGATCGGCAAGGGCGACAAGGTCGCGCTGGCGTGCCCGAACCTGCCGTACTTCCCGTTCGTCTACTTCGGCATCCTGAAGACCGGCGCCACGGTGGTGCCGCTCAACGTGCTGCTGCAGTCCCGCGAGATCGCCTACCACCTCGACGACAGCGACGCCAAGGCCCTGTTCTGCTTCGAGGGCACCCCCGAGCTGCCGCTGGGCGAGCGCGGCAAGGCCGGGGTCGAGGCGGCCGAGGGCTGCGAGCACTTCTTCGTCCTCCCCGCCACGCCGCTGGCGACCGAGTCGGAGCACGGCGAGTCGATCTGGGCCGCGCTCGGCGGGATGGCGGGCGAGTTCGAGACCGTGCAGACCGCCGCCGACGACACCGCCGTCATCCTCTACACCTCGGGCACCACCGGCCAGCCGAAGGGCGCCGAGCTCAGCCACCAGAACATGCTGATGAACGCCATGGTCAGCGACAAGATGTTCCCCGACGGCGAGGGCGGCGACGTCTATCTGGCGGTGCTGCCGCTGTTCCACTCCTTCGGCCAGACCGTCGTCCTGAACACCGGTTTCCTGCGCGGGGCGACGGTCGTGCTGATGCCGCGCTTCGACCCGGACGAGGCACTCGAGCTCATGCGGAAGGAGAGCGTCACGTTCTTCGCCGGGGTGCCCACGATGTACTGGGGCATGCTCACCAAGATCCACGCGGACGGCGTGGAGGTGCCGCGCTCCCTGCGCGTGGCCGTGGCGGGCGGGGCCTCCTCGCCGGTCGAGGTGCTCAAGGACTTCGAGCAGACGTTCGGGGTCGGCATCCTGGAGGGGTACGGGTTGTCGGAGACCTCGCCGGTGGCCAGCTTCAACCAGCCGGGCCGCCCCTCCAAGGCGGGCACCGTGGGCACGCCGATCTGGGGTGTGGAGATGAAGCTGGTCGACGGCGACTGGAAGACCGTCGAAGGCGAGGGCCCCGGCGAGATCGCCATCCGCGGCCACAACATCATGAAGGGCTATTACGGCCGCCCCGAGGCGAGCGCCGAGGTCATGCGGGACGGCTGGTTCAGGACGGGCGACATCGCGACCCGTGACGCCGACGGCTACTATTCCATCATCGACCGCTCCAAGGACATGATCATCAGGGGCGGGTTCAACGTCTACCCGCGCGAGCTCGAAGAGGTGCTGATCACCCACGAGGCCGTGTCGCTCGCCGCCGTGGTGGGGGTCGCCCACGACTCCCACGGCGAGGAGATCAAGGCCTACGTCATCCGCACCCCCGGCGCCACGATCACCGAGGACGAGCTGATCGCCTGGTGCAAGGAGAACATGGCGGCCTACAAATATCCGCGCATCATCGAGTTCCGCGACTCGCTGCCGATGACGGCCACGGGCAAGATCCTCAAGCGGGAGCTGCGCTAGGCGCGACGGGCCGGGCGCGAGCCACCCGCGCCCGGCACTGATCGGCGGCCTTCTCTGTCACCACCGAGGAAAGGGACCGCTGCCGCATGCCCGACGTGCACGAACGCTACATCGTCATCACCGGGGGACCGGGCTCGGGGAAGACCACGCTGGTCGAGCACCTGGGAGCCCAGGGGTTCGCCACGCGGCCCGAGGCCGGCCGGGCGATCATCCAGGACCAGCTGGCGATCTCCGGCCGGGCGCTGCCCTGGGTGGATCCCGCGTTGTTCGCCGAGCTGATGTTGTCGTGGGACCTGCGGTCGTACCGCGAGCCCGCGGGGCCCGGGCCGGTGATCTTCGACAGGGGGCTGATCGACACCATCGGCTACCTGCGGATGCTGGGACGTACGGTGCCCCGCCACCTGCTCGCCGCCGCCGGGACGTTCCGCTACCACCGGCGGGTGTTCGCCGCGCCGCCCTGGCCCGAGATCTACGAGCACGACAGCGAGCGCAGGCAGAGCCTCGGGGAGGCCGAGCGGACCTACGAGGCGGTCGTGCGGGCCTACGCCGACCACGGATACGACGTGGTGGCACTGCCCAGGACACCGGTCGAGGAGCGCGCCGCGTTCGTCGCCGAGGCGGCCCGGCAGTAAGGAGATCACATGCCGGCACTGTTCGACCGACCGACCGGCTGGACGCGTTCCGGCGCCGGGCCACCGCGTTCGCCTCAGAGCGCGAGCTGGGCGAGAACGCGGCGTCGTGGCTCGTGGAACGGGACGCCGACGGCTCCGTGCCGATGGAGACGTTCGTCGAGCTCGTACGCGAGCACTTCCGGCTGCCCGAGCCGGCCGGGGAGTTGTGGCGGGCCTGCCGGGCGCGGTTGCCCCACCTCGTGTCGTGCCGGCCCGAGGCGCTGACGGCGCTCGACCGGCTGCGCACGATCTGGGTCGACCGCGGCGTGGTGACGGAGCCGCCGGGGACCGGTCCTGACCATGTCGTCACGGACGTCGTCGCGGCCGTCGACTGGCTGATGTCATCCGGTTCATACCGATAGCGTGGTTCGCGTGCGAGATCGGCCGGAAGACTTCGACGAAGGGCTGCTGCGTCCCGCGCTGCGCGCGTGGGAGGTGCAGGCGACCACGCTCGACTACGCGCCCGTCGGGTTCGGCGACTATCACTGGGTCGCGGGCGACGCGGGCGGGCGGCGGTGGTTCGTCACGGTCGCCGACGTACGCCGCCGCACGTTCGACGGGCTGGCCATGGCCATGGACACGGCGGCGGCCCTGCGGGAGGAGGCGGGGCTCGCGTTCGTGGTGGCCCCGCTGCGCGCCTGCGACGGCACGACGTTGCGGCGGCTCGACCGGCACCGCTACGCCATGAGCGTCTTCCCGCACGCCGCCGGCACGGCCGGGAACTTCGGCGACGAGCTGACGGCGGCCGATCGTGGCGCCGTCATCGACCTGCTGGCCGAGCTGCACGCGACGCCCCCTCCGCTGCCGACCCCGCCGCGTCCTCCGGAGCTCACCGGCCGGGCCGTCCTGGAGTCGTGCCTGGGCGGGCCGGACGGTCCCTGGCTCGGCGGCCCGTTCTCGGAGCCCGCCAGGGAGCTGGTCGCCGAGCACGCGGGCACGCTGCGCCGGAGGCTGGCCGAGCTCGACGGGCTGGCGGGGACGCTCGGGGAGCCGGTGGTGACCCATGGCGAGCCGCATCCGGGCAACCTGCTGTGCGCGGACGGCCGGTGGTCCCTGGTCGACTGGGACACCGCCGGCCTGGCCCCGCCGGAGCGCGACCTGTGGCTGGTGGCCGAGGAGCCCGGCGACCTGGCCCGCTACGCCGAGGCCACGGGCCGTACGCCCGATCCGCGGGCCCTGGCGTTCTACCGGCTGCGGTGGGCGCTCGACGACGTGGCCGAGTTCGTGGAGTGGCTGCGGTCGCCGCACGCGCGCACGCCGGACGCCGAGCAGGCATGGAAGGGACTGGCCGGCACCCTTGAGGACCTGCGCGCGACGTCCTGAAGGCCGAGCCGGAACCTTCACCAGCGCGGCTCCCCGAGGAAGATCCGCGGGAGTCCCAGGAGGACTCCAGCCAGGACGGGCAGCACACCAGCAGGGGAAAGCACACGAAGAAGCAGAGCTAGCGATCCCGCCCGCCCACCGGCACGGGCGGGCCGGTCCCCGCGCTCCTCTTGACGGCGCGTGTAAGGTGCTCGAAGCGCTTGACCAGCACCCGCGACAAAGGTGAGCCCATGTCATACCCCTCGCATGATCGCTATGACCGCCGCCCTTCGGCCGGGCCACGGGTCAACCCGGCGCGAGTGTGGGGAGGAGGGGCCGCCGCGGCCGTCGTGGCCGCGCTGGTCGCCGTGGTCGGCGTGATGATCAGCAAGAGTCTGCTCGGCATCCGCGTGATCGCCCCCGACGGCGACCCCATCTCCGGCAGTGCGGCGACCACGGGTTACGCGATCTCGGCCGCGGCGGCGGCGCTCGTGGCCACGCTGCTGCTCTTCGTCCTCATGCTCTCCACGCCGGAACCGGCCAAGTTCTTCAGCTGGATCGCCGGGCTCTTCGCCGTCATCATCACGGTCCTGCCGTTCATGCACTCCGCCGACCTGCTGGAGCAGATCGCCACGGCCGCCATCAACCTCGTCATCGGCATCGCCATCGCCTCGCTGCTGACCTCGATCGGGCGCACGGCCCTGGAGGAGGCGCCGGACCCCGAGCCCTATCCGTACGAGCAGCCCAGGGGGTACGACCAGCCCAGGGGATATGACCGGCCGCACTACGAGCAGCCTCGCCACGACCGGCAGGGTTATGAGCGCCCCCGCCATGGGCAGGGCGGTTATGGGCAGCGCGGTTACGAGCGCCGCGACCACGACCCGTACGACTAGCAGGCCGTCGATCACACGGGAGGGGCCGCGGGCCCTCCCGCGCAGCCCGTCACGGCCAGTCGACCGCCGGCCGCAGCGGCACCCCCGACCGTCCGTTCCGGTCGAGCTTGACGCCCAGCACCTGGTGGAGCTGCACCTTGTTGCGCTCGAAGCCGACGATGCAGCCCGCCATGTAGAGGGCCCACACCCGGGCCGTGCCCATGCCGACCTCCTGGACCGCGTCGTCCCAGTTGGCGTCGAGGTTGACGCACCAGTGCCGCAGGGTCTTCGCGTAGTGCTCCCTGAGGTTCTCCTGGTGGCGGATCTCGAAGCCGAGGTCCTCCATCTGCCTGATCAGCAGGCCCACCGACTCCAGCTCGCCGTCGGGGAAGACGTAGCGGTTGATGAAGCCGCCTTTGTTGAACGTCTTCTCCTTGCCGGTCGGCCGGGTGATGCAGTGGTTGAGCAGGCGCCCGCCGGGCTTCAGCTTGCTGTTCAGGAAGGAGAAGTAGGCGCCCAGGTTGGCCTTGCCGATGTGCTCGGTCAGGCCGATCGAGCTGACCGCGTCGAACCCGCTCTCCTGGACGTCGCGGTAGTCCATGAAGCGGATCTCCGCCAGGTCCTCAAGGCCGGCGTCGGCGATGGCCTTCTGCCCCCACTCCGCCTGCTGCTTGCTCAGCGTCACGCCCAGGACCTTGACGCCATAGTGCTGGGCGGCGTGCATGACCATGCCGCCCCAGCCGCAGCCGACGTCGAGCAGGCGCATCCCCGGCTCCAGACCGAGCTTGCGGGCCACCAGGTCGAACTTGGCGTACTGGGCCTGCTCCAGCGTGGAGTCCTCGGAGGGGAAGACGGCGCACGTGTAGGCCATCGACGGGCCCAGCACCCACGAGTAGAACCGGTTGGAGACGTCGTAGTGGTGGTGGATGGCCTCGGCGTCGCGCTGCTTGGCGTGACGGGAGCCGAGCCTGGCAAGGGCGCTCTGGCGCATCTCCTGCGGGGGCGGCGGCACGCGCATGAGCAGCGGCTTCATGCCCAGGGCCCGCACGGCCGCGAGTTTCTCCGACGTGGTCAGGTCGTTGGTGGTGATGTTCCACATGCGGTCGAGCAGGGTGTACAGGTCGCCCTGGACGTCGATGTGCCCCGAGACGAAGGCCCGGGCCAGGCCCAGCTCCCCGGGAGCCTGGGCGAGGTAGGCCACCGCGATCGGAGACTTCACCTCGATGGCCAGGTCGGCCCCGTCCGGCCCGGCCTTGCTGCCGTCGTAGGCCGTGAACGCGACGTTCGCGTCAGTGCCGACGATCTTCTCGAAGATGGTTGCCAGCGCCATCCGTGTTTCACCTTCCCCGTACACACTTTTCGTACAGGTCCAGCAGGCGACCGTTCGGGTCGTATTCCCGCTTGACCGGCCAGTAGGCTTCGCCGTTGTACAGCTGCCAGAACTGCTCCGGGGCGTAGAAGGAGGTCGAGTAGAGCGACTTGTGCCCGTCGAGCTCGTGGACCGACCGCTCGATGAGCCGGTTGTAGTAGCCGTCGAACTGCCCCCGTGGCAGCGGCACCATGCCCCAGAATCCGAAGTTGACGTAGAGCTTTCCCGGCTCCAGCGGATAGAGCGGCCAGCGGGAGCCGGCGCGGAGCGGGCACATCCACACAGGTGTCATGCCCACCTTGTCGTGGAAGAAGTCAAGGAACTCGGCGCCGCGCTCGACCGGGACCTCGACGTCCTGGATCACCGACTCCTGCACGGGCTGGTCGCGCCACCGGTCGACGCGGGCGGTCAGGCCGTATTTCCGGTCGAGCGCCACGAGCTTGCGGTAGACGTCGGAGCGCATGTAGCGGCGCGGCATGAGCGAGCGGATCACCGGCTGCTGCACGCCGAAGGCCCGCGAGCACCAGAACCAGTCGGTGTCCCAGCGCCACAGGTAGTCGCGGACGGTCAGCCAGTCGCGGCTGCGCCGCCGGATCGACTGGTAGTAGATGCGCATCCCGGTGTAGTCGGAGACGTAGGGGGCGCGGTCGGCGAACCGGCCGAGCGTCAGGTACATCTCTCCCGGTGTGAAGAAGACACCGTCCACGAAGTCGACGTTCTCGCCGTCGTGCACCATGTTGTCGCAGATCTCCTGCATGGCCAGCATGCACTTGCCCGCGTCGGTGAACCTGACGTGCGTGAGATGCACGTACGGCTGCACCTTGCGCAGCCTGATGCGGATGCGCAGCGCGTAGCCCAGGGTGCCGTAGGAATTGGGGAACGAGCGGAAGAGCTCGCGGTGCTCGTTGTCCTCGCGGGCCACGACGACGCGCCCGTCACCGGTGAGGATCTCGAGCTCCTCGACCGACTCGTGCGGCAGGCCGTCGCGGAAGCTGGTGGACTCGATGCCGAGCCCGGTCACGGCGCCGCCCAGCGTGATGGTCTTGAGCTGCGGGACGACGTAGGGCATGAGCCCGTGCGGCAGCGTGGCGTCGACCAGGTGTTCGTACGTGGTCATGCCCTGGACCTCGGCCGTCATGCTCTCCGGGTCGACGCTGATGACCTCGGCGAGGTCACGGGCCGAGAGCTTGGCCGTGCGGCCCTGGTCGCGGAACCTGAAGAGGTTGGACGTCGACTTGGCCAGCCGGGGCGCGGCACCGCCGGGGATCTGCGCGTAGGACTGCCGGATCTGCTCTACTGCCCGCTGGTGTGTCGACATCGTCGTCGTCACGGAAGCACCCCCTTGCGCCGGTAGAGATCGCCCGTAAGACGTTATCTCTCACGGACGGTCCGGAACAGACCGGGGTCGTTAAAGACACGAAAACTGTTCATCGTGCCAGGTGAATGGCCCGTGCGACAGGCTATTGCGTAAACTTTCTGGAGATCACCTGGCCTGCGCCGTTCAGCACGGCGGCCACCTGTCCGCCCTCGACCGCGGCGGCCAGGTTGTCCAGGGTGGCCGTGAGCAGACGGCCGGTGGCCTCAGGGGTGACGCCGGCGACGTGCGGGGACAGCAGCACGTTCGGCAGGTCGCGCAGCGGATCGCCGGGCGGCAACGGTTCCGTGTCGAAGACGTCGAGCGCCGCTCCCCCCAGGTGCCCCGAACGCAGCGCCTGGGTGAGGGAGGCCTGGTCCACGACTCCTCCCCTGGCGGCGTTGACGAGCAGGGCGCCCTGCTTCATGCGCGCCGGGCCGACGAGGCCGCGGGTCTCGTCCGACAGGGCGATGACGACGACCACGACGTCGGCGGTGGCGACGAGCGCGTCCAGGGGCTCGTAACCGGGGTCGGGGCGCGGTGTGCGGGTCCAGTACGACACCTGGCAGCCGAGCGCGCGGAACAACGTGACGCACTCCGCGCCGATCGGCCCGTAGCCGACCACGCCGACGCGCCGGCCGCGCAGTTCGTGGGGCTGCAGGCCCTGCTGGGGCCACTCACCCGCGCGCACGGCCGCGTCGGCGGCGGCCAGCTTGCGCGACAGGGACAACGTGGCGGCCAGGCACCACTCCGCCACCGCGACGGCGCTGACGCCGGGCGTGTTGGCCAGCGGAACCCCGGCCGCGGCCAGCGCGTCGAGGTCGTGGCCGTCGACGCCCACGGACGGCTGCTGCACGAACGCCAGCAGGGGCGCGGCCCCGACCGCCTCGGCGTCCAGCGCGAGCGTGCCCGTCCAGTCGCCGAGCACGATCTCCGCCTCCGGCAGCGCCGCCAGGAGCGCGGCGCGGTCGCGGGACGCGGGGACGCTCACGCTGACCTGGTCGCCGAGCGGCGCGAGCA
This sequence comes from Nonomuraea longispora, assembly GCF_004348345.1. GTDB lineage: Bacteria > Actinomycetota > Actinomycetes > Streptosporangiales > Streptosporangiaceae > Nonomuraea > Nonomuraea longispora. The sequence goes on from NZ_SMJZ01000022.1 coordinate 15,557, forward strand.
GGCGGCGCATCACCTCTTCGGGCAGCGGCGGCAGGGCGAGCAGGTTCCAGGGTCTCATGCGCCCACGGTAAAGCTGCTGATCACCTGCCGCATCAGCTCCTGGTTGCGGCGCCACTGCCCCTCGGTGACCGTCCAGGACAGGATGTAGGCGGTGTCGCCGATCGCGACCGCCCTGCGCACCTCGCGGTAGCGCACGCCCGGCCTGACCCAGCGGGCGTCGCCCGCCTCGCCGGCCGTCCAGGAGAACTCCCACTCCAGGGCCTTGACGCCCTGGTGGGTGACCCGCCTGAGCCCGCGGTCGACGACGTCGACCGCGTTCTGCTTGAACGTCTCCTCGGAGTCGCGGATGATCTGGTGCGGGTCCAGCTCGGCGTAGACCGCCTCCACCCCGAGGTGCGCGCGGCTGTCCCTGCGGGTCCATTCGGTGTACGCCTCGGCGAGCGCGCCCCGCCAGCCCGCCGGCCGCATGATCGACCAGCCGTCCCGCGACTTCCACGCCCGCACGATCGGGACGGCTCTGCTCACGCTCGGCGTGGGCGTGGGCGTCGGCGAGGGGGTCGGCGTCGCCGTGGGGACCGGTGTGAGCGGGCTGCCGGCCGCGGCCGGGCGCGTGGTGGTGCGCGGCGTGCCCTCCGCGGGGGCGGCGAGCTCAAGGTAGGCGACCGTGCCGCCCGCGATCACCAGCACCGCCGCGGCGCCGGCCGCGAGCAGCGCCCGGCCGCGGCGCCTGCGCGGCTTCCTGTCGTCGAGGAGGTGGTCGTCCTCCGACGGCCGCGCCGCCATGATGGCGTCGAACAGCCGGTCGGCCTCCTCGGCGTCGATCCGGTCCTCGGGCTCCTTCTGCAGCAGGCCGCGCAGCACCTCGTGCAGGGCGGGCGGGATCCTGCGGTAGTCGGGCTCCTCGTTGAGCAGCGCGTTGAGTGTCGCCATGGGGTCGCCGCGCTCGAACGGCGAGCGCCCGACCATGCAGGCGTACAGCGTGGCTCCCAGCGACCACAGGTCGGAGGCGGGCCCGGCGTCGGCGGCACGGACCCGTTCCGGCGCGAGAAAGCTCGGCGAGCCGGTGACCATGCCGGTCTGGGTGAGCGACGCGTCGCCCTCGGCGGTGGCGATGCCGAAGTCGGTGAGCACGGCCCGGCCGTCGTCGGCCAGCAGGATGTTGCTGGGCTTGACGTCCCGGTGCAGGATTCCGGCCTCGTGCGCCGCCTTCAGCGCCGACAGCACCTGACGGCCCACGCTCGCCGCCTCACGCACGGGCAGGGCGCCGGTGGTGAGCACGACCTCCTCGAGCGACGGGTGGCGTACCAGCTCCATCACGATCCACGGCCTGCCGCCGTCCTCGGCCACGTCGTAGATCGCGACCACGGACGGGTGGTTGAGCTGGGCCGCGGTGCGCGCCTCGCGGGCCGTACGCAGGAGTTGCCGCTCCTGGTCGGCGGGCGAGAAGCCCTCGGGCAGCAGCAATTCCTTGATGGCCACCTGCCGATTGAGCAAGGTGTCGCGGCCTTCCCAGACCACGCCCATCCCCCCGCGGCCCAGTTCGCGCAGCAACTGGTAGCGCCCTGCGATGAGGTGGTTGCTCTCCGAAACCATTTCCTACCCCTGTAGCGGCGCAGCGTCGCCACGGGACGACCGCTGGACGCGGCAGTCCGTGGAGGCGCGAACGCCTTCTGCAGACAACCACCGGACGCGGTTGCCTGTAGACCATCCGAACAGTGGGCAAGTTTCCCATACCTCCCCCATCTTCGCGGGACGGTCGCGAAGGTCGCAGGGCTTGGACGGGCGGCTTGCCACGGGCGACCGAAGGTTGTTCTACTGGAGCTGGTTCACACCGAGGAGACCTACATGCCTGATGATCGCCGTGGCCCGCTGGCCGGAGTGCGCGTGCTGGAACTCGCCGGACTCGCTCCAGGGCCGTTCGCCGGGATGATGCTAGCCGATCACGGCGCTGAAGTCCTGCGTGTGGACCGTGTCAAGGCGGTTTCCGACCGGCCGCGCGCCGACGTCATGGACCGCGGCAAGCGCACCATCGGGCTCGATCTTAAGGCTCCCGAGGGCGTGTCGGCGTTCAAGGAACTGGCGCGGCACGCCGACGTGGTGATCGAGGTGTTCCGGCCAGGGGTGGCCGAGCGGCTCGGCATCGGGCCGGACGACCTGCACGCCGTGAACGAACGGCTGGTCTACGGCCGCATGACCGGCTGGGGGCAGGACGGGCCGCTCGCCTCCACGGCCGGGCACGACATCGACTACGTCGCCATCTCCGGCGTCCTGTCGATGCTGGGCCGCGAAGGGGACAAACCGACGCCGCCGATCAACATTCTCGGCGACTTCGCCGGCGGCGGGCTCATGCTCGCGTACGGCGTGCTGCTGGCCCTGTTCGAACGCGAGCGCACCGGCAGGGGCAGGGTGATCGACGCGGCAATGACCGACGGCGCGGCCGTCCTGTTCTCCATGTTCTACCAGGCCGTGCAGAGCGGCCACTGGGGTCCGCGCGGCACCAACCTCCTGGACACCGGCGCCCCGCAGTACGACACCTACGAGACGGCCGACGGCGAGTACGTCGCCGTCGGGTCGCTGGAACCGCAGTTCTGGGAGGCGATGGTCACCCTCATGGGCCTGACCGGCCTGCCCGACAGAAACGACCGGTCGCAGTGGCCGGCGCTGAAGGAGCGCCTCGCGGCGGAGTTCAGGAAGCGGACGCGGGCCGAGTGGGAGGCGCTCTTCGAGGGCTCGGACGCGTGCGTCTCCCCCGTGTTGTCCATGGCCGAGGCGTCGGCGCACCCGCACAACGTCGCCAGGGGCTCGTTCGTCCAGGTCGGCGGCGTCACCCATCCCATGCCCGCGCCCCGCCTGCTGGGCGTGCCCGCCCAGGACCTGTCGCCCGCCACCCGCCAGGCCGACCTGTCCGGCTGGGGTCTGCCGCAGGAGGAGGCGGACAAGCTGCGCGCGCAGGGAGTGCTCGCCTAGGGCACCCTGGCCGCGGTGTAGTCCTTCAGCGTGATCGAGTCGTGCAGGCGCACGCCCTTGGCGCCGGCCTTGCTCACCGCCCTGGTCACGGCCGCAGGCAGGTGGTTGACCAGCCGCGCGCCCTGGGCCAGCGCCCACAGCTGGAACCGGCTGCCGGGCACCAGGTTCCTGGCCGCGGTGACCGCGAAGGACCGGCTGCGGCGTACGTAAGCGCCGATCTCCGCCTCGTAGGCGGGGAAGGCCCGCGTGTGGTCGCCGCCGTGAGCGGCCAGCTCGCCCGCCAGGATGTACGCCCCCACGACCGCCAGGCTCGTGCTGCCGCCGACGGCCGGTCCCGGGCAGTAGCCGGCGTCGCCGACCAGCGTCACCCTGCCGCGTGACCAGGTGTCCAGGCGGAGCTGGGTGATCGAGTCGAAGTAGAAGGCCTCCGTACGGTCCAGTTCCTTCAGCAGCCGCGGCACCTCCCAGCCCGCGTCGGCGAAGTGCGCACGCAGCCATTCCTTCTGGCGGGCGACATCCCTGTGGTGGCAGTCGAGCGGCCGCGGCGTCCTGAACAGGAACAGCGCCCGCGCGTCGGCCAGGTGCGCCGCGCCATAGAGCGCGGCCATCCTGCCGACTCCCACCAGGCCCTCCATCCGGCCGTCGAGCCCCAGGTGGTCGGGCACCGAGGCGACCGCCAGGTAGGCGCCGATCCACTCGGTGAAGCGCGACTCGGGGCCGAAGACCAGGCGGCGCACGTTGGAGTGCAGGCCGTCGGCGCCGATCACCAGGTCGTACGCGCCCGTCCTGCCACTGTCGAAGACCACCTCACCGCCGTCGGAGATGGAGGCGATGGAGTCACCGAAGACGTAGCCGACGTCGTGGCGGGTGGCGTCGTAGAAGATCTCGCTCAGGTCGTCGCGCATGATCTCGATGTGCCGGTCGGAGACCGCGGAGAAGACGCGGCGCGCATCCACGTTCACGGGGCGGGCGTGCCCCTCCCTGTACATCGTGAGCAGGTCCGTGCCGGTTCTCCCGGCCTGGACCTGCTCCAGCACCCCCATCTGCTCGACGATGTCCATCGCGGGCCGGAACAGGTCGACGGCGTGGCCGCCCGCTTTGCGCAGGGCGGGAGCACGTTCCACGACCGTGACCTCGAAGCCGTACCTGGCGAGCCAGTACGCCAGCGCCGGGCCCGCCACACTCGCGCCCGAGATGAGGACTCGCACCGCACTCTCCTTACTTAACGGATGGTAAGCGCGAGGCTAGCACAAGTCCTTACTTAACGGAAGGTAAGCGATAGTCTTGAGCCCATGTCCAGTGACACCAAGGCCCGCATCCAGGCGGTCGCCCGCGAACTGTTCGTCGAGCAGGGCGTGCGCAACACCAGCCTGCGCCAGATCTCCGACCGGCTGGGCATCACCAAACCCGCGCTCTACTACCACTTCGCCTCACGTGACGACCTCGTGCGCAGCATCGTCCAGCCGATGATCGACGACCACGACAGGTTCGTCACCACGCGGGCACCCGGCGACCCGCGCGAGCTCCTGGAGGACTATTTCGAGCTGATCTGGCGGCACCGGCAGGTGCTCGTCATGGTGATCAGAGAACTGGCCACGCTCGGCCAGCTCGAACTGGCCGAGCACATGTTCGAATGGCGGCGCCGGTTGGTCGTCCTACTGCTCGGCCCGGACCTCACGCGGGAGCAGCACATCAGGGCCACGGTGGCTCTCGGCGGGATAGCCGACTGCGCGGTCGAATACGCCGACCTGCCGATCGAGGAGGTCAAGCCGACGGCCGTCCAGGCGGCGGCCGACGCGCTCGGCCTCTGAGCACCGTGTGAGCACCGTGACCGCCGCCGGGGCCGTCAGAGCGCGATGTACAGGTCGGCTCCGTCGCGGTGGTGCACCTCCAGGTCAGTGGTGAACGCGCGCGCCGGCGAACCGCCCGACTCGGCGTACTGCCGCACCTGCTGCCACGCCCCCGCCAGCGCCTGCGGCATCGAGCCACGGGCCTCCAGCTTCAGCGACTTCGCCGCCGGCACACGCACGGCCACCATGCCCTCGGGCAGCCGCGGCACCGTGCGCACGTTGATGCCGACGATCTGCGTGAAGGCTCCGTTGTGGTCGCTCTCGTAGTCGGTCAGCACGGCGTAGAGGTTCTCGTCGACCCGTCCCGGCACGTGCGCGAAAGCCCCCGGCGCACCCGCTCGCTTCCACAGCGCGGGCAGTTTGGCCCGCGCCGGATCCTTCTCGTCGGCGTTCGTGGTACGCACGGCGAAGCCGACCACCGTCAGCTCAGCCCGTTCGGTGACGTCCACAGGCCCTCCCTCCCCCAAAAGTGTCCCGGCCGATCATAAGCCCCCGAGAAAGGGGGAAACCCCTTGGCACACCCTGCCACCACATAAGATGGATGAACGTGAAATTTCTCAACGACCTCGAGCCTCCGTACGATCTGACCTACAGCGACGTGTTCATGGTCCCGTCGCGTTCCTCGGTCGGCTCGCGGCTCGCGGTCGACCTCTCGTCGAACGACGGCACCGGCACCACCATCCCCCTCGTCGTGGCCAACATGACCGCGGTCGCCGGCCGGCGCATGGCCGAGACCGTGGCCCGCCGCGGCGGCATCACCGTGATCCCCCAGGACATCCCGCTGGACGTCGTGGCCGACGTGATCGGCTGGGTCAAGAAACGTGACCTCGTCCACGACACTCCGCTCACCCTCACCCCGCACGACACGGTCGGCGAGGCGCTGCAACTGCTGCCCAAGCGGGCGCACAACGCCGTCATCGTGGTCGACTGGGACAACCAGCCCGTCGGCGTCGTGACCGAGGCCGACTGCGAGGGCGTGGACATGTACACCCAGCTCTCCGAGGTCATGTCGAGCGAGCTGTTGACGCTGCCCGCCGGGCTCGACCCGCGCACGGCCTTCGACCGGCTGCACGAGGGCCGGCACCGGCTGGCGCCCATCGTCGACGCGGACGGGCGGCTGGTCGGCATCCTCACCCGTATGGGCGCGCTGCGCGCCACCCTCTACCAGCCGGCCGTCGACCCCCAAGGGCGCCTGCGCATCGCGGCGGCCGTCGGCGTGAACGGCGACGTCGCCGCCAGGGCCAAGGAACTGATCGACGCGGGCATCGACTGCCTGGTCGTCGACACCGCGCACGGCCACCAGAACAAGATGGTCTCCGCTCTGCGCGCCGTCAAGGCACTCGACGCACCCGTGCCCGTGGCGGCCGGGAACGTGGTGACCGCCGAGGGCGTACGCGACCTGATCCACGCCGGGGCCGACATCGTCAAGGTCGGGGTGGGACCCGGCGCCATGTGCACCACGCGGATGATGACCGGGGTCGGCAGGCCGCAGTTCTCCGCCGTCGTCGAATGCGCGGCCGAGGCCCGTCGGCTGGGGCGCCACGCCTGGGCCGACGGCGGCGTGCGCCACCCGCGCGACGTGGCCCTGGCGCTGGCCGCGGGGGCGTCCAACGTGATGATCGGGTCCTGGTTCGCGGGGACGTACGAGTCGCCGGGAGACACCCGTACCGACGCCGACGGGCGCAAGTACAAAGAGAACTTCGGCATGGCCTCCGCGCGGGCCGTCCGGCTCAGGACGGCCGACGACTCGGCGTTCGAGCGGGCCAGGAAAGCGGTGTTCGAAGAGGGCATCTCGACGTCCCGGATGTACCTGGACCCGAAGCGGCCCAGCGTCGAGGACCAGATCGACGCCATCGTGGCCGGGCTGCGCTCGTCGTGCACGTACGCGGGGGCCTCGAACCTGGAGGAGTTCCACCGGCAGGCGGTCGTCGGGGTCCAGAGCTCGTCCGGCTACGCGGAGGGCATGCCCCTGCACCAGAGCTGGTGACCGCCGCGGCCTGTCGTGGCGGGGCCGGAGCGGCTGCTGCCGCACGCTCCCGTGCGCAGCACATCGAACCACGAGGCCATAGAGTCGTCGGGTCAGTTCTCATCGTCAACTGGAGCACTTCGTGGCACTCGAGAAGCCCGAGATCGACTTCCCCGGGGGCAACCCGCCCGCCGACCTGGAGATCGTCGACCTGACCGTCGGCGACGGCGAGGAGGCCAAGCCCGGCCACAACGTACGCGTCCACTACGTGGGAGTCGCGTTCTCGACCGGGGAGGAGTTCGACGCGTCGTGGAACCGCGGCGAGGCGTTCGAGTTCCCCCTGGGCGGCGGGAGGGTCATCGCCGGCTGGGACCAGGGCGTCGCGGGCATGAAGGTCGGCGGCCGGCGCAAGCTGGTCATCCCGCCGCACCTCGGCTACGGCAGCCGCGGCGCGGGCGCCCGCATCAAGCCCAACGAGACGCTCATCTTCGTCGTCGACCTGCTCGGCGTCGGCTAGCGTTCTCCTCCTTCCGGGACGCCTTCCCTGGCCACCCGGCCGGCAGCCGGTCCCGAAGGCCGCCCTTCCAGCCTCGGAACACCCTTCGGGCCCGGCACGGGCACGCCGCCTCCGGCCGCGCGAGAGCGGGCGCCGGCACCGCTGCACGAGCCGCCTTCCGGATCGGACACAGGCCCCGCCGCAGGCCCGATGCGGGCACGGCTCGCGACGCACAGCGTGCTCGCGTGCTCGCACTCCCCGGGTGCGTGCAGCGGGTGAATCACAGAGAATCCTTGCGACCCGGTGGACGGAAATGTCGCCCGCGTGAGGCACCATAGGCGTGTGCTTCTGATCGACGTGGTCCGGGTGTCCGAGGCGGTGACGCGCACGTCCTCCCGGCTGGGCAAGATCGGTCATCTGGCGGAGCTGCTGGGCCGGGTCGGTCCCGGCGAGGCGCAGATCGCGATCTCCTATCTCTCGGGCGAGCTGCCCCAGCGGCAGGTTGGCGTCGGCTGGCGCACGCTGGAGGATCTCCCCCAGCCCAAACTGGCCGCCACCGCCACGCTGACCGCCGTCGACGCGTTGCTGAGCAGGATCAAGGCGGTGTCCGGGCAGGGGTCGCAGGCTGCGCGCAGGACGCTGGTGGCCGAGCTGTTCGCGGGGCTGACCAGCCAGGAGCAGCAGTTCATGAGCCGGCTGCTCCACGGGGAGCTGCGGCAGGGCGCACTCGACGGCGTGATGATCGAGGCGGTGGCCAAGGCGTCGGGCGCCCCGGCGAGCGACGTCCGCCGCGCGCTCACGCTGCGCGGCTCGCTCCCGGCCGTCGGAGCCGCCGCGCTGGCCGGCGGAGTGGCGGCGCTGCACACGTTCCGGCTGGAGGTCGGGCGGGCGGTCTCGCCCATGCTGGCGGGCAGCGCGCCCAACGTGGCGGCCGCCCTGGAGAAGGCGGGCACGCCCGCGGCCCTGGAGTGGAAGCTCGACGGGGTTCGTGTCCAGGCGCACCGGGCGGGTCCGGAGGTCAAGGTCTTCACCCGCACTCTCGACGACATCACGCCGCAGGTTCCCGAGTTGGTCGAGGCCGTGCTGGAGATGCCCGCGGACGATCTGGTGCTCGACGGCGAGGTGATCGCCCTGCGTCCCGACGGGCGGCCGCACGCGTTCCAGGTGACGGCGAGCCGGGTGTCCAGCAAGACCGACGTCTCCCGGCTGCGTGAGCGCACGCCGCTCAGCGTGTTCTTCTTCGACGCGCTGCGGGCCGACGGCGCCGACCTGCTCGACCAGCCGTACGCACAGCGCCAGGAGACGCTGACCCGCCTGGTCCCGCAGGGTCTGCTGACCCCGCGGCTGGTCACCGGCGAGGTGGTGGAGGCCGAGCAGTTCTTCACCGACGTGGTGAAGGCCGGCCACGAAGGGCTGGTGGTCAAGTCCCTGGCCTCCCCCTACGCGGCGGGCCGCCGTGGCGCCGGCTGGATCAAGGTCAAGCCGCGTCACACGCTCGACCTGGTCGTGCTGGCCGCCGAATGGGGCCATGGGCGGCGCCAGGGCAAGCTGTCCAATCTCCACCTCGGGGCCAGAGACCCTGAAGGCGGCTTCGTGATGCTCGGCAAGACGTTCAAGGGCATGACGGACGAGTTGCTGGCCTGGCAGACCGAGCGCTTCCTTGAGCTCGCCGAGGGCCCCACGGACGGCTGGACGGTCCAGGTGCGTCCGGAGGTTGTCGTGGAGATCGCCTTCGACGGGGTGCAGCGTTCACCCCGCTATCCGGGCGGCATGGCCCTCCGGTTCGCCCGCGTCCTGCGCTACCGCCCCGACAAGCGGGTCGAGGACGCCGACACGGTGGAGACCGTACGCGCGCTGATGTTGTGATCTGTACAGGTCTGTCCGGGTGGCCTGCACGGGTCTGTCCGGGCGGGTCTGTACGGGTCTGTACAGCCCCGCCGGCGCCCGCTGTCGGAGGAGCCCGGCGCGGTCGCACCCCTCGGCGCGCGGACCCACACCTGGGGCGCGCGGCCCAGCACGCGCATAGAACCGGCAAGGGGCCCACACCTGCACAGCGCGACCGAGAACTTGTGTTGATGCGGTGGACCGGACACCGCGAGCCCCGGCCGGACGCGTGCCGGTCCTCCGGGCGGTCGCCGCACCGGTAGGACGGGCCCGTGAGATGAGTCACTTAATGTCCCATTAAGTTGCCTTTACTCGCCATTTGTCGCATATGTTCGTCCTCGTCGCGCGGGATCCCCCCGTCTGCCCGCGGACCGGCCGCCGTACACCCGCACCCCCGCGGCCTGGCCACTGCCTTATCCCCTAAGTAGGACCGTGGTTTACGTTGGGCCAGCACTCTCGCAAGCCGTCGCCGCATGATCGCAAGCTCTCTCCCGCCAGGCGGTGGGCAGCCGTCGCGGTCGGCGCCGCCGTCGTCTGCGCCGCCTCGACGACCGCCTGGGCCGCATTCGGCAACGACGACTCCCACCGGCGCGGGTCCGGCGGCGACGGCCAGCCCGTCGCCCCGGACGGAGCCGCCCGCCGGCACAGCTCGCAGCCGGCTCCCGTCTCCCAGCCTCCGGCGGCTCGCCGGAAGCCGACCACCGGCTCCCGGGGGCCAGGGACGGTGACGGCGACCTCAGGCTCTGACGCGGAGGGAGGGGCCCAGCGCCTGGAGACGGAGTCCCAGCCGACCGGGCCCCAGAGCCCCAGGGCGACGACCGGGTCCCAAAGTCCCAAGGCGAAGACGGGGCCTCAGAGGTTGGGAGCGAAGATCGAGTCGCAGGATGCGGCGAAGCCCCGATCGTCCAAGCCGAAGAAGCCCACGTTCCGCGTGGTGTCGTCCGGTAGGTGCGGGGCCTCGTACTATGGCGACCCTCAGACCACGGCCAGCGGCGAGCGGTTCGATCCCTCGGCGATGACCGCAGCGCACAAGACCCTCCCGCTGGGCAGCAAGGTACGCGTGACCAACCCGGCGAACGGGGAGGCGGTCACGGTCCGCATCAACGATCGCGGCCCGTACATCGGGGGTCGCTGCCTTGACTTGTCCAGAGCGGCGTTCGCCGCCATCGGGAACGTCAGCTCCGGGGTGATGAAGGTGAAGTATCAGGTGCTGGCCCGCTGACCCGACCAGTGGCAGCCCGACGAGCCGGCGCGACGCGACAAGCCGGGAAGCCGGGAAGCATGGAACGGCAGGGACTCCGCGACGCCCCGCTGAGGCCGGGGCCTCGGCGGGGCGTCGCGGATAAGTCGTGTCACTTCACCAGGCGGAGCGTCATCGGGTAGCGGAAGTTGCCTTCCGTCAGAGCCGAGACGCCGCCGACGATCGCGAGGATCACGGCCACGACCCAGATGACCGGCACGAGCACGATGCCGATGATGGTGAAGGGCAGCAGAATGGACGCCCCGACCAGCGTGATCTGGAAGTTGAGCGCCTCCAGCGCCTGCCGGCGGATGTAGGGGGAGGTCTTGCCTCCGGTGAGTAGCAGGATCAGCGGGGCCACGATCGGTACGCCGAGCAGCAGCACCATGTGGCCGAGGGCGGCGCCGAGGCGTTCGTTGCTCTCCGGCGCACGCTCCCGGGGGACGCCGACCGCTGGAGGAGTGGCGAGTTTGGGCACGACCTCAGTGCCGTAGATCTCGGTCATGATCGGCATCAGATCGCCGTGGCTGCGCGCCGTCATCGCGCGCTCCAGCCGGTCGTCGAACTCGAACTTGTCGAAGCGGCCCTCGGCGTAGGCGGCCTTGACGTGCTCCACCACGTGCTCTCGGTCCTGGTTGGTGACGCGCAGTTGAGCTGGCGGCACCTGTCCCGGCCCAGGGCTTGTCGGTACCCCAGCCATCATCGCCATGCCTCTCCTCGGTGAAATCGAACGGTCTTCCCCCATACTGCGTCCTCGAAGCCCGCGGTGCTATCCGGAGTATCCCCGATCTGTCCCCTAGATCATCCCCGACGCTCAGCCCTCAGATCGTATAAAAAGGATTCATGAGATGGCGCGACCGCTACGGCCTGCGTCGGCTGCGCGGCCCCAAAGTCGCAAAGTTCGACCGTGAGGCGACAGACGCCGACATCGAAGCGCTCATCGCCTTTGCCCGATCACGGCGAGGCGTCGAGTTCTACGTCGAGCCAGAGACTTTCGCCACCGACACGACCGCTGTGGCGGTGGCCGACGACGGCGAGTGGACCAGGCGAAGAGTCGGCTCACCGGCAGTCATTCGCAAGGTCGCTCGAAATCTTGCCCTGCCGGTGTACGACGTTCAGCTCACCGGATATCCGCGGCGGATGCGTGATTACAACGAGCGCCGCCGCCGTGAGGAGGGGGACACCCTCTGAATCACGCGAATTCCCCCGTCCAACGTTCCCTTCGATTCGACAGGTGCCCGAGGGCCGGCGCTGCTGTATTCCACGTGAATGAGCAGGTCACAGCAGTGCGTGATCGTTCGCGTCGCAAGCCGCGCCGCCCGCTGGGCCCACCGCTCGAACCGCTCGAACCGCTCGAAGGAGCCGAACAGGCCCGCTCGTGCGCATCGCCCCCGGAGCGTCGCCGGTGGAACGCCGGCCGGTGAAGGCCCGTCATCGGGGTGGCGGCTCGTCGTCGAGCAGGTTGACCAGGGGCAGCAGCCACGCGGCGTGTACGGGCCCCATGGCGGCGTCGAGCTCGGCCGGGGTGGGGAGACGGTCACGGAGGACGCTGGGGGAGAGCAGATTCCGCAGGGCGTGCATGAGGAGGTTGGCCATCGAGTAGGCGGGGTCGATGGTCAGGGCACGCTCGAGGGCGATGGTGGCGTGGACGTTGTTTCCCGCTCGCCAGGCGGCCATGGCGAGCAGCGACGCGGCCGGCGGCGCGAAACGGGGCTCCAGCCTGCGGGTCAGGTCTTTCCACAGAGGGGCGTGGGAATCGTCCATGAGTGTCCAGGCCTCGTCGCGGACGCGGATGATCGCCAGGTCAAGGCCGAGCCTGGCAGCCTCCGCGTCGTCGAGACGGCCGCCCTCCGCGTGGATCCGCACCGCCGAACGCACCCTGGCCAGGCCATCGGCGACGAACCGTCTGGCGTAGGCGTCGAGATCGGGGGTGGCGGTCAGCCCGGCCCTGACCTCCGCGATCGCCTCGCCCGTGGCCTGGTGCATCGCCATGCGCACCGGGCCCGTGACAGGCGCGAGCGTGCGCTCCAGCGCCTCGCGGTCGGGCAGGGCGACCAGACCGCGGACCGTCGCCTCCGCGGCGACCTGGCTGGTGGACGGGTCGTAGGGTGTGCCCTGCGCGGGACAACAACTCGGGACTTCGCAGAGGTAGGACCAATAGCGGCCCTCGTGGGCACGCAGCGCCTCGCCCACCTTGGCTCCCACCCGTGAGGCCAGCCGCCGGACCTCGTCGACCGCAGGTGTGACCGCCTCGCCGGCACCATAGCCGACGATCACCATCTCGGTGACGCTCTCCCGTTCCAGAAGGGGGATCAGCGGGTCGAGGGCGCCGGGCTCCAGCGGAATGCCCCACCGGGCCACCACCTTGGTGGTGCCGCGGTCGATGCCGATCACGACGAGGGAGGTCTCCGGGTGGAAGCCCACCAGGTAGGGGACGGCTGCGAGGACATCGGACGGGCTGGCCAGGGTGAGGCGGGGCTCGTCGGTGAAGGCGGGAGCGGGAGTGGAGCTGTCGGTCGTCATGGGCCCCAAGGGTGCCGGGGGCGGGCGAGGGGCCGACGAGCCGAATGCCGTTCTGGGGATGATGCGAGGGCACCGGGTCAGGGCTGTGGACGACCGGAGCGGGCGGTCCTCACCGGTCCTGGACGCGCAGAGCAGGAACCGGACAGCCGCCAAACCCGAGCACCTGCAACGCACAGAGCATCGCCCCTGGAACGACACCTGATCACCGCGCGTGGCTCCGGCTGCTCCGCTGCCGGCGCGGCTCCGTTGCGTCCTTCCGCCGACGGGGCCGTGGCTCAGGGCGCCGGGTCGGGAGTGGGGGCCAGACGGGTGCGTACGAGGAGGGCGGCGCCCGCCACGGCGGCGGGCATGGCGATGACCGCCACGAACGGGATGAGGAAGAGCAGGAACACGGCCACCCCGAAGCCCAGCGTGGTGGCCTTGTTGGCGCGCAGGAGGGCGAAGCGTTCCTTGCGGGCCATGCCGCGCCGTTCCAGGGCGAGCGTGGTGAGCTCGACTGTCAGGAAAAATCCGGAAACGGCGGCTCCCAGCACCGGCACCACCGTCTGCCCCACCACGGGTACGAACCCGAGCGCGAACAGCGGAATCGTGAACACCAGCATGTAGAACAGGGTCACCAGGCTGTCGCGGACGGACCGCGGCAGCGTGCGCCACCAGGGCTGGTCGTCCTCGGTCTCCAGCACGTCGACCGCCGCCGACAACCTCTCGTAGAACGGATCACCGATCGTCAGCGTGAGCGCGACGAACGTCAGGACCGCCAGCGCCAGCCCGCCGAGGAACAGCGCGACGCCCACCACCGCGCGGAACCCCTCACGCCAGCTCCACGAGTCGGCGAACGGCGTCAGGAACGTGGCCAGCTCGGTCGCGTTGGTCGCGAGGAAGATCAGCGCGACCACGTAGACGGCGAACGCGATGACGGCCGGGATGAGCCCGAACAACCACCAGCGTCCGTTGCGGGAGACCCAGCCGAAGCCTTCGATGAAGAAGCCCACGCCGGAGAAGAAGTCGCGCACTGATCGCATGCCCGGCAGATTAACGCCAGAAAGCGGTCACCGCGTAGCCGAGCTCCGCGAACAGGTCACGAAGGAGCGGCAGCGAGATGCCGAGCACGTTGCCGTGGTCGCCTTCGATGCCCTCGACGAACCATCCGCCGCGCCCTTCGATGCTGAAGGCCCCGGCCAGGTCGAGCGGCTCCCCGGACTCGACGTAGGCGGCGATCTCCTCGGGCGAGGGCTGGCCGAAGTGCACCACGGTGGTGGCGACCTCCGCCACCTGCCGCCCGGAGGCGGCGTCGATGACGCAGTGACCGGTGACGAGCCGCCCTGTGCGGCCGCGCAGGAGCCGCCACCGCTCCAGGGCCTCCTCGGGTGTGGCCGGCTTGCCGTAGGGGCGGCCGTCGAGTTCGAGGATCGAGTCGCAGCCGATGACCAGCCCTTCGTCCAGCCCGCTCGCGACCGCTTCGGCCTTGGCCTTGGCCAGCACCAGGCTCAGCGCCGCCGGTGAATATGCCGAGTAGGCCTCCTCGTCGACGCCGCTGACGATGACCTTGGGGTCGAGGCCGGCGCTGCGCAGAAGAGCCAGGCGGGCGGAGGATGCTGAGGCCAGAACGATCACTCGCACAGCCTACCGGTCACCAGTCAGGGGTCGCGGTGCCCGGTGAGATCTCACGCCTGCTCGCGCTCCTGCGGCCGCGGGTGACGGCCGCCGTGTCGTACGGGCTGCTCCGCGGCGCTGCCGTGCCGCCGAAGATGCCGTCGAGCAGGCTCGTGACCGAATCCTTCAGCCTGGCGGGAAGGGTGGAGCGTTCGTTGTCGAGCTCGTCGGCCAGGGCGCGCGCGTCGAGCTTCCGTGCGGCGGCGCGGTCCGCGAGCAACGACATGATCATGGGGGCGACCAGCGGCATGAGCTTCATCATGGCCCCGGGGCGCACCGCTGCGACCTGCGACAATCCGGCGGCCGCCTGTTCGGTGCCCTGACCGCCGAACACATGTCCGAGGATGTTGTGGCCGTCGCGGGTCAGCGAGGCCACGTCGCCGCTGAACGGGTCGGTGTCCTTGTGGTCGTCGAGTGCGCTGAGCAGGGCGTCGGCGCCGTCCGGGTGCTGGGCGTCGCGGGCCATGCCACCGATGATCGTACTCGCGACGGCCTGGGTCACGATGCGGGCGGTGGCCGGGTCGGTGCCGAGCATCCCGGCGACCTGTTCCAGCCCTGAGTCTCCGAGCCCGGCGAGAAGCTCGTCAGTCAGTGTCACGACAAGTCCCCCGATCGTTGTCGCAACATCCTGCCCGGCCCCGATCGGCACCAACGTCCGATTTTGCCTAATTCTCGGAAAATTCCCTCGGGCGGCTCTCGGCGGGCTCCGCCGAGCGGCTCAGCAGGCCCGCGGCGGCGTACGCGCCGGGCTCGTCGAGGGTCTCGTGCTCCAGCAGGGCCTCCACGATCGCGTCGAGCTTGTCACGGTTGTCGCTGAGCACCTGGACCGCCCGCTCGTAGCACTCGTCCACGATGCGCCGCGCCTCCTCGTCGACCATGGCGAGCGTGACGGGCGAGGCCTGGGGCTGCTGGCCGTCGTTGGGCAGGATGGTCAGCGGCCCGATCTTCTCCGACATCCCCCAGCGGCCGACCATGCCGCGGGCGATCATCGTGACCTGTTCGAGGTCGTTCTCGGCGCCGGTGGTGATGACCCCGAAAACGACCTGCTCGGCCGCCATGCCACCGAGCGCGCCCGTGATGCGACCGCGCAGATACTGTTCGTCGTAGGCGTAGCGGTCGCTGTCGGGCGTTGACAGGGTGACGCCGAGCGCCCGGCCGCGGGGGATGATGGAGATCTTCCTGACCGGGTCGGCGCCGGGCTGGAGCATCCCGAGCAGCGCGTGCCCCGCCTCGTGGAAGGCGGTCCTCGTGCGCTCCTCCTCCGGCATGACGATGCTGCGCGCCGCACCGAGCTGCAGCTTCTCCAGCGCGTCGGTGAAGTCGGCCATCGAGACCTTCTCCTTGCCTCGCTTGGCCGCGAGCAGGGCCGCCTCGTTGACGAGGTTGGCCAGATCGGCGCCCGTCATGCCGGGGGTGGTCTTGGCGAGCCGGTCGAGGCCGACCTCTGGGTCGAGCGGCACTCCCCTCGTGTGCACCGCCAGGATCGCGGTGCGGCCGGCCGCGTCGGGCAGGCCCACCTGCACCGTACGGTCGAAGCGCCCGGGACGCAGCAACGCGGGGTCGAGGACCTCGGGACGGTTGGTGGCCCCGATGACGATCACGCCTTCGGCGCCGGAGAAGCCGTCCATCTCGGTGAGGATCTGGTTGAGCGTCTGCTCGCGCTCGTCGTGCCCGCCGACGCCGCCGGCGCCGCCCCTGGCCCGGCCGATGGCGTCGATCTCGTCGATGAAGACGATCGACGGCGCCACCTTACGGGCCTCCTCGAACAGGTCACGCACCCGCGAGGCGCCCACGCCGACGATCATCTCGATGAACTCGGAGGCGCCGGCCGAGAAGTACGGCACCTCGGCCTCGCCCGCGACCGCCCTGGCCAGCAACGTCTTGCCGGTGCCGGGAGGGCCGGCGAGCAGTACGCCCTTGGGCAGCTTCGCGCCCAGCCTGCGGTATTTGTCTGGGTCCTTGAGGTAGTCGACGATCTCGACGAGCTCGTTCTCCACCTCGTCGATGCCGGCGACGTCGTCGAACGTGACGCGCACCTTCCCGGCCTCGACCGGCTTGGCCGCCTTGGACTTGCCGAGCCCGCCCAGGCCGCCGCCCATCATGCTGGCGCCGCGCCGCATGATCCAGATCCACAGACCCGCCAGGAGCAGCACGGGCAGCAGCGACAGCAGCACGTTGGAGAAGAACCCGCGGGTGATCGGCTGGGAGGTGATCTCCACCTGGCCGCTTGCCAGCTGCTTGTCGAGCTGGTCGGTGTCGGCGAACGCGGGGATCTCGGTGGCGAACTCGGTGTAGGACTCGTTGCTCTCGGGGTTCTTCGCCGCCGACCTGAGGTCGCCCTCGACGGACAGGCCCTGGGCGTAGATGTCCTTGACGTTCTTCGCGTTCACCTGCTTGGTGAACTCGGTGTACGAGATCGTCTCGACGGAGCCGCTGTCGACGAAGGACGAGACCACGAAGAAGGCCGCGTACACGACCACGAGGGTGATGGCGAATCGCCACCAGTTGATCTTGGGTCGCCCTCCGGGTGTGCCGGGCAGCCCTTCCGAGCGCCAGGGCGGCTTGCCCTTGCCTTTGTCGGATGCCTGCGGCGCTCCAGAGCGTTCCACGGCGTCACTCCCCCAAATCGCCGCATTCAATGATCTTCTAGCCTAGGACACGCACCCCCGTGGCCACGCGACCGACCTCGGGCCAGTGCTCTCGCTGCGTGTCAGGCACTGTGACGAACGTCAGGCCGGGCTTGCTCATTCCCCCGTCCATGACGACGACGGCCGCCCGGGAGGAGCGCTTCCCGTACGTCACCTGATAGATCAGTGTCCATCCGCGCTTGACCCGTTGTGTGGCCAGCCAGGTGATCCGGGAGCCTTCGGGGTGGTGGTTGAGCGTCCAGCGGGCGGCCAGCAGCGCCGTGTCGCGCGGCGATTCCTGCTTCATGATCGGAAGCGGGCAGGTCACGACGATGCCCCGCGTGCTCGTGCCGCGCTTCCTGGGCAGTACCTGCTTCGTGGTGAACGGCGCCGCGTTGTGCGCCTTCCACGGCCGGCCCAGCCTCGGCACGGCCAGCCCGGTGCGCCGGTCCCTCACCACCCGCCTGGCGGACGCGCGCTCCTTCACGCCTTTGACCTTGGCGGTCAGCTTGGGGACGCGCGGGTCGGCGTACAGGGCCTCCATGGCCGTGTAGCCGGGCGCGAGCGAGGCGCCTGGAGTGGGCCCCGCAGTGGCGGACGCCTTCGCCGCAGGAGCGGGCTCGCCGACCGTGGGGGAAGTCGCGGAGCCGGTCGGCGAAGGTGCGGGGCCGGACGAGGACGGTGCGGCCGGCGGCGCGGTTACCGGCCCCGCCGCGACCTCGTCCGGCCCTGACGGGAGCACCACCACGACCATCGTCACGGCGACGGCCACGACGGCGGCGGCCACGGCGAGCCCCCGGTACACCACCCGCATCCGGAGATCACCGATGCGGGAGCGTTTGGGCGGAGAATCAGGGATCCAGGGCCTGGAAGCGGTCCTCACGCGCGAACCGTTGATCTCATCTTCCCCATCGAGCACGAGCGGAGCGTACGACATATCCCGCCATGGCGTCCTCGAAGCGACCGAAGTGCAATCATGGCGTCGCGGATGGGGGGCCTCGACCGCCCCCTGGTCCGTCACGGTCCACGGCGACCCGCGACCGCCGCGCGTCACTCTTGCCTGTTCACGCGCCGAAGACACGCCCGGCGAGCCAGGGCGCGTCGGCGACGAACGTGCACGAGCCCGGCTCGATCTCGGTGAACCCGGCGTCGCGCACGACGGGCAGCCCGGCGGCCACCTTGGCGTCGAAGAGGTCCCGCGCCGGGGCCGGACGCACCGAGACCGTCATCCCGCTCTCCCGCCAGGCGGCACGCTCGTCCGCGTCGCTGGCCCACCACGCGAGCTGGGCGGCGTGTCCGGCCTGCGCCATGGCCTTGCCCGCGGACATCTCCAGCTCGGGGTTCTCCCACAGGCGCGGGGGCGCGGCGGGCGGCGGCGCGACGGTGTCGGTCAGCTCGGTGCCCGACACCTGCAGCCGCGCCAGGTCCTTCGGCCAGTCGTCGAGCGGAACCGGCGGATGCACCCGCACCTCGGCCGTACGGTGGGCGATCGTGCGTCCCGGGAGCGCGAGCGCCCTGCGCCACTCGGCGCCCCGCGCCCGGCGCACGACCTTGCGGATCTTGCCGGTGGACTGCCAGGCGTGCAGCTCGGCGGCCCACTCCCCCGGATCGGCGAGCAGGCTCAGCACGGCCATGGCGGCGGCCTCCAGGGCGTCGGTGCGTTCGGGGGGCGCGGCCCGCTCGATCCTGACGACCAGCGGCAGGACGTACAGCTCGGTGTTCATCGCTCTCTAGGGGGTTGCCCAGGTTCGTCGTCCCCTAGCATGCCCGATCGCCAGGGACATGCCGGCGGCCACCAGGCAGAGGGCGACGGCGACGGCGACGGAACGGCCGCCACCCGCGGCTGGATGCTGGCCAACCTCGACGCCCCGATCAATCTCGCGGCGCTGGCCGACCACGCGAGGATGAGCGTGCGCACGTTCACCCGCCGCTTCCGTGAGGAGACCGGCGTGAGCCCGGCCAAGTGGCTCACCCGGCAGCGGGTGCAGCACGCCAGGCACCTGCTGGAGACGACGGATTTGGGCGTGGAGGAGGTGTCCAGGCGGTCGGGGTTCGGCACCGCGGTCTCGCTGCGCCAGCACCTGCACGCGGCCGTCGGCGTCTCGCCGCCGGCCTACTGGCGTACCTTCCGGCGCACCTGATCGGCCGTTCGCCGCACGACCCCGCGCTCCCGGCATCTCGCCCACCTAGAATCAGCGAAAAAGATCAATAATGCCGGAAGGGTCGTGACATGGCCGAGGGTGACCGCTTACCTCCAGGGATCAATCCCCGTGTCCCCAGCGTCGCCCGCATGTACGACTACTACCTCGGTGGCCGCGACAACTTCCCCGCCGACCGCGAGGCGGCCGAGAAGATGATCGGGATCGGCCGCCGGATGGGCAACGACACCCGGCAGATCGCGCTCGCCAACCGCACTTTCCTGCGCCATGCGGTACGCACGATCGCCGAGGCGGGCGTACGCCAGTTCGTCGACATCGGCGCCGGCCTGCCCACCCAGGACAACGTGCATCAGGTCGCCCGCCGGCACGCCCCCGGCTCGCGCGTCGTCTACGTCGACAACGACCCGGTCGTGTTGTCCCACGCCCGCGCGCTGCTGGCCAGGGACCCCGACGTCATCGCGGTGGAGGGCGACGTCAGGGACCCCGACGCGATCTTCGACGACCCGGCCGTCACCGGGCGCATCGACCTGGCCGAGCCGTACGCGGTCCTGCTCGTCGCGGTGCTGCACTTCGTGCCCGACGACGGCGAGGCCGCGGGCATCGTCGCCCGCGTCAAGGAGCGGCTGCCGCCAGGCGGCCACCTGGTGCTCTCGCACCTGTACACGGGTGACGCCACCGCCGACGTGACCGACGCGGGCCGGTCGGTCTACCGCGGCACCACCGCCGGCGGGCTGGCCGGGCGTGACCGCGACCAGATCACCGGCTTCTTCGGGGGTCTCGCCCTGCTCGGCCCCGGCGTCGTGCCGGTCGCCGACTGGGCGCCCGACGCCTCCCCCGACGGCCCGTACGACTACGTCAGGGCGGGCATCCTCGCCGGGGTGGGCCGCGCCTGAGCCGGGCGCCCCTCACCGCCGGCTCTGCGCGTACGGCACACCAGAGCGCGCCGACTTGAGCAGGATCACCACCGCCTCGCCGAGCAGGCCGACGCCGACCGAGATCGGCATGGACCTGGCCTCCGGATTCATGCCGGCCGCCACCGCCAGCGCGCCGACGCCGAAGCCGGCCACCAGCGTGAGCGCCCAGACGACCAGCGTCCTGCCCGTGTAGCGCTGCCACAGGACCCCGCCTTTCTGGAACACGACGGTGGTGGCGGCGCGCAGGGCTCCGAAGGCGACACCGCACAGGCCCGTGACGACGAGCCACAGGAGGTCGGCCACCGACAGGTCGAGCTCGCGCAGCCCGTGGATCCCGATGACCACCATGATGAGCGGCAGCACGTAGACGTCCTTGGCGACGAGCGGCCGGCCGGCCAGGCGCGCGACCACGACGTACACGACGAGCCCGGCGACGATCAAAATTTTTAGCACGTCCATGCCAAATAACATAGCAGGATCGTGCTATAAAGGACACCATGCCGAAGGTCGTCGATCCGGCCGCCCGCCGGGAAGAAGTGGTGGACGCGGTGTTCCGCGTCGTGCGGCGCGCGGGCTTCGAGCAGGCGTCGCTGCGCAACGTGGCCGAGGAGGCGGGGCTGGCCATCGGCTCGGTCCGGCACTATTTCGACGGCCACACCGACCTGATGACGTTCGCGATGCGCGCCTCGATCGACCGGGTGAGCGCGCGGCTCATCGAGCGGCTGGGCCCGCTGCTCGCCGCGAGCGACCATGACCGGCGGGCGGAGGGCGTGGAGCCGATGTTGTCGGAGCTGCTGCCGCTCGACGAGGCCCGGCGCGACGAGGCGGCCGTCTGGCTGGCGTTCACGACGGCCGCCCGCACCCGGCCCGAGCTCCGGCCGCTCGCCCAGGAGGCGCACGACGGCATGCGCCGGCTCGTCAGGCGGATCATCGACGGCGTCGCCCGGCACCGGCCGCCGGGCACCCGGGTGGACCTGGAGGTGGACGCGGAGGTGGAGACCGAGCGGCTGGCCGCGCTGATCGACGGGCTCACTCTCGCGGGCGTGCTCCACCCCGACCGGATGACGCCCGAGCTGATGCGCGACGCGCTACGCCGTCACCTCCAGACTCTCGCAGAACCACGTCCTTAGCGCCTCGTCGAGCGTCCCTCCGGACCTCTCGCCGAGCGTGCCCGCCCAGGCCACGTAGCCGTCGGGACGTACGAGCACGGCGTCGGGCCCCTCCGACGGCACCACGTCGACCCGGCCGTGACGCACCCGCAGCCGCCCTTCCGGGTCGAGCAGGACCGGCCGGGCGCGGGCGGCGGGCCCGGCGGGCACGCCGGGCAGGAAGCGGCCGAGCAGCGGATGCGGCGGAGCGGGCATCGGATAGACCACGTCGGAGCCTGCCATCAGGGAGGCGATGCGCCGCCGGGCCGCCTCGTCGTCGAGCAGCTCGCCGAACACCGTGCGCAACGCCGTCACCTCGCCCCCGGGAGCGGTCAGCGCGAGCTGCGCCCGGGTGTGCAGCGCCACCCGCTCGGCGGCCGGGCGGCGCTCGCTCTCGTAGCTGTCGAGCAGCCGCGGCGGCGCCCATCCACGCACCTCGGCCGCGAGCTTCCAGGCCAGGTTCACGCCGTCCTGCAGGCCCACGTTGAGCCCGGGCGCGCCCATGGCCGAGTGGACGTGCGCGGCGTCGCCCGCCACGAACACCCGGCCCTCGCGGTAACGCTCGGCCACCCGCGTGTTGCGCCCGTTCAGCCGCCTGAGCACGTGCGGGCCCGCGCCCACGGGGCCGGAGAGCGGCAGGTCGGCGCCGGTCACACGGGCGAGGCCGGCACGCAGTTCGCCGATGGTCATCGGCACGTCGTCGCCCGGCGCCCCGGGCTCCCACTCCATCACGCTGATCATCAGCGTCCCCGGGCCCGCAGGCATCATCGCGTACGCGCCGCGCTCGGTGCGGTGCCAGGCGTAGAGCCCGAACGTGCCCGCGCCCGGCACCTCCAGCTCGGCCCGCTCCATCCGCAGCACCGCCCCCGGCACGCTGACGTGGGCGGCGCGGCTCACGACGTCGGCCGTCACCACGCCCGGGAAGCCGATGCCGGCGAGCCTGCGCACCGTGCTGTGCGCGCCGTCGCAGCCGACCAGGTAGCGGGTACGCAGCGCGCGGGGGCCCGCGGGCCCTTCGAGACGCACCGTGACGCCTTCGGAGTCCTGGTCGAAGCCGGTCAGCTCGTGCCCGCGCCCGATCCTGGCACCCAGCTCCAGCGCCCGCTTCTCGAACAGCTCCTCCAGCTCGGGCTGCCTGATGCCCATCCCGTGCAGCGGGTTGTCCTCCAGCCCCGACAGGTCCAGCGGCAGCGCGCCGAACACGAACGCGGGTATCGGAGCCTCATCGGCGGCGAGGCCTCGCCCGCGCAGGAGCCGTACGACCTGGCCGACGACGCCGTTGGCCTTGGGCTGGTCGCTGCGCTGCGGCAGGCGTTCGACGACGAGCGGCCGGACCCCGGCCAGGCTCAGCTCGCAGGCCAGCAGCAGCCCGTTGGGGCCGCCGCCGGCGATGACGACGTCACTGTCGAAGCCGATGGCGCTGTCGGTGGCGCTGTCGGTGTTCATGTCACGGGCTCCTCGGTGGGTGCGGGCAGTCCGGCCGCCAGCGCGCGCAAGGCGTCGCGCAGCAGTGGCGCCAGCGAGACCGGCGGGTCGGCGCGCAGCCAGTGGCCGACGGCCGCCTGCACGGCCGCGGTCGCGGCCGCGGCCACGAGATGGGGATAAAGGTCACGGGCAAGGTCGGTGCCGGTGCGCTCGGCCACGGCCGCGGCCAGAGCGCCGTCGGCGGCGAGGGCCACCCGCAACGTCTCGGCCCGCAGCGCGGGCTCCCTGGACAACACCCGGATGCTCGCCAGCAGCTCGGGAGGCGGCGGCGAGCCGGCGTCACCCGCGTCCTGCTCCCACGGCCGCACCATGGCCTCCGTCAGCGCCTCCCACAAGGGTTCCTCGGGAGGCCGGGCGCGCAGCACGGCCACCGACCGTTCGATGCGGTCGGTGTGGCGCGCGGCGATCGCCTCGTGCTTGCCGGTGAAGTAGTTGTTGAACGTCCTGGGCGAGACACCGGCCTCGGCGGCGATGTCGTCGACGCGGACGCCCTCCAGCCCGCGCTCCAGCGCGAGCCGGAGCGCGGACGCCATCAGCGCCTCGCGTGTGGCACGCTTCTTCCGTTCCCTCAGCCCGTTCACGGGAGCAGCCTGGAGCAAAATTACGGATTAAGCAAATTTGCAGGATGCGCACTTTCTGTTGCGAACATGCGTTCTACGTCGATGGGAGATACTCCTCACGTCCGGCACAACGTCTCTCCAGAACCCGATACGGTGCGCACAACGCGTAACATCGTCGAACCACCAAAGTCAGCCTGAGAAGTCATGCTCAATTAATGAGAACCCGTTTAGCGTGTGATAAGGCTGGTTAGCTGCAGGCTGCGGACACCCCGTAAGCGACACACCGACGCAGGGCCGCGGGATGCGGATGCGTCTACAACAAGTCAGGATGGATTTATGCGGATCTTGGTCCTCGGCGGCGACGGATACCTCGGATGGCCGACGGCCCTCCACCTGTCGCAATGCGGCCATGAGGTGGCGGTCGCCGACAACTTCGTACGCCGTCAGTACGACCTCGAACTCGGCGTGGACAGCCTCGTACCGATCGCATCGCTGCACACCCGCGTCACGGCGTGGCAGGAGCGAACCGGCAAGACGATCGAGATGTTCGTCGGCGACCTCATGGACGCCGACTTCACGTACGGGATGATCCGCGACTTCCGCCCCGACGCCGTGGTGCACTTCGCCGAGCAGCGAGCCGCCCCCTACTCGATGATCGACCGCAAGCACGCGGTCTACACGCAGACCAACAACGTCGTCGGCACGCTCAACCTGCTCTACGCGATCGCCGAGATCGACCCGGAGATCCACCTGGTCAAGCTCGGCACGATGGGCGAATACGGCACGCCCAACATCGACATCGAGGAGGGCTGGCTGGAGCTGGAGCACAAGGGGCGCAGGGACCGGGTGCTCTACCCCAAGCGGCCCGGCTCGTTCTACCACCTGTCCAAGGTGCACGACAGCCACAACATGGAGTTCGCCTGTCGCATCTGGGGCCTGCGCGCCACCGACCTCAACCAGGGCGTGGTCTACGGCCAGGAGACGCCCGAGACCACGCTGGACGACCGGCTGGCCACCCGGTTCGACTACGACGCCGTCTTCGGCACCGTGCTCAACCGGTTCGTCATCCAGGCGGTGCTCGGCCACCCCCTGACGGTCTACGGCTCCGGCACCCAGACCCGCGGCATCATCGACATCCGCGACACGGTCCGCTGCATCCAGCTCGCCTGCGAGAACCCGGCGGACCGCGGCGAGTTCCGGGTGTTCAACCAGATGACCGAGTCCATGTCGGTCAGCGACATCGCCACCACGGTTTCCGAGTCCTTCCCCGGCGAGGTGACGATCGACAACCTCGACAACCCCCGCGTCGAGAAGGAGGAGCACTACTACAAGGTGACCCACACCGGCCTGGTGGAGCTCGGGCTCGTTCCGCACCTGCTGTCCGACACGCTCATCACGTCGCTGTTCGACGTCGCCAAGCGCCACGTCGACCGGGTCCGCGAGGAGGCACTTCTGCCGGGCGTCAACTGGCGCAACCCAGGGGCGGAGCGCACCAGTGAGCGCTGAGGAGGGGGCCTTCGCCCGCGCCACCGGCCGTACGGCCGAGCGCGAGGACGGCGGCCCCGACAAGCCCCGCTACCGCCGCTACCAGTACGACCTGATCGCCCCTCATTGCGGACGCAGCGTGCTGGAGGTGGGAGCGGGGCTGGGCGAGTTCGCCGCGCAGTTCACCGGCCTTGAGCGGCTGGTCGTCACCGACGTCGACCCCGACGCGGTCGGGCTGCTCAAAGACCGTTTCGCCAGCGCCTCCGAGGTCGAGGCCATGCAGTTCGACCTCTCCTCCGGCGCGCGGCTGGAACGGCCGGTCGAGACGGTGATCGCCATCAACGTGCTCGAACACTTCGAGGACGACGCCGAGATTCTCAGGCAACTGGCCGGTTCGGTCACGCCGGGCGGCACGATCGTGCTCTGGGTGCCCGCCTACATGAGCCTGTACGGCGAGTTCGACCGCAAGGTCGGCCACTTCCGCCGCTACACGCCCGCCACCCTGCGCGACGCCGCCCGTCGTGCGGGGCTCGGCGTGACGCTGGCCAGGCCGGTCAACCTGCTGGGCGGGCTCGCCTGGTGGGCTGCGGTGCGCATGGGCAAGGCGGGCTCGCCGAAGGCGGGCGCGGTCGGCCTGTACGACAAGGTCATCGTGCCGGTCACCCGGGTGCTCGACCGGGCGCTGCCGATCCCCTTCGGCCAGTCGGTGCTCGGTGTGCTCCGCGTGCCTCACGACGGGGAGCGCACGACCCGTGATTGACCTACGCGGCTTCCTCCGTGGCACGCTGCCACGCATCTTCACGCGCTACACGCTCGGCTCTGTGGCCGCGGCCGTGGTGAGCGAGGTGACGCTGCTGGTGTCCTACGGTCAGGGGCTACTCGGAGCCCAGGCGGCCGCGGTGGCCGCCTGGGCCCTGGGCGCGGTGACCAACTACGTGCTCGCCCGCCGCTGGGCGTGGCAGCGCCGCGGACGTCCCCGGGTGCTGCGCGAGCTGCTGCCGTTCTGGGTGACGTCGGTGACGGGGCTGCTGCTCACCACGTGGGCGACCGGAGTCGCCCACGATGTCGGGCCCCGGCTGTTCGCCACCGACGGGGCGCGCGTGCTGTTCGTGGGCGCGGTCTTCCTCGGGGTCTACGGCGTGCTGTTCCTGGCGAAGTTCTGCTTCTTCCACTACTTCGTCTTCGCCGACCCCCGCGCGGGCTCCGCCGGCGAGGCGGACGACGATGAGGAGGCGGACCCCGGTGACGCCGACGGCCCCGAAGCCATGGACGGCCCGGACGGCGCGGCGCCGCGGCGCTCCCGCAGCCAGGTGCCGAGCACCACACGCAAATAGCGGTAACCGTAGACCAGGTTGCCGCCCTTCTTGGTCGTGCCGGCGACGCGCAACCGCATCGTCGCCGGCACCTCCACCACCTTGTAGCCCCGCGAGATGACGCCGATGAGCAGCTCGGACGACTGATACTGCGGCTGCTTCAGCGTGACGGCCCCGGTGACCTCGGCGCGCATCGCGCGCATGCCGAACGAGGTGTCGGTGATGCGCTGCCCGGTCAGCAGACTGATCATCCGGGCGAAGACGTGCACGCCCAGGCGGCGCACACGGTCGTAGGTCTCCTGGCGTCCCAGCACCCGCGAGCCCGTGACGAAGTCGGCCTCCCCCCGCAGCACCGGAGTCAGGATGCGCTCGATGTCGGCCGGGTCGTACTGTCCGTCGGCGTCGGTGGTCACGATGTAGCGGGCGCCGCCCGCCCTGGCGATGCGGTAGCCCAGCCGCAGGGCCGCGCCCTGCCCCCGGTTGACGGGGACGTCGCAGACCAGCGCGCCGGCCTTGCGGGCCACGGCCGCCGTGTCGTCGGAGGCGCCGTCGACGACCACGACGGTCGCCGTGTCGTGCCCCGCGATGACGGCCGGGATCGCGCTGACCACGTCGCCGATCCCGCGCTCCTCGTTGTAGGCGGCGATGACGATCGCGATGGGGGGAAGATCGCCGCCGTGCTCGGCGGTGAACTCCGCCAGCGCGGCGGCGTCGACCCGCGCGTCGGTGTTCGCCATGTGATCGGCGGTCATGCTTGGCCCTCCACACCACCCGGCGCGAAGTCCGGCCACACGGTCGGCAGGCCGGTGGTCAGATCGTGCCGTGGTTCGTACCCGAGTGTCTTGGCCAGCGACGTGTCGAGCACGACCGCCGGCATCTCTCCTTGCTTGGCGGCGACGTGCTCGACCGGGATCGGCGCCCCGGTGACCTCGCGTGCCGCCTCGATCAGCTCGTTCACGCTCACAGAACGCCCTGAGCCGACGACCAGGGGGCCGTTGTGGCCCGTGCGCCAGGCAACCTGGACGGCCTGGACGATGTCGTCCACGTGGACGTAGTCGCGCAACTGGGTGCCGTCGCCGTACACCTGGACGCCGGCGCCCTCGGCGGCGGCGCGCATCAGCCGGGGCACAAAGCTGTCCTTGTGACCCATGCCCTGGCCGTAGACATTGGCGAAACGCAGCGCGCAGGCCTGCATGCCATAGACGCCGGAGTAGGCGCTCAGCAACATCTCACCCGCGGCCTTGGTCGCGCCGTAGGGAGTCAGCGGGCGCAGCGCCTGCCATTCGGTGATGGGCGCGCTGCCCACGTCGCCCGTCACGGCGTTGGTGGAGGCCAACGTGAACCTGGGCACCTCCCGCTCGCGGGCCAGTTCGAGCAGCCCCGCGGTCGCCGCGACGTTCACCTCATACGTACCCGCGGGGTCCTCGACCGAACGCAACACCGACGTGACCGCCGCAAGGTGCACGACACCGTCGAGCCCCGCGGACACGGCCTCGCCCCGGACCCCCGGGTCGCGCAGATCTCCGACCACAGAGCGCACCTCGGGGTCGGGATGGGCGTTCAGATCAGCCACCACGACCTCGGCACCTTCTGCGAGCAGAGTGGCGACCAGGCGTCTGCCGATGAAGCCTGACCCTCCCGTGACCAGCACACGAGCTCCGGCGAACTCCGACATTCGCCGCTCCTTTCGCTTGACGTTCTGCAGACCCTACCGGCGCAACCTGTAGATTCGCTCCATCCGGCTGCCCAGGTTCGGAGTGTTCAGACGCATCGCACGGAGCCGGGGAGCACATCGCGTACGCTACGGTTTTCGCATCCTGTGATCGTGGCAGCCGAGATCGGAGCAACCCCATGGAGTGCCGGTGACCCCCGAACTGATCATGGGGCCACCGCTGGCCGTCGGTTTCGCTCTGGCGGTGTTCGCCCAGCGCAGGGGCTGGTCCCCGCCGCTGTGGGTGGCACTCTGCGCCGGAGCCGTGCTGCGGGTGCTCGCCATGTTGCTGGCCCCTCAGATGGCCGTCCAGCCGTACGACTTCGAGCACGACTTCCGCGACGCCGCCAACGCCGTGCTCGACGGGCAGAACCCGACGATGCACCTGCGTGAGGGGGGCTGGCATTTCCTGCCGCTGCTCGCCTACGTGCTGGCCGGGCAGCAGGAGCTGGGAGAGACGCTGGGGTTGTCGTGGGCGGTGGCCGGCCGGATCGTGCCCGTCGTCGCCGACCTCGCCCTCATCCCCCTGATCAGCAGGCTCGCGGCCGAGCGCGGCGCCCTGCGCGGCTTCCAGTACGCGTGCCTGCCCGTCGGCGTCCTGGTGAGCGGGGTGCACGGCCAGTTCCCGCCCATCACGCTGCTGTTCGGCGTGGCCGCGCTGCTGGCCGCCCGGCGGGGCCACGTGCAGCTCGCAGGGCTGCTCATCGGCCTTTCGGTGTCGTGCACCCACTGGTCGCTGCTGCTCGTGCCGGGCGTCGTGCTGGCGGTGCCCGGCCTGCGCCGGCGGGTCACGGTGCTCGTCTGGACCGCGATGGCGCCCCTCGCCATGCTGGCCAGCAGTTCGCTCTTCCTCGACACGGCGGCCAGCGAGTTGCCCGCCCTGGTGCGCGCCATCATGTCGACCCGCCCCGTGGTCGGCGACTGGGGCTGGACGGCCGTGGCGACCGGCGGGGAGCAGATCGTCTCGCCCGTCTTCGGCCGCGTCGGCCTGGTCATCCTGGCCGCGGCGCTCCTGGCCGCGCTCTGGTGGTGGCGGTGGGCCGAGCCCGAACTGCTGACCCTCGCCCTCCTCCTGGTCTTCCTCATCGTGACCTACCGGCTGGGCGCCCAGTATCTGCTCTGGCCGCTGCCCTATCTCCTCGCCCGTCCGCCACGCGGGGCCTGGAGCGCCATCACGCTCACGAGCCTGTGGGTGGTGGCCGGCTATCTGCACCTGCTCTACTTCCTGACGGGCATGGAGTGGGCAACGGCGCACCGCGTGTGGGTGTTCTCGTCGCTCGCCGTCATCGCCGCGATGGTGTACGCCCTGCCCTGGCGTGAGCGGGGCCTGCCCGCGACCGGTCCGGCGGCCGGCGCGCAGGGGCTTTCCGACGGTCACGAGCCGGCGGTGAACGGCCGCCGGTGACGCCTGGGCCGTTCACCACTCGGACAATATGTGTGCACCGAAATTGCACATGATGCTGCTCTTTTCTGCATTACCGAATTTAGCGCGACCCGCGCAGCAGAAGAGATCAGGACTTAGCATCTCTGCATGGACGCCTGCCCACCCGCCAAGAGTGGCATAAAGCGAAAAGATGCCTTCATCGTCGGAGTGGTTCATCTCCTTGCGGTTCTCCTCGGCATAGCGGCCGGCCCGGGCTGGCTGGATCTGGACCTGGCCGCTCTGTTCGTCGGATACGCCGCACTGGCCGCCGCCGTGCTGGTCATTATTCGTCGACCGTTGCTGGATCCGCCCCCCGCGACCCTGGCCATCGTGATCTTCACTGTCGTCACCCCGGCCCTGGCGGGCCTGACGGCCCACGGGATCGCCCGGGGCGTGGCCGGCACGCAGGGCCACGCCGTGGCTGTTAAGTGGTCCCCTAACCCCGTTGAGGCCGGCGGCACGGCCGTGACGGAGGTTCGCTTCGAACCCGGATACACCTGGCTTCGCGTCCCCGTGTCGTACACCGACCCCGCGGAGGAATGGGGGTCCTGCCCGCACAACCGGGTCGATGTTCTGATGGACGGCCGCCAGCCGAACGAGAAGAAGGAGGACTTCGACAATGGGGATTTCGCCGAGTTCGAGGTGGACGAGAACATGAGCCGGGTCACCGTGTCCATGGAGCTGATCTCCACACAGAACTGCTCGATATCCATCACCACGAAAAACGTCACACTCCATCGGTGAGGTCCAGATGAAGTCCGGTAAGCCCTCACGGAGTGTCGGCATTCTCACTGCGGCGCTACTTCTCGTGACCGCCTGCGGGTCTGCGGCGCCTCCTCCGCCCCTGGACGCCGACATCGTCTCGGTCGGCGTCAAACTGTACCCAGGTCTGTCACCGGTGAACAGTCACCTTCCGGTGGGCTTCGAGGCACAGGCCCGGAACAAGATACTCAAGCACGCGGGCGTCCAGGAGTCGGCACCCACCCCCGTGTGGACGAGCAACTGGGAGACCGCCCTGAGCAACAGGAAAGTCCACATGGTGATGGGGATGATCTCCGACAACGACCTCAGGGCGGCCAAATTCCGGCTTGCCCGCTCCTATCTGCGGACCGACATCGCGCTGCTGACCCTTGCCGACGCCGAGCCGGTCCACCAGGTCCAGGACCTCGCCGGCAAGGACATATGCACGGTGGAGGGGAGCACGGCCGACGAAACCATGAAGGTGCTGCAGAACTCCGCCGGCCTGCGGCTCACCTCCGTCTCGACCCCGGAGAACTGCATCGAGAGGGTGAGGAACGAGGATTCCTTCGCCTACAGCACCGACCGGATCATCCTCATGGGATTCACCACCCAAGATGAGAACGTCAGCAAGGAGACGGGGAAGTCCTTTTTCCGGGTGCCCGACCTGTCGATGGGAAGGCAGCAGCACATCTCGATAGCGCTGCACAAGGACCACGGCGAAGCGTGCCGGCGCCTGGTGAGCGCCATCGACACCTATGTCAGGAGCAACGACTGGCTCACCGACCTGCGAGGCCAGCTCATCGATGAGTATCTGAGACTGGCGCCCGGCAACCCTCACATGACCGACGACATCGTCAGGAAGAAGTTCGAGCCGGACACGATCAACGCCGACCGTTGCGCCGACGGGGACACCTGAGATGATGTGAGTGGAGCTATGGGGATTCGAACCCCAGACCTCCTCCATGCCATGGAGGCGCGCTACCAACTGCGCCATAGCCCCTTGTCGCGTGTACGAGTGTAGCCGACTTCCCGACCTTTCAAGCACACTCCCGAACCCGCGCACATCCGGCGAACCGCGGGCCGGCTCGGCACGCACCCGTGACGCCGAGCCGGCCCGCGCGCTTAGCCGACCGACCTCGCCTTCTCGATGAGCGTGGCCAGCTCCGCCACCATCGGGTCCTCGGAGTCGGTGGCCAGCCGGGAGGCGTGCTCGCCGAGCGTGGACAGATCCAGGCCGAACGCCTTCTTGTCGCGCATGTAGCCGGCGAACGCGGCCACGACCACGTCCACCTGGAGGCGGACCGGCGCCTCCTCCCACACCGACCCGGCCAGATCGCTCGCCCGCAACGACGCGCTCTCCTCGGAGGCGGCCCTGGTGTCGGGGTCCTGCCAGCGTACGGTGGCCTGGGCGAGCTGGCCCCTGGCGCCGGGCTTGAGCTTCAGCGCGTACAGGGCGGTGACGGAGTGGCCCGGCCCGATCTCGCCGCCGTCACGGGTGTCGTCGCGGAACTCCTCGGCGGACAGCGCGCGGTTCTCGTACCCGACGAGCTGGAAGCTCTCCACCACGGACGGGTTGAACACGACCTGCGCCTTGGCGTCGCGCGCCCGCAGCTCGATGGTGGCGGGCAGCTGCGTGGTGAAGATCTTGTCAGCCTCCTCCTGGGAGCTGACGTAGACGGCCATGCCGTCGCCGTTGTCGGCGAGCTGCTCCATGAGCTCGTCCCCGTAGTCCCTGCCGACGCCGACGGTGAGCAGCGTGACCCGCTTGGCCGCGTGTTCCTTGACCCGGTCGAGGATGTCCTGCCACTCGGTGCTGCCCTGGTTCGCCAGGCCGTCGGAGAGCAGGATGACCCGGTTCGTGGCGGCCGTCCTGAACGCCTTGGACGCCTCCTCGTAACCGGCGACCATGCCGCTCTCCAGGTTGGTGCCGCCGTCGACGGCCAGCTCGTCCACCGCGCTCCGCAGTTCCTCCCTGGCGGTCAGCGGGGTCATCGAGGCCAGCACGGTGGCCTCGTCGCTGAACGCCACGATCGACACCTGGTCTCCGGGCGCGAGCTGGTCCAGCAGCTTGTCCAGCGCCGACTTGACGAGGTCGAGCCTGCCCGGCTCACCCATCGAACCGGACACGTCGACGACGAACGTGAGGTTGGAGGGCCTGCGCTGGGCGGCGTCGGTGCCGCGCGTCTGCAGGCCCACCCGCATGACCGCCTCGTCTCCTGACGGCAGCTTCGCGCCGTCCACGTGCACGGCGAACCCGTCGCCCGGCGGCTGCCCGTAGTCCTGCCTGAACGCGTTGACCCACTCCTCCGGACGGACCTCCGCGGGCGCGGGCCAGCGGCCCTCCTGGAGGGTACGGCGGGCGTAGCCGTACGACGCGGTGTCCACGTCCAGCCCGAACGTGGAGATCTGCGCCTTCGTGGTGTCCTCGCGACCGTCCTCGTCGGCGCCCTGTGTCGCCGACGGGACCGGCCGGTTGTGGGCGCCGGCCGGCTCGGCAGCGTGCTCTCGGTCCGCCGAGCCGCCCGGCCCACCGCAGGCGGCGAGCATCAGGACGGCCATCAGTCCGGCACCGACCACCAAGGGACGAAATCTCATCACTTCCACCTCCGCTCGTACGACGGAATCGGCGCAGCGGTGGCCGGGCCGGTGACGTAAGCGAGCACAAACCGCGACCGTCGCGTGATCAGTTGTGACAAATGGTGCCTTTGAGGTAGGCATGACGCCGTGCGCGTGTATCTGGCTCTGGCCGCGAAGCGACATGACGTTCCCGCTCAGGTTCTGAGCCGGGCCCGGACCCTCATCGAGACGGCCTTCCCGGTGCCCGCCGACGTCATCCGCGCCCGCGAATGGCACGGCAGAGGCGTGTCACTGCTCGCGTGGACCAACGAACCCGACGACACGCGGCAGCCGCCGCTGATCACCGAGCACGACGGCCGGGTCATCGGGCTGAACGGCCACCTGGCCGAACCCGCCGACGTGACCAGGCTGCCCGGCGGCTCCGTGGGCGGCTGCTTCTCCGCGTGGATCGCCCGCGACGGCCAGCTGACCGCGAGCACCGCCGTCAACCGGGTGTGCCCCGTCTTCTACGCCGAGACGCCCGACCTGCACGTCGTCGGCAGCCGCGCCCTGCTCGTGCACCTGGCGGCCCAACCGGCCGACCGGATCGACCACGACGTGCTCGCCCTGCAGACCATGATCAGACAGGGCTTCTTCCTGTCGGACGAGACGCCGTACAAGGGGGTGACGGCGCTGCGGCCCGACGCGCGGATCGACGTGCGCGACGGGCGGCGGGTCATCACCGAGGCGCCGCTGCCGCAGGCGGGGCCCGCGCCCACGTCGGCGCGGGCCAAGCGGGCGGCGATCGGCGAGTTGGCGGAGGCGCTGCTGGCCACCGTCGCGCCGCTGCGCGACCTGAGCGAGCCGGTCAACCTGGCGCTGACCGGCGGGCGCGACACCCGTATCCTGGCGGCGCTGCTGCACGCGGCGCGGGTGCCGTTCAGGGTGACGACGAACGGGCTCGACACACACCCCGATGTGATCCTCGCGCGGCAGATCGCGGCCCGGCTGAAGGTGGAGCACACCGTCATCGCGCCGCAGCAGACCGCCCAGAAGGACGCGGTGCTGGTGGAGCACCCGCTGAGCCGGGCCTGGGAGACGCTGCGCACGTGCGAGGGCATGACGTCGGCGTACGAGTCGATCGTCGGCTACCTGCCGTACTCCGGCAAGCCCACCATGTCGGGGCAGAGCGGCGAGACGCTGCGCGCGGGCAGCCTGAACCTGCTCCAGACAGACCTCAGCGACAAGGCGCTGCTGCGGCGGATCACCAACACCTTCACCAAGGACACGAAGCTGTTCACCGCGGAGGCCAACGAGCACGCGCGCGAGCTGGCCCGGCCGTGGCAGGCCCGGCCGGACCGGCTGGAGGCCCTCGACCACATCTACATCTGGTACAAGGTGGGCCGCTGGCAGGCCAGCGCCCGCGCCGGGTCGCTGCGGCGCGGCGACCCGGTGCGGCCGTTCCTGGACAACCGGGTGGTACGTGCGGCGCTGAGCCTGGACCAGGGCTGGCGCCTGTCGGAAGAGGTGATCTACGGCCTCATCCTGAGGTTCGCCCCCCAGCTGCGGGACGTGCCGATCGAGGGGAAACCGTGGCGGTTCGCGGAGGGCATGACCAAACGGTGGTTCTGGTCCCGTCCGCCCGCCGGGCATATGCCCACCACGAAGACCGGCGGCGGGTGGAGCTGGCGCACCAGCCCCGGACCCGAGCTGACGGACATCCTGCGCAGGCAGGTGCTCGACCACCTGGACGTCCTGACCCCCGTCGTGAACCCGGACGAGGTGCGCGCGCTCTTCGCCGACCCCGTGGTCAAGAAGCCGGCGCAGGCCTGGCACCTCTATACCGTCAGCACCCTGCTCACCGGCCTCCACCCCGGCAAGGAGCCCGAGGGGCTGGAGCGGATCACGGTTTCCAGGCCGGATCCCGCCCGATGACCCCGAGCGCGCGGTCGAGCACGGGCGCGCTCTCCCGTACCGGCACCTCCGGGCCGAACGCCCCGCGCTCCCGGCCCGTCGGCGCCATCTGCCGGGCGAAGGCCAGCAGCGCGGCGGCCGTCTCCTCCTGCACCTCGAAGGTCCTGCCGGTCGCGCGGGCGAGGTCCCATCCGTGGGCCACCAGGTCGGTCAGCGCCATGTTGGCCAGCACACTCTTCGGCAGGCCCATGCTCTGGCTGACGCCCTCCCATGACTCCGGTCGCGCCCAGACGGCCAGCATGCGCTCGACCCGCTCGGGGAAGTCGCCGGTGTACTCCTTCTGCGGCGGGAACCCGCCGTCCTGCGCCAGCGACTCGAACAGCGTGGCGGCCCACTCCAGGTGGTTGATCAGTTCCCGCACGTTGTAGTCGGCGCAGGGCGTGGGCAGCGCGAACTCGTCCTCACCGATCTCGGCGACCAGCTTCGACGTACGGCCGGCCGCCTCGCGCAGCATCGTCAGTGTCTCGTTCATGGCCCACAGCCTGCCAGCACCGCTCCCCGCACGCGCACTCACCAGTGCAGCAGGAGCATCTCGGCGGAGAAACCCGGGCCCAGCGCCATGAGCACGGCGGGCGTGCCGGGCCGGCCGCGGGTCTCCTGGAGCACGTGGAGCACCGATACCGACGACAGGTTGCCGTGCTCGCGCAGCGAGCGCCACGTCACGTCCAGCGCCTTGGCCGGCAGGCCGAGGGTCTGCGCGATCCTGTCGATGACCTTCGGGCCGCCAGGGTGGCAGACCCAGGTGGCGACCTGCTCGGGCGCCAGCCCGTAGTCGGCGAGGAAGGCCTTGATGTCGGCGGCCAGCACCTGCTCCACGAACCCGGTCAGCTCGGGGTCCAGCATGATGCGGAAGCCGTGGTCGCCGACGCTCCAGCCCATGAGGTGCTCGGTGCCGGGATAGAGCCTGCTGCGGGTGGCGACGACCTCGGGTCCCTGGCCGCGTCCCGTCGCCACGACGGCCGCCGCGCCGTCGCCGAACAGGCCGCTCGCCACCAGGTTCGCGATCGAGGTGTCGTCGCGCTGGATCGTCAGCGAGCACAGCTCCACGCAGACGAGCATCGCGACGTGGTCGGGCCAGCCGCGAAGGTAGTCGTACAGGCGGGACAGGCCGGACGCGCCCGCCGCGCAGCCGAGCCCGAACACCGGGGCCCGCTTGACGTCCATCCGCAGGCCCACCCGCTGGGCCAGCTTCGCGTCGAGCGAGGGGGTGGCCAGGCCCGTGGTCGAGCAGAACAGCAGGTGGTCGATCTTCTCGGGGCGCACGTCGGCCTTCTTGAGCGCGGCCCGCATCGCCTGCTCGCCGAGGTCGAGGGCGGTTTCGACGTACGCGTCGTTCGCGCGGGTGAAGGAGTCGAGCTTGGGATAGTCGGCCAGCGGAAGCGCGAGGTTGCGGGCCTCCACGCCGGTCGCGGTGTGGAAGCGCCGCAGCAGGTCCTCGTCGCACTCCGTCAGCCGGGCGAACGCCTCGGTGATCTCCGCCTGCTCGTAGCGGTGATCAGGCAGAACGACCTGTACCCCCGAAATATGCATGGACATCTCCTGCCGCTGAACGGCCCTGGCTAACATGCCGGACCGCTCCCGCCGCCTCCCCCATGGTCAGCGGGTGAGCCGCCACAGGGAGGTCACCTCGGCGGCGCGGGCCGCGTGCAGCGGGTCGTTCTCGTCCTTCGGCCGGTCGTGCCGGGGCGCGACGTCCATGCGGCCGGCCAGGCGCAGCCCCGCCTCCTCGAACGCGGCCAGCAGGTCGGCGCGCGTGCGCAGGCCCAGGTGCTCGGCCAGGTCGGACAGGATGAGCCAGCCCTCCCCCTCCGGCTCCAGATGCCCGGCCAGACCGTCGAGGAACCCGCGCAACATCCGCCCGCCCGGGTCGTAGACGGCCTGGTCGAGCGGGGAGACCGGCGTGGCGGGCAACCACGGCGGGTTGCAGACGACGAGCGGGGCGCGCCCCGGCGGGAACAGGTCGGCGTGTACGACCTCCACCCGCTCGTCCAGGCCCAGCCGGGCGATGTTCGCGGAGGCGCAGGCGACGGCCCGCTCGTCGAGGTCGGTGGCGACGACGTGGCGCACGCCGCGCCCGGCCAGCACGGCCGCCAGCACACCCGTGCCCGTGCCGACGTCGAACGCCAGCCGGTCGCCGGGCAGCGGCGCCTCGGCGACCAGGTCGACATATTCGCCCCTGATCGGGGAGAAGACGCCGTGGTGGGGGTGGATGCGCGCGCCGAGCGCCGGGACGTACACGCCCTTCTTGCGCCACTCGTGAGCGCCGATCACGCCGAGCAGCTCGCGCAACTGGCCCACCGCGGGAGGCGCGTCGGGGCCGTACGCCTCGTTGCACGCCTCACGCACGTCGGGCGCGCGGCGCAGCGGCACCACGTGGCCGGCGTCGTACGGGATGAGCAACATGCCCAGCGTGCGGGCGCGTTGCGACCTGGCCTGGCGGTAGCGGTGGAACCCGCTGCCGGGCGCGGCAGGTTTGCAGCGGCGGCCCATGGCGCGCAGCAGTTGCCGGGCGTTGTGGAAGTCGCCCCGCCACAACAGCGCGGTGCCCTCACAGGCGAGCCGGTAGGCGGTGTCGGCCTTCATGCGGTCGTCGGCGACCACCACGCGCGCCGGCGGCGGCGCGCCCAGCGCCGTGCGCCACGCCGCCGACCGTTCCCGCCCCGCCTCGCTCCAGAAGATCATCAGACCCCGACCGTCTCACGGACCGCCATCTCACGGCCACTGCTTTGCGGGCAGGAGCCCTCTCACCAGCGCGCGCAGCCCTTGTTCGTACGTGTCGCGCGCGGTCAGCTCGGCCCACCGCCCGCCCACCTCGCTGAGCCGGGGGTGTTCCCGCGCGTCCAGCTCGGCGAACACGCGGTCCCGGTACGTCATGCTCCCATCCTCGCGCCTCTTCGCCGCCGCCGCCCGCGCGGCGATCTCGCCCGCGGTGTAGTGCCAGATGACGCGGTAGGCGCCGACGGCCTGCTCGATCGTCAGCCCGGCGCTCATGGCCGCGTCGATGATCTGCTCCGGATACCACAGCGCTCTGACCGAGAGCAGATCGTCGGCCCGGATCACCTCGACGACCCACGGCCACCCCGCCAGCCCCTCCCGCAGGGCCGCGGCGGCGGCCACGATGCGCTCGCCCGGTTCCTCGGGCAGCTCCGGCCTGGGCATGCCGGCGGCGTAGTCGTCGAGCAGGAGCAGGAGCAGCTCGTCCTTGTCGCGCACGTGATGGTAGAGCGCCATCGGCGTGCTGCCCACCTCGCGGGCGAGCCTGCGCATGGTCAGGCCGGCCACGCCGTCCTCCTCGATGACGCGGTGGGCGGCGGTGACGATCTCCGCCCTGGAGATCCTCGGAGGTCGTCCGGTTCGGGAGGGCATGCTGCCATGCTACTTTCTATACGTGTACAAAAACTCTCTGACCGTAGGAGTGCTGGCCTTCTCGGTGGCCGTCGGGACGCTGCAGATGACCGTGGTGGTGCCGCTGCTGCCGCTGCTGGGGCGGCGACTCGGTGAACCGCTCACCTCCGTCTCATGGCTGCTCACGGCCGGGCTGCTGTCGGGCGCGGTGGCGATCCCCCTGCTGTCGAGGCTCGGCGACATGTACGGCAGGCGCACCGTCTCACTGGCCGCGCTCGCGCTGCTCGTGGCCGGGTCCGCGCTCAGCGCCGCGTCGACCGCGCTCGCCCCGATCATGGCCGGCAGGGTCCTGCAAGGGGCCGCCGCGCCGCTGCTCCCACTGGCCATGGGCCTGGTCAGGGAGGTGGTGCCCGGCGATCGGCTGCCGACGGCGATCGGCGTGCTCAGCGCGACCATCGGCGTGGGGAGCGGCGGCGGCATGATCGTCGCCGGACTGGTCGACGGTGACCACCGGGCCGTGTTCTGGATGCTGGCCGGCCTCGGGGCGCTGGGCTTCGTCCTCGTGGCGGCGGTCGTGCGTGAGGCGCCGCCGGCCCGCGAGCCCGGACGTCCCGACCTGGCCGGTGCCGCACTGGTCTCGGCCTGGCTGGTGTGCCTGCTGCTCGCGATCAGCAAGGGGGGCACCTGGGGGTGGACGTCGCCGCCGACGCTGGGGCTGCTGGTCGCGGCCGTGGTCGTGGCAGCCGTCTGGGTCGTCACCGCCCGCCGTACGACGGCACCGCTGATCGAGATCCCCATGCTGCTGCACAGGGGGACGGTGGGGGCGACGGTGGCGTCGTTCCTGCTCGGGTTCGCGCTGTTCGGGGCCATCACGACGGTGTCGGCGGTCGCGCAGGGCCCGCTCGGCGCCTCGGTGCTGCAGGTGGGGGTGTACCTGCTGCCCACGACCGTCCTGATGCTCGTGGTCTCGATGCTGGCCGGGCGGCTGATGCGCCGCTTCACCGCGTCCGCGCTGGTGGCCGCCGGGTCGGCGCTGGTGACGGTGGCCGCGCTGTGGCTGGTGCTCGCCAGGGACGCGGACGCCGACCTGTACGGCGCCGCGGCGGTGCTGGGCCTCGGCATCGGGCTCGGCTACGCCGCGCTCGGCACGATGGCCGTCGAGCACGTCGAGCCCGCCAAGACCGCCGCGGCCGGAGGGGTGAACGCGCTGGTCAGAGTCGTGGGCAGCAGCCTGGCCGGCGCGGTGGGGGCGGCGGCGCTGTCGAGCGGGGGCGCCGGGTGGAGCTTCGGCATCGCGGCGGGCGCGGCCCTGCTCGCCACGCTCTTCGCCACCTTTTACGGCAATTTTTCACGGAGGGAACTGGCATGACGGATCGACAGCGACTTGTCGCTTGGGGCGACGAGCTGGTCAAACTGCACGACGGCCTCCGGCGCGACCTGGCGGAGCTGCGCCGCTCGCCGCGCGGGGCGGACCTGCGTACGCACTGCCTGGCGTTCTGCGACGCCCTCCACCTCCATCACGAGGGCGAGGACCGCCGGCTCTTCCCGCACCTCGACCACGAGGAGGAGCAGCTCGTCCCGGTGCTCAACCGGCTGCTCGACCTCCCTGACGACGTCTGAGGACCTATCCCCGCGGAGCGCGCACCCGCTGGCGTTCCTGGGCGACATCGGGATCGCGGTGGCGGCCTGCGCGACCACGCCCTGTCCCTGGCCGAGGCGCTCGCCGGCCCGGGCGTCCATGTGGGCCACGTCGCCGTCGCCGCCACCTCCTGACCTCCTCGCCCTCCTCGCGGCGGCACCGGTGATCGTTATGTTGGAGGCATGAGCTTCACCGGCACTCCCCGGCCGCGCCCGCGCTGGCACCACGCGCAGACCGAGCTCGACGACTTCGCGATCATCAGCTATCGCGTGGACGCCGGCGCGCTGGCCCGGCACCTGCCCCACGGTTTCGCCCCGATGAAGATGACCTTCGCCGACGGGCCGGGCGCCCTCGTCTCGGCCGTGGCCTTCCGCGACCGCGACTTCCACTTCCGTTTCCTGCCGCCGGCCTCCATCAGCTGCGGCCAGATCAACTACCGGGCCTACGTCACCGCGCACGGCAGGCCGGGCGTCTGGTTCTTCGGCACCGGCCTCGACCACCCGGTGGTCGCCATCCCGCAGCACGTGTGGGGTATGCCGTGGCGGCGCGACCGCATCAGCATCGAGGCCGACTGGGCGGGCGACCCCGCCCGCTGGAGCCTGGAGGCCGGCCCCGCTCACTGCGAGGCCACCGAGTCACCGGAGCCGCCCACCCGGCTGGACGGCTTCGACGGCGAGTCCGACTGGCTCGAACGCCTGACCCACCCCACCCAGGGCTGGTATGCCCGAAGGGACGGCAGGGTCGGCGTCTACAGCATCTGGCACCCGGTCATGCGGCCCCGCCACCTCACCGCCACCTCGGCGAGGTTCCCCGTCTTCGAACGCCTCGGCCTGATCGCGCCCGGCACGCGCCCCCACTCCGTCCTGGCGCAGTCCAACCTGCACTTCGACATCCACACCCCGCCCCGCCGCCTCGGCCTGCGGTGAACCGGGGCGCGGGTCAGAGCCGGTAGTCGAAGGTTCCTCTGGCTGTCATGGGCTCATCGTGCCGGTCGTACCTGTCAGGTTCCGGCGAGCATTTCGACGACGGGGGCCAAGGCGTCCATGCACTGGGCGTTCACCGTCACGTACGAGATGCCGAGCCGGTCGCGGCGACGCCGCAGGACATCGGCCATCTCGTCGGGCGTGCCGGTGAGGATCCCGTTGCCGGTGCGGCCGAAGCGGTCGAGCAGCCGGCCGGGCGGCTCGCCTCCGGCGACCGCGAGGTTCATGCTGAGCTCCAGCTCGTTGTAGCGGTCGCCGGCCAGCTCGTACAGCTCGTCCAGTTTCGCCGCCACCTGCTCCTCCGGGTGGTGCGGCGGCACACCGATGGCGACGGTGTCGGCCTTCGCGGCGGCCAGCCGGAGCAGTTTGCTGCCGGCGGCGGCCACCAGGACCCGCACGTCCTTGACCGCGTCGATGGTCCTGGAGATCCGCTCGATGCGCTGGCTCGGCGTGCCGAACCCGACCCCGAGCACGGCGGCGTCCTGTTCGGCGTCCGGCCGGCCGGCGCCCAGGCCCAGCTCGAACCGGCCGCCGGTGAGCGTGTGCAGCGTCGTGGTCTCCCACGCGACGGTCTCCGGCGTCCGGTAGGGGGCGCAGACGACGTACGTGCCGACACGCAGGGTCGTCGTGACCGTGGCGGCGACGGCGGCGGCGACGAAGGGCGACAGCGTGGCGATCGTGTCGGGCACCAGCAGCGTGGCGTAACCCATGCTCTCCGCCCTGCGGGCCAGGCCGGTCCACGAGGCCGCGTCGGGCGCTTGTCCGGCGACGACGCCGAAGCGGAACGGGAGGTCGGTCATGGCCCCAACGATCGTGCACGGCCGGGCCCCGCGCATCGTCCGCCGGACCTGTGATCCGCTACACCAGGGGGCGCAAGCCGTGGGCGCCGCCTACTCCCGCAGCAGTATCCGCGTGAAATCGTTGGCGAACTTGCCCTGCGGGTCGAACCGTCCCACCAGCGAGCGGAACCTGTCGGGGCAGTCCGGCCACACGGTGAACAGCTTGCCCCAGTGAGGCCGCGGCTCGAACGGCGCCAGCGTCTCCTCCACCAGCCGCAGCACCGGCATCACCGCTTCTACGTCGCGCACCCAGGTGAAGTGGATGCCCACGCTGTCACGGCCGTGGAACGGGCTGAGCCACAGGTCGTCGGCGGCGACCGTGCGCACCTCCGAGATGTGCAGGACGGGCCGGATCCTGTCGCCGATCGTGTACAGCTCGCGCAGCGCCTTGACCGCGTGTTCCCTGGGCAGCAGCAATTCCGACTGCAGCTCGTCGCCGGCGCCGCTCGGCTCGTGGTCGGCGCGGAAGTGCGGCAGCCGGTCGTGCCACGGGCCGGGCACGCCGAGCTGGATCGTGCAGTTGTCGGCCGGCATGGAGGGCAGCGGGTGGCGGGG